>JBDLPS010000111.1:0-2659 GCA_039800965.1 Pseudomonadota bacterium | reverse complement strand
CGGTGGACATGGCCGAGCACTCGATGTGCCAGCCCGGGCGACCGGCGCCCCAAGGTGATTCCCAGGCGGGCTCGCCGGGCTTGGAGCGCTTCCACAGCACGAAGTCGAGCGGATCACGCTTGGCTTCACCGATGTCGATGCGCGCGCCGGCACGCAGGTCGGCAAGACGCTTGCCCGAAAGCCTGCCGTATTCCGGGAAGCTGGCGACGGAATACAGCACGTCGCCGTCGCTGGCCACGTAGGCATGGCCCCGCTCGATGAGGCGCCCGATCATCGCGAGGATCTCGGGCACGTACTGCGTGGCACGGGGCTCATGGTCGGGCTTTTCGCAGCCGAGGCTGGCGGCGTCCTCGTCCATGGCGGCGATGAATCGACCGGTGAGCGCATCGATGGGTTCGCGGTTCTCGGCGGCACGACGGATGATCTTGTCGTCGATGTCGGTGATGTTGCGAACGAAGTCCACCGCGTAACCGGAAGCCCTGAGCCAGCGGCGCACCATGTCGAAGACGACCATCATGCGCATGTGGCCGATGTGGCAGTAGTCGTAGACGGTGATGCCGCAGACGTACATGCGGACCTTGCCCGCCTCCAGGGGCGCGAAGGTCTCCAGCCGGCCGGTCAGGGAATTGTGGATGCGGAGCATGGGCGCGGAGTTTATTGGAATCGGATCACGATACAATGGCAGACAAACGATGCGCACGGCCACCTACCTCTTCGTTTCGGACCTGCATCTCGATGCGTCGCTGCCCGCGGCGGTCGAGCAGTTCCTTGCCTTCCTGCAGGGGCCGGCACGCGAGGCCGATGGCCTGTACATCCTGGGCGACCTCTTCGAGGCCTGGGTCGGCGACGACGATCCGGAGCCCTGTCGCAGCCGCGTCTGCGAGGCACTGCGTGCCCACACGGCGGCCGGCCACCCGGTATGGGTCCTGCGTGGCAACCGCGATTTCCTCTTCGGCGAAGGCTTCGAAGCGCGTACCGGCTGCGTGCTGCTGCCCGATCCCGTGCGCGTGCGGCTGGGCACGGTGGACGCCTTCGTCTGCCACGGCGACCTGCTCTGCACCGACGACCATGCCTATCAGGGCCTGCGCAGCATCGTGCGGCAGGAGGACTGGCAGGCCCGCTTCACCGCCCTGCCCCTCGACGCGCGGCGCGCCATCGCCGACAAGGCCCGCGCGGGCAGCCGCGTCCACACCGGTCGCGCGGCCTACGAGGTGATGGACGTGAATGCCGAGACGGTCCGCACCGCCTTCGCGGCAAGCGGCACGACGCTGATGATCCACGGGCACACGCACCGGCCCGGCGTGCACGCGACAGACGTGAACGGCAAGGCCTGCACGCGCATCGTGCTGGGCGACTGGTATGCACAGGGCAGCGTGCTGCGCCTGCAGGACGACGGCCGCTTCACGCTGGAAGACCTGCCGCGGGACCGCCTTCAGGCGTGATGACAGGCCACGGTCACGCCGTCCACCAGGCGGGGACGCGGCCGGGTGTCGCTGCATGACACGTCGGCGCGGGGACAGCGGGGCGCGAACACGCAGCCACCGGTGACGGGTGCGACGCTCGCGGCGGGTGCCGCGGCGGGGCGTGGACGCCGGCGCGCGCGACGGGGATCGGCAACGAGCGCCGCGCCGAGCAGCAGCTGCGTATACGGATGGCGGGGCGCGGCGAAGAGCTCCTGCGTGGGCCCCTGCTCCATCACCTGCCCGCGGTACAGCACGAGCGTGCGCTCACACAGGAAACGCACCGCGGAGAGATCGTGGGCGATGAACAGCAGCGCGGCGTTGCGGCGGGCCCGCTCGCCGGCGAGCAGGTCGAGGACCTGCGCGCGGATGGACACGTCGAGCGCGGATACCGGTTCATCGCAGACGAGCACCGCGGGATCGACGATGAGGGCGCGGGCGATGCCGATGCGCTGGGCCTGTCCGCCGGAGAACTGGTGGGGATAGCGATCGAGCATGGAGGGTTCGAGGCCGACCGTCTGCAGCGCCGCAACGGCCCGCTCGCGACGGGCGGCGGCACCGAGTGTCGGCTCGAAGGCCCGCAACGGCTGGCCGAGGATCTCCGCGATGCGCATGCGCGGATCGAGGCAGGCCAGCGGATCCTGGAACACGAGCTGCAGGTCGCGGCGGCGCTGGCGCAACTCTTCGGGCGCGAGGATGGCGAGGTCTTCGCCCCGCAGCAGCACCTGCCCTGCAACCGGCTCCAGAAGCCTCAGCGCCGCACGGGCGAGCGTGGACTTGCCACTGCCGGATTCGCCGACGATGGCCAGCGACTGGCCGGCGCCGAGCCCGAAGCTCGCGCCGTCGAGTGCGCGGAAAACCTCGGGCCGCTTGAACAGCCCGGCGTCACGGCGGTACTCGACCACCAGATCACGGCCTTCGAGCAGCAGCAGTTCGCTCATGGCGCCCTCCCGGCGCCGAGCTCGAGGCGACGCGCGGCCTCGAGCAGCTGGCGCGTATAGGGTTCGCGCGGGGCGTCGAACAGCGACAGCGCGTCGGACTGCTCCACGATGCGGCCGTGCCTCATGATGGTGATCGCATCGGCCAGGCGCGCGAGCACGCCGAGGTCATGGGTGACGAACAGGATTCCCATGTCCAGCCGCTCGCGCAGGTCGAGGAGCAGGTCGAGGATCTGCGCCTGCACGGTGACATCGAGCGCG
>JBDLPS010000110.1:0-8913 GCA_039800965.1 Pseudomonadota bacterium | reverse complement strand
GACGAACAGCGCCACAGCCCGCTTACGCAGGTGAACGACGGCAACGTCGCCCAGCTCGGCCTGGCCTGGCACCACGATCTCGACGCGGTGAACCGCGGCCAGCAGTCCACGCCGATCGTCGTCGACGGCGTGATGTACGTGACCACGGCCTGGAGCAAGGTGTTCGCGCTCGATGCGAAGACCGGCAAGCTGCTCTGGGGCTACGACCCGCAGGTGCCGGGTGAATGGGGCGTCAACGCCTGCTGCGACGTCGTGAACCGCGGTGTCGCCGTGTGGAACGGCAAGGTCTACCTCGGCACGCTCGACGGCCGCCTGGTGGCGATCGACGCGGCGACGGGCAAGGCCGCGTGGGACGTCAACACGATCGACCGGACCAAGCGATATGCGATCTCCGGCGCGCCGCGGGTCATCGACGGCAAGGTCATCATCGGTGCCGCAGGCGCCGAATACGGCGTCCGCGGCTACATCTCCGCCTACGACGCCAACGACGGCAAGATGCTCTGGCGCTTCCACACGGTGCCGGGCAACCCGAAGGACGGCTTCGAGAACAAGGCCATGGAAATGGCCGCCAAGACCTGGAAGGGTGAATGGTGGAAGCTCGGTGGCGGCGGCACGGTCTGGGACGCGATGGCCTACGACCCGGAAACCGACCTGCTGTATTTCGGCACCGGCAACGGCACGCCCTGGAACCGCAAGCAGCGCTCGGAGGGGTTCGGCGACAACCTCTTCCTGAGCTCCATCGTGGCCGTAAAGGCCAAGACCGGCGAGTACGCCTGGCACTACCAGCACACGCCGGCGGATGACTGGGACTACGACTCGACTAACCACATCATCCTCGCGGACCTCAAGATCGACGGCAAGGACCGCAAGGTCGTGCTGCAGGCCCCCAAGAACGGCGTGTTCTACGTGCTGGACCGCGTGACGGGCGAGTTTATCTCGGCCAAGCCCTTCGTGACGATCAACTGGGCCACCGCCTTCGATCCGAAGAACGGCCGCCCGACGCTGAATCCGGCGGCACGCTACGCCGAGACCGGCAAGCCGTTCACCGCCATGCCGGGACCGGCCGGCGGCCACTCCTGGCATTCGATGTCCTTCAGCCCGAAGACGGGCTACGTGTACATCCCGGCGCAGGATCTGGCACAGGGTTACAAGCTCGCGCCCATCGACAAGATCAGCAGGTACACCTTCAACATCGGCTACGACTTCCAGGGCGGTTCGCTGCCGCAGGTGCCGGAGATCAAGGCCGCTGCGAAGAAGGGCTCGACGAGCCACCTCGCCGCCTGGGATCCGGTGACGCAGAAGGAAGCCTGGCGCGTCGAATACAGCGAGCCCTGGGGCGGTGGCGTCCTGTCCACGGCCGGCAATCTGGTGTTCCAGGGCACGGCAATGGGCGAGCTCAACGCCTTCAGCGCGGACAAGGGCGTAAAACTCTGGTCCGCGACGACGCAGACCGGAATCAATGCCGCACCGGTTTCCTACGAAGTGGATGGCGAGCAGTACGTCGCCGTCGTGGCCGGCTACGGCGGGGCGCTGCCCATCGCCGCGGGCGAGATAGCGCGTGACAAGCGTGCCCGGACGAACACACCCCGTGTGCTCGTGTACAAGCTCGGCGGCAAGGACACGCTGCCGAAGGACGAGCCGCTGAGCCTGCCGCTGAACCCGCCGGCCGATGCTGCCAGCGCAGCCGTGCTCGACAAGGGCTTCAAGGTCTACCACCCGTACTGCAGCAACTGCCACGGCGACGCGGCGGTGAGCGGCAGCTTCATCCCGGACCTGCAGCATTCGCCGGCGCTGTCAGACGCCGCGACCTGGGAAAGCATCGTGCTGGGTGGCGCCCGCAAGGCTCGCGGCATGGTGAGCTTCGCCGAGGAACTGTCGAGGGATGACGTCGAGGCCGTGAGGGCCTACGTCATCCATCGCGCCCACCAGACCCTGAAGGAACAGCAGGCCGCCAAGCCCGCCGGCGGCTGACGCCCCGACCCGACCGGTCGCGCTGCCACGCCATGTGCGCAGCGCGACCCGCCGAGTGCCGCTAGACTATCGGGCTTCCATCCAAAGCGGAGTCCGCATGCGTCGCAATGCCCTGATCATCATGCTGTCCTGTGTCGTCCTTGCCAGCTGTGCCAACGCCGCCCAGCCTGTGCCCAAGACGGATGACGAAAAGGCCCTCTACAACCTGGGCGTGATGCTCAGCAGCAGCATCAAGACCTTCAATTTCTCGGCCCAGGAGCTCGAGCTGGTGAAGGCCGGCCTGGCCGATGGCGCGCAGGACAAGGCCAGCGCCGACGATCTCGAGAAGTACGTGCCCGCGCTGCAGGCTCTCCAGCAGAAGCGCATGGCTGAGGCCACGCAGAAGGAGAAGTCCTCCGGCGCGGCGTTCCTGGCCAAGGCAGCCGGCGAATCCGGCGCGACCAAGACGGAGAGCGGACTGGTCTTCAAGTCCGTCAAGGAAGGCAGCGGCGATTCGCCGAAGGCCGAGGACCAGGTGAAGGTCCATTACGAAGGCAAGTTCGTCGACGGCAAGGTCTTCGACAGCTCGGTCAAGCGCAACGAGCCGGCGGTGTTCCCGCTCACGGGCGTGATTCCCTGCTGGACCGAAGCCGTGCAGCGCATGAAGGTCGGTGGCAAGGCCGTGGTGGTCTGCCCGCCGGAACTGGCCTACGGCGACGAGGGACGCCCGCCGCAGATGCGCGGTGGTGCAACGCTCGTGTTCGACATCGAACTGCTGGAGATCCCGAAGGCGGATGCGAAGCCGGCAGCGGCTGCGCGCCCGTAACCAGTCTCCGGACACTGCGGTGGGCCATTCAGGCCCACCGCAGGAAGACACAGGTCGGAGGTCGGTTGCGTCGTTAGCCGGTCATTCGAAGCTTGCAGTCTCGAATAATCTAGTAATCCGGTTTTTGTTGTTCTTGTATCGACCGGCTTTGTTGCTTTTGTCGGGACCGTTTACCGGTTCCCCCCGTCCTGTGCCTTCGTGCGGTGGGCCTGCGGATGCATCGCCATCGCGCTCGATCAGAGCATGGTGGAAACCCGAAGGAAACGGCTAAAGGATCCGGAACGGAGCGTTCCCGGGCCACGGACGTCGTTGAAACGTCAAAGAGTCCCGCCCAGCAAGGGCACGAACGAAACCGGTCCCAGCACCTCGCGGTGCAACCCCGATTCACGTCGCGTGATGCGCAGCAGCTGCTGCTGACCTTCAGGGCCGACCGGCACCACGAGGCGGCCACCAGGGGACAACTGCTCGACCAGTGCGTCAGGCACCGTCAGGGGTGCGGCAGCCGCCAGGATGCCATCGTAAGGCCCCTGGGTCGGCCACCCCTTCATCCCGTCGCCATGCCGGAATCTCACGTTCCGTAAATCAAGTTCGCGGGCCTTTTCCTTCGCCCGGTTCAACAAGGGCTCGATGCGCTCGATCGAGAACAGCTGCTTTGTGAACGGCGCAAGCATGGCAGTCTGGTAACCGCAGCCCGTACCGATCTCGAGGGTCTTTCCAAGCGGACCGCCTTCGACAAGGGCCTGCGTCATGCGCGCGACGATATACGGCTGGGAAATGGTCTGGCCAAAGCCGATCGGGAGGGCTGTGTCTTCGTAGGCGCGGCTGGCGAGCGCCTCGTCCACGAAAATGTGCCGCGGCAGGACACGCACGCGCTCCAGCACGTGAAGGTCGGTGATGCCCTGCTCGCGCAGGCGCTGCACCAGCCGATCGCGGGTACGCGCCGAAGTCATGCCGATGCCCTGGTGACTCGAACGCAGCGTCATGCCAGCGGCTCCAGCCAGCGGCGCAAGCCCTCGATGGCGGAATGCCGCGTCAGGTCGATCTGCAACGGCGTCACGGACACATAGCCGTTGGCGATCGCATGGAAGTCGGTACCCTCGCCGGCATCCTGGCCACCACCTGCCGGACCGATCCAGTACATGCGGCGCCCGCGCGGATCCTGCACCGGGATACTCGGCTCCGATCGGTGGCGGAAGCCGAGACGGGTCGCCTTGATGCCCTTCAACTGCGCGTAGGGCAGGTCGGGGATGTTCACGTTCAAGGTAAAACCACGCTCCAGCGGCTGGGACCGCAGCCGGGCGACGATGTCATGCGCGACGCGCGCGGCAGAATCGAAATGCCGTCCGCTGCCCGGTTCCATGCAGAGCGAGAAGGCGATCGTGGGCAGGCCGAGGAAACGCCCTTCGATCGCGGCGGCGACCGTGCCCGAATACAGGGTGTCGTCCCCGAGGTTGGCGCCGTCGTTGATGCCCGAGCAGACGATGTCGAATTCGTGGTCGAAATAGCCGGAGATCGCAAGGTGCACGCAATCGGTCGGCGTACCCCCCACCACGTAGTGCACGCCCCGGCCCGCCTCGAAGACCCGCAAGGGCACGTCGAGGGTCAGCGAGTTGCTCGCGCCGCTGCGGTTGCGGTCGGGCGCGAAGACGGTGGTCTCGCCCAGCGGCTTCAGCGCGTCGTTGAGTCGCACGATGCCTTCGGCCAGGTAGCCGTCATCGTTGCTGACAAGGATTTTCATCGGCGGCAAATATACTGGAACGCCTCCCCTCTTGCGCGGCGGGCAGCGCGGCGCGACAGTCCCGGCCATGCTCGCCCCCGATGCACAGGATGACGCGAAAGCCGATGCCGCGCTGTTCCGCGCGGCGATGCATGGCGTGCGCCGCCTGCATTTCGAGCCGCGGAGCCCGGGAACCGGCATCCGGCCAAGGCCGAGAGCCCGTTTCACCCGCGCCGACGCAAGAGCGGTGCTCGAAGAGAGCCTGGCGGACCTGCGCCTCCCCCTGGCGCCGGTCATCGAATCGGGGGAAGAGCTGCAGTTCCGGCGACCCGGGGTCCAGGATCAGGTCTTCCGCAACCTGCGGCGCGGCCAGTACCGGGTCGACGCCGAGCTGGATCTGCACGGCCTGACGGCGCCCGAAGCGGCGCTGGAACTCGACCGTTTCATCGCGGCCGCCATCGCCCAGTCTCTGCGCGTGTTGCGCATCGTCCACGGCAAGGGTCGAGGCTCCGGCAACCGGGGGCCCGTCCTGAAGCATCTGGTCAACGCCCGCCTGCAACGACTCGATGCGGTCCTGGCCTTCGCCAGCGCGCGGGAAGTGGATGGCGGAACCGGCGCAAGCCTCGTCCTGCTTCGCGCCAGACGCCGCTGATCCCCGGCGGGGGCTAGAATCGCCCCATGAAATCCATCGCTTCACGCCTGCTGCCGACCGCGACCCTCGCATCGGCCTACCTGGTCGTCGGCTTCGTATTCCGGCTGGTACTGTGGTGGGTGTTCGGTCGCGGCGCGGACGTGCCGGCACTGGCCCTGCCGGGCATGCTCGCATCGGGCCTGGTCAACGACGCGGTCGTGGCAACCCTGCTTCTGGGGCCCTTCGTGGCGTACTTCCTCCTGGCACCGGGCCGACCGGCGGGCGGGCGTCGGCCCTGGCTGGCCACCTTCATGACGCTGCTGCTGGTAGGCGTCGTCTACATGGCGTTCACCGAGTATTACTTCTTCGAGGAATTCAACGCCCGCCTCAACATCGTCGCCTTCGATTACCTGATGTATCCAACGGAGGTCGTCGGCGACCTCTGGGCGGAGTACCCGGTCGTGAAGGTCGTGGTCGCCGCCATTGCCACCGCCCTCATCACCGTCTGGCTGCTGAGGCGCCGCCTCTTCGCCGCCCTGCCGGCGATGCCGCTGCGGCAGCGACTGCTCTCGCTGCTCGCCTATGCCGCCGTCGCCACACTGGTAGGCGCTGCCTGGCGCACCGACACGCTCTCCTTGTCGCGCAACCGCGTGAAGAACGAGATCGCGCAGAACGGCTACAGCAGCTTCTTCCGCGCGGCGTCCACCAGCGAAATCGATTACCACGCCTACTATGCGACGCGACCGACGGAGGACAACGTCAGGCTGATGGAGGGTTTCCTCGCCCAGGGCGGATCGAGCATCACGCAGCCGGGCAGCGGCACGCTGGAACGACAGTTCCCCGGCAACCCGGATGGCCTCGGACGCCTCAACGTGGTGCTTGTGTCCAGCGAATCCTTTGGCGCGGAGTTCAGCAAGCTGCACGGTTCGCAGAAGGACCTCACGCCCAACTTCGACGCCTATGCCGGCAAATCGCTGTGGTTCCCCAGGACCTACGCGTCGGGCACACGGACCGTGCGCGGCCTGGAAGCCCTGTCATCCTCGTTTCCGCCGATCCCCACGGTGTCCATCCTGCGCCGACCCGGCAACGAGGACATCGCCGGCTGGGGTTCCGTCATGCGCGGGCTCGGCTACGACACCAGCTTCCTGTACGGAGGCTATGGCTATTTCGACAACATGAACTACTTCTTCGGGCACAACGGCTTCGAAGTGCTCGACCGCGGCGCGATCGGAAAAGTCCGCTTCGAGAACATATGGGGCGTCAGCGACGAGGATCTTTTCGATCTTTCGCTGCGGCACTTCGATGAGTTGCACGCGAAGGGCAGGCCATTCTTCTCGATCGTAATGACCACCTCGAACCACAAGCCCTTCACCTTCCGCAAAGGCCTTGAACAACTGGGCATCCCGGAGAAAGGCGGCGGCCGGCCGGCGGGCGTGAAGTACGCCGATTACGCGCTGGGGTACTTCCTGAAGGAAGCCGAAAAACACCCCTGGTTCGACGACACGCTGTTCGTGGTCGTGGCTGACCATGGCGCGCGCGTCTACGGCAAGACGGAGATCCCGCTGCGCACCTACGAAATCCCGCTGCTGATCCACGCCCCGAAGCATCTGCAACCGGCACGCATCGACACGCTGATGACCCAGATCGACATCGCACCGACGGTCATGGGCCTGCTGGGCATGCCCTACAGGGCGTCGTTCTTCGGACAGGATATCCGCCGTGCGGACCCGGCACGGCGCATCGCCGTGTTCAACCACAACCATGACGTCGCGATCCTCAAGGGCGACCACATGGCGGTGCTGGGCATGAACCGGAAAGTGGGCTTCTACCACTACGACAAGCCCACGGAGACTTATACGAAGATACCGCGCGACGAGGAACTCGAGGCACTGGGGATCGCGTGGTTCCAGACGGCGTCTGAACTTTTCAGGGACCGCCGTTTCAGGCCGTCGAACGCAGCTGCCGCAACAGCACCGTAGCCATCGCCGCCAGCCCCTCGCCGCGACCGACGAACCCCAGTCGCTCGGTGGTCGTGGCCTTGAGGTTCACGCAATCCGGCTCCACGCCCAGAAGACCCGCGACATTCGCGCGGATCGCCTCGCGGTATTGCGCGATACGCGGGGCCTGCGACAGAAGCGTCAGGTCGGCATTCACCACTGCAAATCCGCGTTCCCGCAATTTGCCCATCACAGACTCGACGAAGCGGTTGCTGTCGAGTCCTTTCCAGCGCGGATCGGTGTCCGGGAAATGCTGGCCGATATCACCCAGACCGGCGGCGCCGAGCAGCGCATCGCACAAGGCGTGCAGGATCACATCGCCGTCCGAATGGGCCACCACGCCCTGCGTGTGAGGCACGCGAACACCACCCAGCGCGACGCCGTCACCCGGCCCGAAGGCATGGACATCGAAACCGCTGCCGATCCTCATCGTCATGCACCCGCTCCCCTGCCCGCCAGCACCGCCTCGGCGAAGGCGAGGTCTGCCCGCGTCGTGACCTTGATGTTCTCCGCGGCCCCCACGACCAGCCGCGGCGCGTGGCCGAGCCGCTCCACCGCCTGCGCCTCGTCCGTGGGCACGAACCCTTCCGCCCTCGCCGATTCGAGCGCCTTGCGGAGCAGCCCCCGCCGGAACATCTGCGGCGTCAGCGCACGCCACAACCCGTCGCGCGCAACGGTCGTCGCGACCTGCCCCGACGCATCGGCTCGCTTGAGGGTGTCCGCCAGGGGCAGTGCCAGCAAGCCACCCACAGGGTGGTCGCAGGCCATCCGCAGCAACCGGTGTATTTCGTCGGCCGTCACGCAGGGTCTGGCGGCGTCATGCACGAGCACCCAGTCGTCATCGGCTGCCGGCAGGGCCTCCAGCGCATTCAGCACGGATTCAAAGCGCTCGGAGCCACCCGGGCAGCTCACCAGCGTGGCCGCGCGCGCCGAAGCGGCGACCGTCGGCCACCAGGGGTCACCGGGCGCCAGCGCCACCTGGATGCCCCTGCAACGAGGATCGTCGAGGAAAGGCTGCAGGGACCAGGCCATCAGGGGCCGCCCTGCAAGGGGTGCGTACTGCTTCGGCAGGTCGCCCCCGAACCGCTGCCCTGATCCGGCGGCCGGCATGACGACCCAGTACTGCATGGGGCGGGGTCAGCGCGACGCGGTGCGCGTCGGGCCTTCGGCGGGCGACCCCACCGGGGCGGTCGGGAGCTTGGGGAGCGCGGGAGCCGGCGCCTTGCCGCCCGACGGGACGACCTGGTAGTAAACCTCGTTGCCGGCGATCAGACCCAGATCGCTGCGAGCACGCTCTTCGAGCGCGGCGAAACCCTGCTTCAGGTCCTGCACCTCCTCGGACAACTGCCGATTGCGCTCGGCAAGCCGCTCGTTTTCGGCCTTTTGCGCCGCGACGGATTCGCGCAACTGGGCCACGCCCCTGACGCCGTCATCCGACAGCCAGAGTCGGTATTGCGTCGCCAGGACGACCGCGAGCAGGGCAAGTGCAAGCCACTTCATGCGCGAAGCCTAACAGGTTGGACCGCCACTGCTGCAAGCCCCCCCCTGGTCAGAGCTTGAAGGGGAAGGCATCGCGGCCAGCGTAACCCGCCGCCCCGCCGAGGATCCCCTCGATGCGCAGCAACTGGTTGTACTTGGCAATGCGGTCCGAGCGCGACATCGACCCCGTCTTGATCTGCGTCGAGGCGGTGGCGACGGCGATGTCCGCGATCGTGTGGTCCTCTGTTTCGCCGGAACGGTGCGACACGATGGAGGAGTAGCCAGCCTTCTCCGCCATCTCTATCGCTTCCAG
>JBDLPS010000109.1:0-12530 GCA_039800965.1 Pseudomonadota bacterium | reverse complement strand
GGCAACCCGAAGGTCGGTCCGGAATCGGCCCGTACCTTCACCCTGGGTGCCGTGATCAACGAGCCCTTCGGTGCGAAGAACCTGGTCGTGACGGTGGACGGCTACCGCATCAAGATCACCGATGCGATCGCGCCGATCTCCTCGACGACGGCCTACAAGGGCTGCTTCAACCCGGCGTCCAACCCGACGTACGACGTCAACAACCAGTATTGCCAGCTGATCCGCCGCAACCCGATCACGGGCGACCGCGAGGAAGTGAAGGCGGCGTACTCGAACCTGGGCACGATCGAAACCCAGGGCGTGGACTTCTCGCTGGCCTGGAGGCATGACCTGAGCCTGGGCACGTTCTCGCTGAACACGACCCTGAGCTACCTGGACTACTACCGGTACCAGCCGGATCCGAGCGCGAAGTTCAACGAGGCGACCGGCACGCTGGACCAGGGTGGCATGTACGACTACCGCCTGCTGACCAACTTCGGGCTGCGCCTCAACAACGGCCTGAACCTCGGCCTGCAGTGGCGGCATCTGCCTTCGGTTGAATCGGCGGCGAAGGGCATTGCGCCGTCGACGACGCAGCAGGGCACGGGCCAGTACAACATCTTTGGCCTGACCGGCAGCTACACGATGGGCAAGTACACGCTGCGTGCGGGTATCGACAACGTGCTGGACCAGCAGCCGCCGTCGCTCAACCGCATCCCGGGTGGCGACAGCAACACCGACAACACCAACCCCAGCTTCTACGACATCCTGGGCCGTCGGTATTTCGTCGGCGTGAGGGCCCGCTTCTAAGGGGCATTCAAAGGTCTTGATGGACCAGGGCGGCGGATCGAAAGGTCCGCCGCCCTTTTTTATGGCGCGCCTGCAGGGCTAGCGCGTCGGTCGGCTGCGGATGAACTGCGTGATGATCCATTTCTCGCCACGCGTGGTTGGCGTGCCCGCGTGCAGCGTGCGCAGGTCCGGCGCCATGTCCGGCATCACGTTGATGAAGAACAAGCCATTGCCCCGGGATCCCTTGTGGCGGATGTCGAGGCGCGGGAAGACGGTCTCGCCGCCGTCGTAGTCGTCGTTCAGGTAAAGCAGGAAGGTCGCCAGCCGCTGGCCGTTCGCGGCGATTTCCGCTGCGTAGTCCGTCGTCGACTCGGGATCGACGAAGTCGTAGTGGTTGCGGATCTCCTCGCCAGGCGAATAGTGCAGCACCGAGGGCGCCTCGAGCTGGCGTTCCGACACGCCGCAGGCCGCCGCGATGCGCGACTGCACCAGCAGGTGCGTCATCTCCAGTTCGAAGATGTCGAAGGAGGCGATGGTGTTGTTCCGGTGCGGGGCCACGACGTTGCTGCGCGAGACCGGGTCGTAGACGCGCGCGCGTTCCAGGCGCGTGGGCGCCAGCGAGATCAGGAAGTCGCAGACGGCCGGCGAGGCGACGTCCCGGGCCTCGACCACGCGGGGTGCGTCGTGGCGGGTGACGCACTCCGGGGCGCGGCGCCAGCGCTCCAGCGATATGCCGGCCGCGAGGCGCGCCCATCCAGCAGCGTTCGTGATCGGTGCGGCAGCGAGTTCGCGGTCTTCGCAGAGGGCGCGCAGCTGGCGTTGTGCCAGGTCCCAGCCCAGTTCGGCCGACCGGCACAGCCACAGCAGCGCCAGCGGCCAGTCGGCGGGCCGGTGCACGCCGACTGCCAGGATCCCCGCGGCCCGCGCGGCGGCCTCGGGCAGTCCGGCGTCCGCTGCGTCGCTGAGGAACTGCAGTCCCTCCTTGGGCATCAGGGGCGCGCGATCCCCCGTCAGCAGCCGCAGGCCGAGTTGCCGCGTGGACTGCGGATCCCCTGCCGTGGTGCCCCGCGCCAGCTCGTTGATCGCCTCGTCGTGCTGGCCCGCGGCGTCGAGCGCCTTGGCCCGTGCCAGGTGGGGAGATGCTGTTGCGGTCGACACGCGCGGACCTCGCTCGGGCCTTGTTGCCGTGGGTGGCCTGTGCAAGGGTAGCGGGATGTCCGCATGCCCTCCAGAAATCCTGCGCGTGGTGGCCGCCACACTCGTCGACCGGGAGGGGCGGGTGCTGATCGCGCAGCGGCCGCCGGGAAAATGGCAGGCGGGTCGCTGGGAGTTTCCGGGCGGCAAGGTGGAGCCCGGCGAGACCGAGGCGGATGCCGTGCGGCGTGAGCTGGCGGAGGAGCTTGGCGTGCAGGTCCATGCTGCCGAATGGCTCGCGGAATTCCGGCATGACTATCCCGACCGTTCGGTGTCGATCGGCCTCTGGCTGGTGCTGCGCCATGACGGCGTGCCGCGCGGGCTGGATGGTCAGGCCCTGCGCTGGGTGGATGCACCCCGGCTGCCTGCCTGCGACCTGCTCGAGGCCGACCTGCCCATGCTGCCGGTGCTTCGTGCCGCGCTGGGCATCGTCGAACCGTCGTAATATCGCGCTCCACTCCATCCGGAAGACCAGACATGGCCAACGAATCCAACCTGCCCGACATCACCTTCGACGGCGCGAACCTCTACCGCGAGGAACTCTTCACCGATCGTACGGCCGGCACCATCCGCCGGCTGTCGCCGATCACGCAGGACGGACATCCTGATCCGGCCCGCAAGGTGCTCTTCAGTGGCCAGACGCAGCTGCTGACGCCGGGTGGCGTGTTGCCCCTGGGTTTCGAGATGGAGGTCGAGACACTGGCGGAGGCCATCGCACAGTTTCCGCAGGCCGTGCATCGCGCCTTGGAGCAGGCCATCGAGGAAGCGCGCGAGATGCGCCGCGAGGCCCAGTCCCGCATCGTCGTGCCGGAAGCGGGCGGGATGGGGGGCATGGGTGGCCTGGGCGGCGGGGGCCGCATCCAGCTGTAGACCGCTGACGGGGGGATCCATGAAGCGACGTATCGGGGCTGCTGTCCTTGGCGGCTGGCTGTTTGCCTGCCTGGCTTCCACCGCCCCGGCCGCGGGTGTCACCGAGGCACGCCTGCGCGATGCCGACAAGGAGCCGGGAAACTGGCTCTCTGTCGGGCGTACGCATGACGAACAGCGATTCAGCCCGCTGACGCAGATCAACGCGGACACGGTGTCCAGGCTCGGCCTTGCCTGGTTCGCGGATTTCGATACCAACCGCGGCCAGGAGGCCTCGCCGCTGGTCATCGACGGCGTCCTCTACGTCACGACGGCCTGGAGCAAGGTCTACGCGTTCAACGCGAAGACCGGCAGGCGGTTGTGGAGTTTCGATCCCCAGGTTCCGGGGGGTACCGGCATCAAGGGGTGCTGCGACGTTGTGAACCGCGGTCTTGCGGCCTGGGAAGGTCGTCTCTACCTCGGTGCCTACGACGGACGGCTGATCGCGCTCGATGCGAGGACGGGTCGCAAGCTGTGGTCGGTACAGACGGTCGATCCATCGAAGCCATACACCAGCACGGGCGCCCCGCGCGTCGCGAACGGCAAGGTGTTCATCGGCAATGCCGGTTCGGAGATCGGCGTCCGCGGTTATGTCTCGGCCTTCGATGCGAAGGATGGTCACCTGCTGTGGCGCTTCTTCACGATCCCGGGTGATCCGTCGAAACCTTACGAGAATCCGCAGCTGGCAGCCGCGGCGAAGACCTGGACCGGCGACGTCTACTGGAAGCTCGGCGGCGGTACCGTTTGGGACGGCATCGCCTACGACCCGGGCACCAACCTCGTGTATTTCGGCACGGCCAATGGCACGCCCTGGGTCGCCGAGGCGCGTTCCCCCGGTGGTGGCGACAATCTGTTCCTGAATTCCCTGATCGCCGTCGATGCCGACACCGGCGCCTATGCCTGGCATTACCAGACGGCGCCCGCCGAAACCTGGGACTTCGACGCGACGAGTCCCGTGATGCTGGCCGACCTCGATCTGGCCGGCGGTCCGCGTCGCGTGCTGATGCAGGAATCCAAGAACGGGTTCTTCTATGTGCTGGACGCGAAGTCCGGGCAGTTGCTGTCCGCCGACCCTTACACGAAGGTCACCTGGGCCTCGCACGTCGACATGAAGACGGGGCGTCCGGTGGAGTTGCCCGAGGCGCGCTTCGGGAAGACGGGCAAGCCTGCGATCGTCCAGCCGGGCGGGCAGGGTGCGCACAGCTGGCACCCGTATTCCTACAGTCGGCGTACCAAGCTGATTTACATGCCCGTCGTCGAGACGAGCACGGCCTTCGCGCCGGACCCCGGCTATGTCGCACGCGAGGGCGTGGCGAACGCGGGCATCGGCCGCGTGTCGCCGACGATCTACAACGATCTGCATTCGGACGCGCCGAAGCAGTCACGTGCCTTCCTCGTCGCCTGGGATCCGGTCGCCCGCCGGGAAGTCTGGCGTTCCGGCAACCGCGGCACGGTGGCCTCCGGCGTGCTGAGCACGGCTGGTGGATTGGTTTTCCAGGGTGCACAGCAGGGCGAGTTCGCGGCGTTCCGCGACACCACCGGCGAGAAGCTCTGGTCTGCGGATCCGCAGGCAGGCGTGGTGGCCGCGCCCATCAGTTATACGGTCGATGGCGAACAGTACATCGCCCAGCTTGCCGGCTATGGCACGCGCGATTACTACACGCCGAACCGTTCGCGCCTGCTGGTCTACAAGCTGGGTGGCACGGCGAAGCTGCCGCCTGCGGCGACCTTGCCGCCCGCGCGCGGTTTCGATCCGCCGCCGGCTTTTGGCGATGCGGCGCTCGTTGCCAGGGGAGCCGAGGTGTATCAGGTCCATTGCGTGATGTGCCACGAGACACAGTTCGGCAACCGCGGTCTTTTCCCGGACTTGCGGATGTCCGCGATGCTGAATACGGCGGATGCCTTCCGTACCGTCGTCATCGACGGTGCGCTCGAGGGCCGGGGCATGGTCTCCTTCCGCAACCGACTCACTCCCCAGGATGCCGAGGCGATCCGCGCCTTCCTGGTGAAGCGCGCCATCGATGGCAAGGCGGCACAGGCCGCCACCGGGGCTGCTGCGCGCAAGCCGGCCTATGACGCGCAATACGCTGCGGACCGCGCCGAGATCGAGGACCTGCAGTCCCGGTACGTGTTCGCGCTGGACTGGCAGGATGCCGATGCTTATGCGGCGACTTTCGCCGAGGACGGGGTGCTGGACTGGGCGGGTGGCGTCATCCACGGCCGCGAGGCGATCCGCGCCGAGGTGCGCAACATGCGCGCCGCCTTTGCGAAGAAAGAAGCCGCCGATGCGCCGCGTCGGCCGTCGCGCCTGCGTCATTTCACGACCAATGCCGTGCTGAAGATCGACGGTGACCGGGCCACCCATGTCTCGTACTGGGTCGAGTTCAACAACGAGGTGCGCGACCGCTGGCCCTTCGTGGGCGGCTATGGGCATTTCGAGGATGAATTGCGCAAGGTGGACGGTCGTTGGCTGTACGCGCGCAAGAAGATCTTCAACGAAGTCATGGATTCACGGGCCGCGGGTCCGCAGAACCCGGCGCAGTGACCGGCCCGTCGCGCGGGGCCGGGGCCGCCGGCAGCTGGTCGCTGCTCGCGGCTCTGGCCCGGCCTTATCGCTGGCGTTTCCTGGGCGTTGCCCTCCTCGCATTGCTGGCGACGGGCACGGACCTTCTCTCGCCGATCATCTACCGCGAAGCCATCAATGATATCGCCGGCCTGTACGTCGGCATGCCGGGCGAGACGGGCATCGACCTGCTGCGCGATGGCGAGGAAGCCGAGGCAACGGAGCCTGGATCCTTGTCGGTCCCGGCGGCGGGCGCGCAATCGGTCGATGATGCGGAGGATGACGAGACGCCGGATGCGCCGGGGGATGGCGCGGCGACGGATGACGATTCTCCTGACCATCATGCGGGGCATGTCGCCGCCCGCACGATCGAGCAGACGCTCCATACGCTGTTGTGGGGCACCGCGTTGCTGTTCGCGATCAACGTGCTGTCGCATCTCTTCTCGCTGCTGTCCGACCAGCAGACCGTGTGGCTGTCCAGCCGCATCGAGGCCGACCTCATCCAGCGTACCTTCGGGCGGGTGCTCAGGCTTCCACTGGCCTATTTCCGCCGGCGTGCCAGCGGTGCGCTAGCCAAGCAGATCGACCAGTCAGACCAGGCAGCGCCGCTCGTATCCGCGGCGGCCCACGATGTCGTGCCGGAAGTGCTGCGCATGGTGGGCGTGCTGGCGATCATGCTGACGCAGAGCTGGCGCCTGACGATCGCCGCGCTGGTGCTCGTGCCGCCCTATCTCTGGCTGGTGCTGCGTTCCTCGCGACGACTGGAAACCGGCCTTACCAGCTACTACGAAATGTGGGATGCGGTGTCGGCCCACATCCAGGATGCCCTGGGTGCGGTGAAGACGGTCAAGCTCTCGGGCGCGGAGGGCCGCGAGGCGCTCAGCCTGCGCAGATCCTCCGACGAGGCTTATCGGACCTATGTGGACCGCAACCGCCTCGCGAACTTCTACCTCTTCTGGCAGACCTCGCTCAATTACCTCACGCAGGCACTGGTCCTCGGCTACGGCGGCTGGCTCGTGCTCGAGCGGCAACTGACCCCCGGCGACGTCGTGATGTTCGTCGTCTACCTCGACAAGCTGTATTCGCCCATCGAGACACTGACCGGTCTCACCATCCAGTTGCAGGAGCACCTGGCTTCCATCGCGCGGGCCGTCCGCCTCCTGCGGGAGACGCCCGAGGAGGAAGGGGGTGAGCCCTTGCCGGATGGTCCCGGCGAGGTGCGCTTCGAAAAGGTCCGCTTCGCCTACCTGCCTGGCCGAGACGTGCTGCAAGGGGTCGATTTCGCATTGCCGGCAGGTGGCGTGACGGCATTGGTCGGTCCATCCGGTGCCGGCAAGACGACGGCCGCCGACCTGTTGCTCCGGCTCTTTTCCCTGGACGACGGCCGCATCCTCGTCGATGGCGTCGACATCCGCACGCTGGATGCGGGTGCATTGCGTCGTGCGATTGCGGTCGTCGCAGCGGACGGCGCCATCTTCCAGACGACCATTGCCGGGAACATCCGTTACATGCGGCCCGAGGCCACCGACCACGAGGTGCGCGACGCGGCAAGGGCTGCCGGCCTCGGCGCCTTGCTGGATCGCCTGCCAGAGGGACTCGAGACCGCAGTCGGCGAACACGGCGTGGGGCTTTCCGTTGGCGAGCGCCAGCGGGTCCAGATCGCGCGGGCGCTGGTGGCGCGTCCCCGCATCCTCATCCTCGACGAGGCGACCGCGAACCTCGATTACGCCACGGAGTCCGAGGTCCGCAAGGTCCTGCTCGAACACCCGGATCGACCGACGACGCTGGTGATCGCCCATCGGCATTCGATGGTTGCGCAGGCGGGTCATGTCGTCCTGCTCGTCGGTGGGCGTGTCGCCGATCAGGGCAGTCCACGGGAATTGTGCGAACGCAATGCATGGTTCGCGGCTTTCGCGTCGGGATCCCCCGTCAACGCGGCCGGCGGTGGTACGTTATGAACCGTGTTGCTCCTCGTGAGGGAGGCTTGCCCATGAAGATCCGGATCCTGTCCTGCGCGGTGGCGCTGTTCGGCCTCGTTGCCTGCGCGACGGACATCGCCCGTCGACCTGCATCACCCGCCATCAATTACCTGGACTACGCCGGCCCCGAGGTCGAAAGCTTCCATTATGTGCGGCTTGACGGTTGGGAAGTGGTGTCGCGCGACCAGATCCTCGTGTGGACGGGCCTGCAGGAGGCCTATCTGCTCAAGGTCTGGGAGCCTTGCACCGAACTGCAGTACGCACTGGCGATCGGGTTCACGTCCCGCTTCAACCATGTCTCGCGCTTCGACAAGCTGCGTGCCGGTCGCGACATCTGCCCGATCGGGGAGATCCGTCGCGTCGATACGGCACGGCTCAAGGCCGACCGGCGCAAGCAGCGGGCGCAGCCGGGGGCCGCCAGGCCCGGCAACTGAGGTCAGTGTCCGCCGGGCTGCAGCGTCCGCTTGAAGAAATCGATCAGGGTGTTCAGGGCATGGGGTCCCTGGTCCGCATGCCGGACCAGGCCGTGCTTTCCGCCCGGATAGGTCATGAGTTCGAACGGACGGTTGGCGTCCTGCAGGGCCTTCATCAGTGCCGTGCTGTGCTGGAACAGCACGTTGTCGTCTGCCATGCCGTGTATCAGCAGCAACGGTCGGCGCAGTCCGCGGGCGAGCGGGATCACGCTGGCCTTCTCGTAGCCGGAAGGATTGTCCTGAGGCATGCCCATGTAGCGCTCGGTGTAATGGGTGTCGTACAGGCGCCAGTCGGTGACCGGGGCACCCGAGACCGAAGCGGCGAAGTGGTCCGGCGCGCGCAGGATCGCTTCCAGCGCCATGTAGCCGCCGTAGCTCCAGCCAAAAATGCCGATGCGGTTGCCGTCCACGAAGGGCAGGCTCCGCAGGAATTCCGCGCCCGCCACCTGGTCCTCCAGTTCGACGTCCGAGAGATGGCGGAAGGACGAGGATTCGAAGCGTTCGCCCCGCTGCCCGCTCCCCCTGTTGTCCAGCAGGAAGACCACGAAGCCCTCGCTGGCAAGCACCTGTTGCAGCCGGTCCCAGTGGCCGCCCCAGCTGTCCGTCACGTTCTGCGCGTGCGGTCCGCCGTACACCTCGACCAGCGCCGGGTAGCGCCGCCCGGGCTGCATGTCGCGCGGCTTGATGAGCTTGTAGTGCATCACCTGGCCGTCCGCCGCGCGCAGCGTGCCGAACTCAGGGGTCGAATGCGCATCCATGAACGGTGCGTAGGGATGGCTGCCGTCGAGCGTGTTCGCCACCAGCACGTCGATGACCTTGCCGGATGCGTCGCGCAGCGTGAGCGAGGGTGGCCGTTCGTGGCTTGAATGGTTGTCGAGGAAAACCCGTGCGTCGTCGGACATCGACACGCTGTGCACGCCGTGGCCCGCCGTGATGCGCTCCGGTTTTCCGCCGGACAGCCGGGTCCGGTACAGCTGGCGTTCGAGCACCGAGTCCGCATTGGACATGAAGTAGACGTAGCCTTGTTTTTCGTCGACGCCACGCAGCCCGGAATCGCTGCTGTCGCCGATCGTCATGTGCTCGCCCTGCGTGAGTGGCCTGACGAGTCTGCCGTCGAGGTCGTAAAGGTACAGGTGGCGATAGCCGCTGCGATCCGACGCCCAGATGAAGCGCGGCGAGCCTGACAGGAACTTCAGGTCGTCGTGCAGCGGGACCCAATGCTCGCTGCTCTCGGTCAGCAGTGTCCGTGCATGGCCGTCCGTGGCATCGGCCAGCAGCAGGTCCAGCCGCCGCTGGTCGCGGCTCTGCCGCTGCACGGCGACATGCTTCGAGTCCGGCAGGAATTGCACCCGCGCCAGATACACATCGGCATTCGTGCCGAGGTCGACCTTGACCGCGGCGGCCGGCGTGGCGAGTGCCGCGACGTAGAGGTCCACCTTCGCGTTGGGCGTGCCTGCATAGGGATAGCGTTGCGCCACGACCGTGACGTCCCGCGCGCCGATCTCGAAGCGCTGCGTTTCCGTGACGGGTGCTTCGTCCACGCAGGTGTAGGCGAGGCGCGTTTCGTCCGGCGACCACCAGTAGCCGGTATGCCGGTCCATCTCTTCCTGGGCGATGAATTCGGCCATGCCGGCGCTCACAAGGCCCTTCGCCCCCTGCGTGACGGCGGTTTCGCGGCCCGATGCGAGGTCGATCACCACGAGGTTCTGGTCGCGGATGAAACTCACGTAATGGCCGCGCGGCGAGAACCGCGCATCGGTTTCATAGGCCGGTGTGTCCGTCAGCCTGCGCAGTGCGCGGTCCGGTGCGGCCTCGAGGTCGTAGACATAGAGGTCGCCGCCCAGCGGCACCAGCACGTGGCGGGAGTCCGGCGCGAAGCGGTATTCCAGGATGCCGCGCAGCGCGGAGCTTCGCTGTCGCTCTCGTCGTGCGGCTTCTTCGGCAGACAGCGTCTCGCCGCCGGGGGGCAGCAGTGACCGTGCATCGACCAGACGCCGGTGCGTGTGCGCCGCGATGTCGTAGGCCCAGAGGTCCTGCCTGTCGCGATCGTCGTCCGCGCCCCGCAGGTAGCCGACGAGCCTGCCGTCGGGGGAAATGCGGGCGCTGCGCAACGATGGGCCGGCGAGGTCCGGTGCGGCGAAAAGGCGATCGACGGTCAGTTTTCCCGCCCATGCCGGAGCTGCGCCAAGGGTCAGCGCGGACAGCAGGGCTGGAATAAGATGCCGCAAGGCAGAGCAGGGGGTTTTCATGTCGGCCAGTGTAAGCAGCGATCCCGGTGCCAACCAGCCTGTGGCCGTCCGGCGCCGCAGCCTCGGGGCGGCCTTGTTCGCCGTCGCGGCCTCCTGCCTGGTGCTGGCCGTCGGCCGGGCGGCCGGACCGAGGCTGCCGCGGCCTGTGTATCCGCAGACGCCGACGGTCCCCGTCGTCGAGGATTTCCACGGTACCGCGGTTGCCGATCCGTACCGCTGGCTCGAGGATCTGGACGCCGCACCCGTCCAGGATTGGGTCAGGCGACAGAACGCCGTGACCCTGCCTTACCTCGCTGCGCTTCCGCACAGGACCATGCTGCAGGCCCGCCTCGCCACCTTGTTCCGCTACGAACGTTTCGGCGTTCCGGTGGAGGCCGGCGGCAGGCTTTTCTTCCTGCGCAACGACGGGCAGCAGAACCAGTCGGCCCTGCATGTGGCCGATGCGCCTGGCGCGCTGGGCCGTCGCCTCGTCGAGCCGGACACGATCAGCGGCGATGCGACGGTATCGCTGGCCGAGTCCGTCCCGTCGCCCGATGGCCGGCTGCTTGCCTACGCACTGTCGGAGAGCGGCTCCGACTGGAAGACATGGCGCGTGCGCGACGTGGCGACCGGCAGGGATCTTGCCGACCAGTTGCGGGACACCAAGTTCACGCTCGTGTCCTGGGCGCGCGACGGGTCGGGTTTCTATTACGGGCGATATCCGGGTGGCGATGACCAGCGCCAGCCGGTCATCCACTTCCATCGTCTCGGCGACGCGCAGGACAAGGATGCCCTCGTGTTCGACGTGCGGGGCAATGCCTCGCGTGTGCCGGACGGCGCCGTCACGCTCGACGGACGCTATCTCGTGATCACGCTGGAGGAAGGCACCGTTGCCAACGGCGTCAGCGTGTTGGCGCTCGATGGCCGTGGCGACGTGCAACCGCTGTTCGACGACTTCACCGGCTATTACACCTACCTTGGATCGCGCCAGGGCGACGGTACCGAACTGTTCTTCCGGACCACCCGCGGTGCGCCGCGGGGCAAGGTCATCGCGGTGGATCTCGGTCGCGCGGGTGCGGCCCGTGAGCGCGTGGTGGTGCCGGAGGGGCCGGACGTGATCGAGTCCGCATCGCTGGTCGCGGGCACCGTGCTGGTGACGCACCTGCACGATGCCCATGCGCAGGTGTCGCGCGTGGACGCGGCCAGCGGTCGCGTCCTGGGCGAGGTGCCCTTGCCCGGACTGGGGTCGGTGGCCGGCTTCACCGGTGACGACCGTTCGGCGGCGACCTACTTCAGCTACACCGATTTCTTCACGCCGACCCGCATCTACCGCCTCGATCCGCGCAGCGGGGAGTTGTCGGTACTCCACGCGCCGGCGATTTCCGCCGACCTCTCGTCTTACGTCACGGAGCAGGTCTTCGCCACCAGCCGTGACGGCACGCGTGTCCCGGTGTTCGTCGTGCACCGCCGGGACATGCGCCGCGATGGCCGCAATCCGGTCATGCTCTACGGCTACGGTGGCTTCGATGTATCGCTCACGCCGTCGTTCTCCGCCGCCACGCTTGCATGGCTCGAGATGGGTGGCGTCTACGCGGTCGCCACGTTGCGCGGGGGTGGTGAGTACGGCAGTGCCTGGCACCTGGCCGGAACCCGGGCGCGCAAGCAGAACGTGTTCGATGATTTCATCGCCTCGGCGGAGCACCTGGTGCGCACCAGGGTCACGAGTCCTTCACGCATCGTGATCCGCGGTGGCAGCAACGGTGGCCTGCTCATCGGTGCCGTGCTGGCGCAGCGTCCGGACCTCTTCGGTGCGGCCCTGCCCGACGTGGGCGTCATGGACATGCTGCGCTACCACCGTGCCAGCGCCAACGCCCGCCTCTGGGCCGATGACTACGGGCTGTCCGAGGATCCCTCCGATTTCCGCGCGCAGTATGCGTATTCGCCTTACCACAACATCGGCCGGCGGCATTGCTATCCGCCGACGCTGGTGACGACCGCCGCGCAGGACAACCGCGTTGTTCCGTGGCACAGCTTCAAGTTCGCCGCTGCCTTGCAGGCGGCGCAGCGATGCGCTGCCCCGACCTTGATCCGCGTCGAGACACGGGCGGGGCATGGCGCCGGCAAGCCGGTGTGGATGCAGGTGGAGCAGACATCGGACCAGTGGGCGTTTGCAGCCGCGGCCCTGGGCATGCCCGTGCCGGTTCGCGCCAGCGGTCAGGTCGGCGCGTCGCCCTGATCGGCATCGGGGGCGCCGTCGAGTGTCGGCGGCCCCTCGTCCGGGATCGCCCTTTCGCCGCTGAACCAGGCGCCAAGGTCGATCAGCCGGCAACGCTCGCTGCAGAAAGGACGGAACGCATTGTCCGTCGACCATTCGCTTTCGCGCTTGCAGGTCGGGCAGGACACGCGCATCGAAAACCCT
>JBDLPS010000108.1:0-5759 GCA_039800965.1 Pseudomonadota bacterium | reverse complement strand
TGGCGGGAACCTGCTCGCTCTGGTCCGGGTGTACCAGGACCACGATCTCGTAGTGCCTCATGTGTTCTCCTTGTGGATAAAGCCACCCACCGAAGGCTGCGACGGTGTGGCAAGGGGCCGCGAAGCATACGCGAACCCACGCCAGTCCGGCAACTTGAGGCCCGGATCAGGGCTTGAGGCGCTGTCGGACCGCCTCGTACAGGAGCATGCCGGTAGCCACCGAGACGTTCAGGCTCTCGACGCTGCCCAGCTGCGGCAGCCGGACCAGGTAATCGCAGGTCTTGCGGGTCAGGTCCCGCAGGCCGGTCCCCTCGGCCCCGAGGACCAGCGCCAGCGGACCCTTGAGGTCCGCCTCGCAGGCCAGCTGCTCACCCTCGGCGGCCGCGCCGACCACCCAGAGGCCGGCCTCCTTCAGGAGCTTCAGCGAGCGGACCAGATTGGTGACCGTGACCACCGGCGTCGTTTCCGCTGCTCCGGCAGCAACCTTGCGGACCGTGGCATTGAGCCCGGCAGCCCGGTCCTTGGGAATGACGACCGCGACGGCGCCGCAGGCGTCCGCCGTGCGCAGGCAGGCGCCGAGGTTGTGCGGGTCCGTGACGGAGTCCAGCACCAGGACCAGCGGATCCTTGCGCGACTGCAGGGCCTCCAGCAGATCCTCTTCGGCCCAAGGCTTCAGCGGCTCGACCTGTGCGACAACCCCCTGGTGCACCACCTCGCCCACCCAGCGGCGCAGGTGCTCCGCGTCCACGCGCTCGATCTTCACGCCGGCCTGCTGGGCCAGGGTTTCGATCTCACGGCTGCGCGGGTCGTCGCGCCCCCGCTGCAGCGACACGCGGCGCACGCGGTCGGCGTCGTGGGTCAGCAGCGCCCGCACCGCGTGCAGGCCATAGACATGCTGCGGCTCGCTCATCGCTTGCCCGCCGGTTCGATCGCCAGATCCAGATCCACCAGCCCCTCCACCGGGTTCACCGCCGTCACGACGACGCGCACGTGCGTGCCGATCTTCAGCCGGCGTTTGTTCCTGACGCCCACCCAGGCCTGCAGCTCATCGTCCTTCACGTATTCATCGTCCTGCAGCGATTCCACGTGCAGCAGGCCATCCACGGCGGCATCCACGATGTGCACGAAGCAGCCGAAATCCACCACCGAAGTGATGAGGCCCTCGAATGCCTGCCCGATACGATCGCGCAGGTAGACGCATTTGAGGAAGGTATCGACGTAGCGATCCGCTTCGTCGGCGCGCTTCTCGCGTTCCGTCAGCTGCTCGCCGAGGACCAGCATCTCGTCGGCTGAATACGCACGGCCGCTCGGATCCTTGCGCGACAACCTCGCCTTGATCGTCCGATGCACGACCAGGTCAGGGTAGCGACGGATCGGCGAGGTGAAGTGCGCATACTGGTCGAGCGCGAGGCCGAAGTGACCGATATTCTCCGGCTGGTAAGCCGCCTGCATCAGGGACCGCACGACGAGCTGCTCGATGAAGGGGCGTGCCGCCGGATCCTTGATGCGCGGGGCGATCTTCTGGAGGTCGCGTGTGGCGATCTCGGGAGGCAGGTCCACCCCGATACCGAGCGCGCGCAGCGTCGTGACGAGCACATCGAGCTTGCGCGGCTCGGGTTCGGCATGCACACGGTACAGCGTCGGGACCTGGTGCGATTCGAGCTCGCGCGCGGCAGCGACATTCGCCAGCACCATGCATTCCTCGATGAGGCGATGCGCGTCGTTGCGGGGGTAGAGCCCGATGCCCTGGATGCGCTCCGCCTCGTCGATGCGGAACTTCGCCTCCGGCGCGTCGAAGTCGAGCGCACCACGGCGCGCACGGCTCTTGTGCAAGGCGCGGTAGACATCCACCAGCGGCAACAGCCGCTCGAGCACCGGGCCGATCCGGTGGCGCGCCTCGGGGCGCCCCTCGAACAGCGCCTCGAAGGCCTGGGTGTAGGTCAAACGCGCCGCCGAGCGCATGACGGAAGGATAGAAGCGTGCGCTCTTGAGCACGCCACCCTTGGATACCTGCATGTCGGCGACGAGGCAGAGCCTGTCGACATGCGGCTGCAGGGAACAGAGCTTGTCCGACAAGGCGTGCGGCAGCATGGGCACGACGCGCTGCGGGAAATACACCGAGGTGCCGCGGTCGCGGGCTTCGTCGTCGAGGGCCGTCCCCTCGCGCACGTAATGGCTGACATCGGCGATCGCCACGACAAGACGGAACCCATCCGCCGTCGGCTCCGCATAGACCGCGTCGTCGAAGTCCTTGGCGTCATCCCCATCGATCGTGACCAACGGCAACCCACGCAGGTCGATGCGGCGAGCCGCCTCCACCGGATCGATGTGCTCGCCATGACGTGCGGCATCGGCCCGCGCCTCGGGCGAGAACTCCACGGGCAGGTCTGCCTTGGCGATCGCCGCCTCGGTGGCCAGCGTGACCGGACGCTCCGGGTCGAGCCGCTTCACCACGCGGGCGGTACCAAGCCGGCCGTCGGCCGGATATTTGAGGATCCTGGCGATCACCCAGTCGCCGTGGCGAGCCCCGGACAGGTTGTCCGGCGTCACCTGGCAGTACAGGCCCAAGCGGCGGTCGGCGGCATGCAGCCCGCAGGCGCGCCCCCGGATCTCGACGGTCGCCAGGAAGGCCTCGACACCACGTTCCACGACCTTCTGGACTTCGCCCGACCAGCGTTTGTCGGCCGCCTGCTGCGCCAGCACGCGGACCCGGTCGCCGTGCATGAGGCCCGCCATCTCCTTGGGGGGAAGGAAAATGCTGTCGGCCATGCCCTCGACGCGCAGGAAACCGAAACCGGACCGGTGCGCGCTGACGACGCCCTCGAGCGCCTGCGGGCGCCCCTGCGCGACCGACTGGGGTCGGCGCTTGCCGAACAGGCCACGGGGGGCAGGACCACCTTTGCGGTGCGGCTTGGGACTGCGTTTTTTCACGCCACCCATGTTACGCCCTGCCCGGCCGATTACGCGTTTTATTGATTGACACCGACAGGCCGGCTTGCGTACATTCTCGCCCCCACCGTGCCCAGGTGGCGGAATTGGTAGACGCACTAGTTTCAGGTACTAGCGGGTAACACCGTGGAGGTTCGAGTCCTCTCCTGGGCACCAAGACAAACCCCGCTTCACGCGGGGTTTTTCGTTTGGCCCGGCAGGGCCCTCGCCGTGAGCAGGACGAGCTCCCGCAGAAGCTCCGGATCATCCAGCTCATCCGTCACCAGGAAGTAGTCCTTCGCCCCGGGATAGGGCGGCGCCCGTTTCGGCGTGCCCAGCACACGGGCTGCCTGCTCCGTCGGCTTGAGGAAAAGCTGGTCGTCGCAGACGAAGGCGATGACCACGCCGTCCAGATAGAGCGCGAATTCCCCGAACATCCTCCGGTAGGCAACACGCGGGCCAAGGCCGACCTGGTCGGCGATGTACTGGACCGTGCCGAGCCGGGTGGACACCCGTCAACCGACCTTGCGCCCGAGCCCGGAACTGGCCTGCAGCGCGCACTCGTGGGCGCCCGAAGGCGGCCGGCTAACCGGGGCCACCGTACAGGTTCCAGAGTTGCGCCGCGAGCACCCCGGCATCAACCGGTATCGTGGCGCCAGTCACCGCGGAAGCGCTCCCGGACAACAGCCAGCCGATGACATCCGCCACTTCCTCGGGCTGTACGAGACGGCCCAGCGCCGTCTGTCGCCGCATGGTTTCCGGATCCCGCTCGCCCCGCGCATAACTTGCCTCGACCGCAGGCGTGCGCGTCGGGCCCGGGCAAACACAGTTCACGCGGATGCCGCTGCGCCCCCAGGCAACGGCACAGTTGCGCGTCATCGCGACGATGGCGGCCTTGGTGGGACCATAGGCGACCAGCGGGGAACTGTTCAGCGCCGTGATCGATCCGATTGTGACGATCGAGCCACGCTTGAGCTCGAGCATCGGCTTCGCAAACTCCTGCAACGTGACGAAGGTGCCCGTCAGGTTGGTAGCCAGGATCCGATCCCACTCCAGCGGATCCTGATGTTCAGGCGCATGTGGATTTTCCAGATGGGCGGCGACGGCGACCAGCCCGGAACAAGGCCCCAGCGATTTGCGCACCTCGACGGCAGCCGCGGCGATGCTCGCCCGGTCCGCGATATCGACCCACACCGCAAGTCCGCCGACTTCGGCGGCAAGCTCCCGCGCAGGCGTAAGGTCACGATCGAGCACGGCGACACGCCAGCCCTCCCTCGCCAGTTTCCGCACGGTGGCAACGCCGATGCCGCCGGCGCCACCGGTCACGACGGCGACAGGCGACATCCCACCGGAAGAATCATGCATTGTCATTGGCCTCATTCGAAACGCCGCACACCGTGCGCCGTCTCCACCCCAAGGAAGGTATAGGCAAGCCCGACGGCCAGACAGCACGCACAGAGGAACAGGAATACAGGAACGATGGCCTGCTGGGTCACGGCCGGCGTCACGAGATTGCTGGCGCCGGCGATGAGCCCCATGACCAGCGGGCCCAGGATCTTGCCGACACCTGCGGATCCCGCCGAGACGCCCATGGCACGCGCCCCGTACCGCACCGGATAGAGTTCGGCTGCATAGGTCGTCAGATTGGAATAACCACCGTCATAGAAAAACTGACCGAGCATCAGGCAGAGGAAAAGCGCCGGAATGCCGGCCCAGTAGGTATCACGCAGCAGGACCGCAAGCAGCAGCGCAGCAGCGCCACCGTAGCCGACCAGCAGCCCGGAACGGACCCTGCCGATCCGGTGCGGCAACCAGGTGAACGCGACCCGCCCGACAAGCGCAGAAAGGCTGATGCCGACGAAGTACTGGGCGGCGCGCTGCGGTGTCACCGAGAACACCTGCGCGACCAGTGTCGGCCCCCAGAGCAGCACGCCGGCCAGCACCGAGCCCAGCGTCACCTGCACGATGACGATCAGCCAGAACGGCCGGGCGACGCGCATGACCTCCAGCAAAGACGCTCTCGGCGTGCCGACAGGCAGCGCGGGTGTCGCAGCGGCATCGTGATCCGGAAGAACAAGGATCCGGTTCGCCGCCCGCTTCGCCGCTTCGACGCGTCCGACCGTCAGCAGCCAGCGCGGGGATTCCGGCACGAAGCCGGCGATCAGTGCCACGACGACCAGCGGCAGAAAACCCAGCAGAGCCGTGCCGCGCCAACCGATGTGCGCGAAAAGCACGGAAACCACCGACGAGGCCAGCAGCAGACCGAGGCCCGCAGGAATGCCGAGGCTGCTGGTGATCAAGGTTCGCCGCGCCCGGGGCGTGCACTCGGCGATCAGCGCGAACTGGGTCGACCCACAGGCACCGTAGCCCATGCCGACGACGAACCGCAGCAGCGTGAAGGCACGCCAGTCGCCTTCCGGCACCAGCGCCAGACAACCCGTGCCCAGGCAACACAGCATACCGGCCGCGACCAACACGGGCTTGCGACCCAAGCGGTCCGCGAGACGTCCGCCACCGAGTGCGCCAAGGATTGCGCCGACGCCCGCGCTCAGCAGCATCAGGGACGTCACGCCGAAGGTCAGGTGCCAGGCGGGCGCGATGGCGGACACCAGATACCCCACGACGAAATAATCGAACAGTTCGCAGACCAGCAGAGATGCGATCAAGGTGAACACGAGACGGTATCGCGGCCGCAGCGTCGCCTCTTCGAGGGCAGTGGACAGGTCCGGCTTCATCGCGGGCCTCCTCAAATCTTCCGTGCCCTGGCCTTCAGGTCATCACACATTCCACGACGCACGCGCTCGAAGGCGGCGCGCTCGGGATGGCAAGGA
>JBDLPS010000107.1:0-4228 GCA_039800965.1 Pseudomonadota bacterium | reverse complement strand
GACCCGACCGTAGGCGCCGACGAGAAACCGGTCAGGCGGTCGCTGATGAAGGTGACCCAGTTGCCACCCTTGGTGACCTCGCCTTCATTCACGAAATCGATGCCGATCGCGCGCTGGCGGGCAACGATATCGGCCACGGCCGTACGCATCTTCGATTCGTCGGGGCCAGCCTCGCCCCAGACATCGGCCGGATAAGGCAAGGCCCCCACATGCGTGGTCAGGATGCGATCGGTGCTGCGTCTCATGCGAGCTTCTCCCCGTTGGCTGTGCGGTCGAGTATAGGATCGGGAAAACACCAACGGGGGACGACCATGCCTGCGACAGCCCTGACCCGCGCCCTGAGCGCACTTTCGACGCTTGTGCTCGCCACGCCGCTGCTGGCGCAGCAGGCTGCACCTTCGGCGCCGCCACAGCCGGACAACTGCCTGGCCCGCGGTTTCGCGCAGAGCTCACCCTTCAAGTCGGTGGAAGTCCTGCCCGACGGCCGCATCACCTTCCGCCTCTGCGCCCCGGGCGCGACCGACGTGAAGGTCACGAGCAACGACAACGCAGACGTCATCCCGATGGCGATGGCGCCCGGTGGCGGCGGCCTTGTCATGACGAAGGGCGACAAGGGCATCTGGAGCGTCACGACGTCGAAGCCCGTATCGCCGGATGTCTATCGCTACAACTTCAGCGTGAATGGCGCCCGCGTGCCGGATCCGCAGGCGACGACGTTCTCGCAGGAGCGGATGGGCACCAACTCCACCCTGGAAGTGGCCGGGGCGAGCGGTGACTACCAGGCCTGGAATCCCGCCGTGCCGCATGGCGCGGTCAGCGTGATCGAATACGCCTCATCCTCGCTGGGGATCACGCGCCAGGCGCACGTCTACACACCGCCGGGCTACATGAAGGATGCCAAGCGCTATCCGGTGCTCTACCTCGTGCACGGCGCCGGCGACAGCGACGACAGCTGGACGAGCGTGGGCCACGCGAACCGCATCCTCGACAACCTGATCGCAGCCGGCAAGGCGAAGGCCATGATCATCGTGATGCCTTTCGGGCACACGCCGGACCGCCCGGGCGCCGACATGCTGTCGAACACCGACTTCGGCGACGACCTCATCAAGGACCTGATCCCGCTCGTCGACCGCGACTTCCGCACGATTGCGAAGCCGGAATCGCGTGCGATGGCGGGGCTTTCGATGGGCGGCTCGCACACGATCCGCTTCGGCCTGCCGCACAGCGACCTCTTCCGCTACATCGGCATCTTCAGCATGGGCCTGGGGATGCAGGGCCGCGAGGCGGAGGTGGCGCGTTACGAGACCGCCAACGACGCCGCGCTCAAGCGCAGCGCGAAGGACCTGAAACTCGTGTACTACGCGATGGGCAAGGACGATTTCCTGTACGGCACGGTCGCGCCGACGCGCGCGATGCTGGACCGGCAGGGCATCAAGCATGTCTACAACGAAAGCACCGGCGGTCACACCTGGATCAACTGGCGGCGCTACCTCGACGATTTCGCCCCGCGCCTGTTCCGCTGACGCGAAGCCGGTACCAACGAAAACGGGCCCCGAGGGGCCCGTTCTCTTTCACAGCGTGCCGCGAGCGGCGGGCTGTTACTTCTTCTGCTTGCTGAGGTCGTAGGTGCCGGTGCCCGGCTTGTACGACTTCTCGTCGATGAACTGGCGGATGCCTTCCTTGCGGCCTTCGTTGTCGAAGAAGTTGGCCGACTCCTGCGCGCGGATCAGGTAATCCTCGGCATTCTCGTAGGTCATCTCGCGCACGCGGCGGACGGCATCCTTGGTCGCCTTCAGCGCGAACGGGTTCTTCTTGAGCAGCAGCTCGCAGACTTCCGTGACGCGACCCTTCAGCTGCGACAGCGGCACGGCTTCGTTCACGAGCTTCCACTCGGCGGCCTTCTTGCCGCTGATCGATTCGCCGGTCATCGCGTGCCACATGGCGTCGCGCATGCTCATCGAGTCGGTGGCGACCTTGGTCGCGCCGCCGCCCGGCAGGATGCCCCAGTTGATTTCGGACAGACCGAACTGGGCCTCTTCCGCGGTGATGGCGAGGTCGCAGGCGTGCAGCGGGCCGTAGCCGCCGCCGAAGCACCAGCCGTTGACCATGGCGATCGTCGGCTTCTGGTACCAGCGCAGGCGCTTCCACCAGCTGTAGGCCTCGCGCTGGGACTGGCGGATGCCGCGCAGGCCCTGGGCCTCCGTCTCGCGGAAGTATTCCTTGAGGTCCATGCCGGCGGACCAGGCAGTGCCCTCGCCCGTGAGGACCAGCACGCCCACGTCATCGCGGAACTCGAGCTCGTCCAGGGCCGCGTACATGGCGCGGTTCAGGGTCGGGCTCATGCAATTGCGCTTTTCCGGGCGGTTGAACTTCAGCCAGGCGATGCGGTTTTCGACCGTATAGGAGACGACGTTCTGGTTGTCGGACATGGGAATTCCTTTTGTGGATGGCGCGAAGCCTAGCACAATTAGTTCGTACTACAACCTATTTGCCGGTTGTTGCGCCGCCGCATCACGGCGGGCCGGAACGCCTACCGGGCGATTCCGCTGGATCCCCTCTCGTGTCAAAATACGGGATTAACCGCCCCGGCCACGGGACGTCCCCAATCCAACTTCAGATAACCGCACGGAACCTGCCATGCCCCGTACAACCCCCCTCGCCGATATCCGCAACATCGGCATCATCGCCCACGTCGACGCCGGCAAGACGACGACGACCGAGCGCATCCTCTACTACACGGGGCGCAAGCACACGATTGTCGACGTGCATGACACGAAGGACCTGAAGTCCTCGACGACGACGGACTACCTCGAGCAGGAACAGAAGCGCGGCATCACCATCCAGTCGGCCGCCGTGTCGGCGTTCTGGAAGGGCAAGAAGCTCAACGTCATCGACACCCCGGGCCACGTCGACTTCACGATCGAAGTCAACCGCTCGCTGCGCGTCCTCGACGGCGCGGTCGTCGTGTTCGACGGCGTTGCCGGCGTGGAGCCGCAGTCGGAAACGAACTGGCGTCTCGCGGACAACTACAAAGTCCCCCGCATCTGCTACGTGAACAAGATGGACCGCAGCGGCGCCTCGTTCACGCGCTGCATGGACATGATCAAGGCACGCCTCGGCGCCCGTCCGCTGGCCGTGCAGATTCCGATCGGCTCCGAAGACAACTTCAAGGGCATGGTCGACCTGGTCGCCAACAAGGCCCTGGTGTGGAGTTCGGATGACCGCGACGCCCAGTGGGAAATCATGGACGTCACGCCTGACCTGGCCGACAAGCTGGGCATCACCGTGCCGAGCGACCGGGCGATCCTCGATGCGGCGGCCAAGTACCGCAGCGAACTCGTGGACACCTGCCTCGAGATGGACGACGTGGCCATGGAAGCCTACCTGGAAGGCAACGAACCGTCGGAAGAGACGCTGAAGGTCTGCCTGCGCAAGGGCACGCTGACGGGCGCGTTCAACCCGGTCCTGTGCGGCTCCTCGTACAAGAACAAGGGCGTGCAGCAGGTGCTGGACGCGGTCGTCGACTACCTGCCGGCCCCGACCGACGTCGAGGCCATCGCGACGGTGGACGCCGACGGCAACGCAACGGGCGAGCGCCTGTGCTCGGACGACGAGCCGTTCTCGGCGCTGGCGTTCAAGGTCATCAACGATGCCTACGGCGCGCTGACCTTCGTCCGCGTGTATTCGGGCGTGCTGACCAAGGGCATGTCGGTGCAGAACACCACGCGCGGCAAGCGCGAGAAGATCGGCCGCATGGTGGAGATGTTCGCCAAGGAAGCGAACGCCATCGAGGAAGCCCGCGCCGGCGACATCATCGCGCTGGTCTCGCTGGCCGAGACGGACACGGGTGACACGCTGTGCGATTCGGCCGCCCCGGTGGTGCTCGAGCGCATGCGCTTCCCGGAACCGGTCATCAGCGTCTCGGTCCAGCCGAAGACCAAGGCCGAGCTCGAGAAGTTCAACGCGGCCATCGGCAAGATGGTCCGCGCCGATCCTTCGCTGCGCCTCGAGACGGACCGCGAAACGGGTCAGACGATCCTGCGCGGCATGGGCGAGCTGCACCTCGACGTGACGCTCGACCGCATGCGTACGGAGTTCAACGTCGAGGGCATCATGGGCCAGCCGCAGGTGGCCTACCGCGAGACGATCACGAAGCCGATCCAGGAAAACTACACCCACAAGAAGCAGACCGGCGGTTCGGGCCAGTTCGCCGAGGTGTGGATCAAGT
>JBDLPS010000106.1:0-7064 GCA_039800965.1 Pseudomonadota bacterium | reverse complement strand
CGTGCCTTGCGCGCGGCGACGGATGGATTCGGGAAGGCCGCGAGCCTCAGCCGCGCAAAGCCCAGGTCGGCCTTCCGTCCCCGCCGATGATTCCCTGGTCGAGCAGCCACAGCCGGGCATCCTCGGCGTCCTGCTCGAACCAGTCCCGCGCCGAGCCCAGGCGGAACGAATAGCCCCAGTCATCCATGTCGCGGAACGTGCGCTCGCGCCCGCCGCGGCCGACTTCGTCGGCCAGCAGCACCTGCAGGGAGCAGACGCCGCACTCTTCGAGGTGGTCGCCGCCGGCATCCGTGTCGAGGCCGACGCGGCGATCGGGGGTCATGCAGATGTAATGGCAAGACTCGTGCAGCAGGGAATGCAGCGGCGTGTCGCCGCGCACGAAGACTTCGTCGCGCACAAGGCCGGCCTCGCATTCGCCCCAGAAACTGCCTGGGATGTTCTGGTCGTCCGGCACCAGTCGCAGCGTCAGGCCATAGCGCGCGAGCGTTGCGCCGACAGCGGGGATATCGAGTTCGGCAAGCCGCAGCACGCGGCCGGGGTCGGCCTGCGTCATGGGCGTGGCGCCATCAGGGCAGCGTCGACAGGCGGCGCAACACCACGCCGGCCATGTCGCGCGCCAGGGCTTCCTGCAGGATGGACTTCTCGCGTTCCTTTGCGAGCAGCCGTGCTTCGTCGAAGCTGTAGGTGCGCGACAGGTTCAGCTCTTCCGGCGCCATGAGTTCACGCCCCGCACCGCGCACCGCGACTTCGACCTCGTAGGTCAACTCGTAGTCGGTGGGGATGTTGCGCGCGGAGACCGTGAGCACGCGCTCAGTCACACGGTCGCGCGAAATGGCGATCGTCGCCGCCGTCGGTTGCGGCCGATCGACCAGCACGACGCCGGAAGCAGCCAGACTCTCACGCAGCGCACGCACGAAATCGCTCTGGCCATCGCCCGCCTCGACATAGGCACGCCGGATCGACTCCGGCAGCGGCATCCGCCCCTGCAGGTGGAAGCCGCAGCCCGCGAGCATCGACAACAAGATGACCGTCAGGGCGCGCATGGCCATCAGGCGACGATGTTGACGAGCTTGCCGCGCACGACGATGACCTTGCGCGGCGGCTTGCCCTCGAGGAAGCGCTGCACGTTGGCATCGGCCAGCGCGGCAGCCTCGACGACCTCGTTCGCGGCATCCGGCGACACACTGATGCGGCCGCGCAGCTTGCCGTTCACCTGGACGACCACCTCGACGAGATCCTGCGTCAGGGCCGAAGGATCCGCCTCGCGCCAGCGCACGCGGTACAGCGGCTCGGCCTGGCCCAGCGCCTGCCACAGCGCATGCGTGATGTGCGGCACGATCGGCGACAGGCAGAGCACGGCGATCTCGAGCGCTTCCTGGCGCACGGCACGGGCCTGCGGGCCTTCGCCCGCGTGGCGACCGATCGCGTTCATCAGCTCCATCACCGCGGCAATCGCGGTGTTGAAGATGCGGCGGCGGCCGATGTCGTCCTTCACCTTCGACAGGGTCTGGTGCGCGATGCGGCGCAGGTCCTTGTCCGCAGCATCCAGCGACGCGGCATCCAGGGAGACCGGCGAGCCACCACTCACATGGTCGAAGACGGCCTTCCACACGCGACGCAGGAAGCGGTTGGCGCCCAGCACGCCCTCGTCGGACCATTCCAGCGACTGTTCCGGCGGGGCCGTGAACATCATGAACAGGCGCGCGGTGTCGGCGCCGTACTTTTCGGTCAGCGAGTTCGGATCGACGCCGTTGTTGCGCGACTTGGACATCGTGCCCAAGCCTTCGTATGTGATCTCGCTGCCATCCGACTTGAGGGTGGCGCGAGACTGCTTCGTGGCCGGATCGACTGCGAGATCGACGTCGGCCGGATTGAAGTATTCACGACGGCCCGCGGCCGGCGTGCGGTGGAAGATGTGGTTCAGCACCATGCCTTGGGTGAGCAGGTTCGAGAAAGGCTCGGCGACCCTGACGAGACCCATGTCGTGCATGACGCGCGTCCAGAAGCGCGCGTACAGAAGATGCAGGATGGCGTGCTCGATGCCACCGATGTAGTGGTCGACCGGCAACCAGTAATCCACGCGCGCGTCGACCATGGCTTCCGCATTGTCGCGACAGGCATAGCGGATGAAGTACCAGGACGAATCGACAAAGGTGTCCATGGTGTCCGTCTCGCGGCGCGCGTCGCCACCGCAGGTCGGGCACTTGCAGTGCAGGAAGGCCGCGGACTTCGCAAGCGGGTTGCCGCTTCCGTCCGGCAAGAGGTCTTCCGGCAGGCGCACCGGCAGGTCCTTGTCCGGCACCGGCACGTCGCCACAACTCGGGCAATGGATGATCGGGATCGGGCAGCCCCAGTAGCGCTGGCGCGAAATGCCCCAGTCACGCAGCCGGAACTGCACGCGCTTCTGGCCGAGGTTCTTCGCGGCCAGCGCAGCAGCGATCGCATCAACGGCAGCCGATGATTCAAGGCCATCGAAGGCGCCCGAATTCACCGTGATCCCGTGCTCGCCGTAGGCATCGACCCAGGGCGCCACGACCTCGCTGTACGCGCCCGTCTTCGACGCGATGACCGTGCGCATCGGCAGGCCGTACTTCTGCGCGAACTCGAAGTCGCGCTCGTCGTGCGCGGGCACGGCCATCACGGCGCCTTCGCCATAGGCCATCAGCACGTAGTTCGCGACGAAGACCGGCAGGCGCTCACCCGACAGCGGATGCAGGACGTGCAGGCCCGTGGGCATGCCCTTCTTTTCCTGCGTGGCAAGGTCGGCCTCCATCGTGCTGCCCTGGCGGCATTCCTCGACGAAGGCGGCAAGCGCCGCGTTGCCGGCGGCGGCGGCCAGCGCGACCGGATGCTCCGCGGCGACCGCGACGTAGGTCGCGCCCATCAGCGTGTCGGCGCGGGTCGTGAAGACACGCAGCTTGCCCGCGTTGCCCAGCAGGGCCGTGGTGTCGTCGGCATAGGGGAAATCGACATCGACGCCGTGGCTACGACCGATCCAGTTCGCCTGCATCGCGCGCACGCGCTCCGGCCAACCTTCCAGCCCATCGAGCGCATCGCGCAGCGCATCTGCTTGCCCGGTGATGCGCAGGTAGTACATCGGGATCTCGCGCTTCTCGACGAGCGCGCCCGTGCGCCAGCCGCGGCCGTCGATGACCTGCTCGTTGGCAAGCACGGTCTGGTCGATCGGGTCCCAGTTCACGACACCGGTCTTCTTGTACGCGACGCCCTTTTCGAGCATGCGCAGGAAGAGCCACTGGTTCCACTTGTAGTAATCGGGATCGCAGGTGGCGACCTCGCGCGACCAGTCGATCGACAGGCCCAGCGACTTCAGCTGCCGCTTCATGTAGGCGATGTTGTCGCGCGTCCACTTTGCCGGCGGCACGCCATTGGCCATGGCGGCATTCTCGGCCGGCAAACCGAAGGCATCCCAGCCCATCGGCTGCAGGACGTTGCGTCCCTGCATGCGCATGAAGCGCGACAGCACGTCACCTATCGTGTAATTGCGCACGTGACCCATGTGCAACCGACCCGACGGGTACGGAAACATGGACAGGCAGTAGAACTTCTCGCCGGCGGCGTTTTCGTCGGCCACGTCGGCGCGATGCGCGGCCCAGTCAGCCTGTGCCGCGCTTTCGATGGCGGCGGGGTCGTAACGTTCTTGCATCAAGCAAGTTTACACGACCCCGCCCGACCTGCAGGTCAGCCCCCCGTGCGCACCGGCACGAAGATCTGGGCCTCGCCGCGCTGGATCAGCAGCGCCACCGTCTTGCCCGACTTCCTGGCAGCGGCCTTCAGGTCCTCCACCGTCTTCACCGGGGTGCCATTGACGCCGAGGATGATATCGCCGGGCTGGACGCCGGCCGCCGCCGCAGGGCCGGTGGCATCCTCCACGACCAAGGTGCCGTCGGTCTTCACCTGGCGCCGTTCCTCTGGCTGGAGCGGACGCACGGTAAGGCCCAACGCTCCCTGCGCTGCCGCGTCGGCGCCATCAGCCTTGGCCGCCTTCTCGCCGTCTTCCTTCAGTTCAGCAACCTTCACGCTGAGCTTCTTCACCGCACGGTCACGCCAGACCTCGATCTGGGTCTCGCTGCCAGGCTTCACGCCGGAGATCAGCGACGGAACCTCACTGTCGCGCTCGATCAGCTTGCCGTCGACGCGGACGATGATATCGCCAGCCTTGATGCCACCCTTGTCAGCCGGACCACCGGCCTCGACGGAACCGACCAGCGCGCCACGCGGCCGGTCCAGCCCGAAGGAATCGGCGAGCTGCGAGGAAACGTCCTGGATGCTAACGCCGATGCGGCCGCGACTCACCTTGCCGCTCTTCACCAGCTGCTCGCGGACGTTGTTCGCGACATCGATGGGGATGGCGAAAGAGAGGCCCATGTAGCCACCCGTCTGACTGTAGATCTGCGAATTGATGCCGACCACCTCACCGTCCATGTTGAACAGCGGGCCACCCGAATTGCCCGGGTTCACCGGCACGTCGGTCTGGATGAAGGGCACGTAGCGGTCATCCGGCAGCGTGCGCGAGGTCGCGCTGACGATGCCCGCCGTCACGCTGTTCTCGAATCCGAAGGGTGAGCCGATCGCGACCACCCACTGACCGGGCTTGAGCTTCGCCGGATCGCCGATCTTCACTGTCGGCAGGTTCTTGCCGTCGATCTTGATGACGGCGACATCGGTACGCGCATCCTGGCCGACGACCTTGGCGGGATACTCACGCCGGTCGGTGAGTTTGACGACGACTTCGGAGGCGCCGCGCACGACATGGGCGTTGGTCAGGATGTAGCCGTCGGTCGTGACGATGAAGCCGGAACCTTCGCCACGGGCCGGCGGCTGGTTGCGCGGCTGCCCACCGCCACCACCATAGGGATTCGGCATCCCGAAGCGACGGAAGAAATCGAAGAACGGATCGTTGGGATTGCCCTGCTGGCCACGCGCCTGCGGTACTTCCCGCGGCTTCTCGGTGACCTGCACGTTCACCACCGCAGCACCGAACCGCTCCACCAGCACGCTGAAATCAGGCAGACCCGTGACGACCGGGCCCGACTTCTGCTCCGTCGCAGCGGCGGCGCCGGCCTGAGGTACCGCCGTCGCGGCGTTTCCCGAACAGGCGGTCAGGAAAAGACCCGCCAGCAGGACTCCGATCAACCGTCCGCCATTTCGTTCCGTAGTCATGCAAGAAAATCCTCTTCGGTCGGGACATCCGGGCCATCGATAGACCGGTATGCCCCAGATAAGGTTCCGGCGTTCCGAAATCAAGGGGCGCCGGCCATCCGGCGTCGGCGGCGCGCCTCGAAGAGGCCCAGCAGCACCAGGGCCGCAGCCGCAGCCACCACCGGCACGTTCGCCCAAGCCATCCAGGGCGTACGCCCTTCGCGCGGCTGCACGCTGCCCCGCAGGGCGGCCGGCTCGAATTCCGGCGCAAGGGCGTAGGCCCGGCCCCGCGGGCCGACCAGCCCGGACACGCCGTCGTTGGCAGCGCGCAACAACGGCCGACGGCTCTCGATCGCCCGCATCCGGGCGATCTGGAAATGCTGGTAGCGCGCCCCCGTATGCCCGAACCAGGCGTCGTTCGTGACGTTCACCAGGATGTTGGATTGCCCGAGCGCCAGGAGCTGCTCGGTGGGGTAGGCATCCTCGTAACAGATCGATGGCGCGATCTTCATGCCACCGGCCGTCAGCGGCGGCTGCTCCTCTCCTCCGCCGGCGAAGTCCGAATACGGCAGGTTCATCAGCCGCAGCCAGCGCCGCACGAAGCGCGGCACGGGGAAGTACTCGCCGAACGGCACCAGATGGTTCTTGTCGTAGAACGAAGGCTCCGAGCCGGAGAGCGCCAACATCGAGTTGTAGTAGGTCTCGCCATCCTCCGCGACGCGAACCACGCCCATCACCACGTCAGAACCCCGGGCGCGGGACGTCGCCCAGATGCGGCCAAGGTAACCGGCGAGGTTGTTGGCGAGGTCGGGTGGCGCGGATTCCGGCCAGACGATGAGCCGCGAACCAAGCGCATCGTCGTTAAGGCGACGGTAGCGCTCCAGCGTCGCATCCAGGTTGGAGGCCAGCCACTTCTCGTCCTGCGGGATGGCACCCTGCAACACGGCCACCTGGATCGGCGGCCCTGCGGGATGCGTCCAGTCGATGCGGTCCAGCGCGGCACCGACTGGCCACGGCAGCAGCAGGAGCAAGAAACCCACGATGCGCGCGCCGCCGCGGCCCAGGACCGCGGCGGCAAGTCCGGCGGCGGCCAGCAGCAGCACCAGGCTTACGAGGTGGACGCCGCCGACGGGGGCGAAGCCGCGCAGTACGCTCTCGGTCTGCGAGTAGCCGAGCGACAACCACGGGAAGCCGGAAAGGAACCAGCCCCGCGCCCATTCGACCAGCAGCCACGCAGAGGGCACGGCAAGGAGATTCGCGACACCCGGCCCCCGGGGCAACCATCGCACCACGGCGTATCCCAACAGCGCCTGCCAGCCCGCCATGAGCGCGACGAGCAACAACATCAGCAATATCGACAGCCAGACGGGCGCCTGACCGATCACGTGCAAGCTGTTGTAGAGCCACCAGGTGCCGGCGCCGTAGGTTCCCGCGCTGAACAGGAAGCCCAGCAACGCCCCTTCGCGCGGCGATGAAGTGCCATGCCACGAGGTGATGAGCACGAGCGGCGACAACAACGCGATCGGCCAGAGACCGGTCGGAGCGAATGCCGATACCAACGACGCACCCGCCACCAAGGCCGCGGCGCGCATCCCGTGCGTGCGACGCTGGTCAGCCACTGTCGGCCGAAGTACCCGCAGCCTCGGCATCTTCGTCACCTGCGTGCCGGGGTGGCGGCAGGACGCGCAGGGTTTCGATCCTGCGGCGGTCGGCACGCATCACGCGGAATTCGAATCCGTCGATGGCGACAAGTTCGCCGCGACGGGGCAGACGGCCGAATTGCTGACTGACGAGTCCTGCGATCGTGTCGAAATCCGCCTCGGGCAAGTCGGCAGAGAAGAACTCGTTGAATTCCTCGATGGGTGTCGCGCCGCGGACAAAAAATCGGCCATCGCCTTCGTCGC
>JBDLPS010000105.1:0-38849 GCA_039800965.1 Pseudomonadota bacterium | reverse complement strand
CCCGCGCCGTCCAGGCGATGTCCGGCGGCGTGATGAAGTTCATGTCCGTCGCCAGCGTGCTGGTCATGGTGGTGCTGATACGCCTGCTGGAGGCGAGCTGGTATCTGCTGGCCGCCAAGGTCACCCATGTGCAGCGTGGCTTCCGCCAGTGGTTTGCCCTGGCCTGCTGGACTTCGCTGCCCACCCTGCTGACGACGATCCCGGCGGTCTTCGTCCTGGCGACGACCACCAACGGCCAGATCGAGAACGGCGCCTTGAATCCGCTTTCGCTGAACGAACTGCTCCTGCACCGTCACATGGGCGAGCCGGGATATTCGCTGCTCGTGTCGATCGGGCCGTTGCAGCTGCTCGCCTGGTGGCTTTCCTGGGTCGGCGTGCGCCACTGGTCGGGCCGTTCGGGTCTTTTCAGCGCCGTGTTCGTGCTGCTGCCACCCCTGGTCATCTACGGTGTCTGGTCGCTGATGGCTTTCCGATGAACCGTCGCGCGCTCTGGATCATCGGCGTGCTGCTGTTCGTGGTGGCCTTGCCCGCCGCTTCGCGGTTCTTCCGCGGCGCGGATCCCAAGCAGGTCGACCTCGAGTCCGCTGCGAAGCATGTGTTGTCGCCCACCATCCTGGCGTCCGGAAGCCTGACCTACCAGAGCGAGGTCAAGCTGGTGTCCGAAGTCATCGGTCGTGTCCGCGACGTGCTGGTCAAGGAGGGCGATAGCGTGAAGAAAGGGCAGTTGCTGCTGCAGCTGGACCCCGCCCAGGCCCAGGCCCAGGTGGCCCAGCTCGAGGCCGCGCTGGCGCAGTCGCGCCTCACCCTGGAGCGGCAGAAGGTCAATGCCGCCACGCTGGATTCGAAGTGGAAGCGTTATCAGGCGCTGCGTGCCCAGGGTCTGGTCGATGCGAACACCTTCGACGAGCTGACCTCGCAGCGGAACATGTCGCAGGTCGACGTCCAGTCCGGGGGTCAGCAGATCCAGCAGACTCAGGCCCAGTTGCAGCAGGCCCGCGAGACGCTTGCCAAGACGCAGCTGCGCGCGCCGATCGACGGCAAGGTCGTTGCGCTCGTGATCAAGAAGGGTGAAACGGCCGTGCCGAGCGCGATGAGCATCGCGGGTTCGGACCTCATGACCGTGGCCGAGACGTCCGCGCTGTTCGCCGAAGTGAACGTCAACGAGACGGACGTGGCCCGCGTCGGCGTGGGCCAGTCCGCGCGCATCGTGCCGGCGGCTTTTCCGGACAAGGCCTGGACCGGGACGGTGGAGACCGTGGCCTCTTCGCCGCGCACCGTGGCGGGGCAGGGCAAGAGCTACCTCGTGCGCATCCGCCTTCAGGACAGCGAGGGGCTGCGTTTCCACACGGGCATGAGCTGTCGCGCCGAGATCGCCACGCGTCGCGACGACGCGGCGCCTGTCCTGGCGGTGCCCGTGCAGGCCGTTCGCTACGAGGAGGCGCAGAATCGCAACGAGCCCGGCAAGGCGAGCCTCGTAGTGGTTCGCGATGGCCGAGCGGCGATGCGCGTCGTGGAGCTCGGTCTTGCCGACGACGCACACATCGAAGTCACCAAGGGGCTCGAGCCGGGCGAATCGGTGGTCACTGGTCCGGCCCGCACCCTGCGCTTCCTGCGCGAGGGCGATCGCGTCGCCACGGGTTCCGCGAAGCCGGCAGCGCAGTGATCGCGCTGCGCGACATCGGCAAGACCTACCGGCTCGGCGACACACTGTGCGCCGCGCTGCAGGACGTCTCGCTCGATATCGCGCGCAACGAATACGTGGCATTGACCGGTACGTCCGGTTCGGGCAAGTCGACGATGATGAACATCCTGGGCTGCCTGGATACGCCCACTGCCGGGACCTATACCCTGGACGGTGAATCCGTCGAAGGGCTCGATGAGTCGCGTCTTGCCGATGTCCGCAACCGCAAGATCGGCTTCGTCTTCCAGAACTTCCACCTCATGCCGCGCGTCAGCGCGCTCGACAACGTGGCGCAGCCGCTGGTCTATCGCGGCCTGGCGCCCGCCCGGCGGCGCGAGCGTGCGGCCGAGGCCCTGGCCCGCGTTGGCCTCGCAGACCGGATGGGCCACCGCCCCAACGAGCTCTCCGGTGGGCAGCGACAGCGCGTGGCCGTAGCGCGTGCGCTCGTGGGCCACCCCGAGCTGCTGCTGGCCGACGAGCCGACCGGCAATCTCGACAGCCGCACCGCCGGCGAGATCATGGCGCTCTTCGGGCAGTTGCACGACGAGGGGCAGACGCTCGTGGTCGTGACGCATGATCCCGGCATCGCGGCCTGCTGCCATCGGCGCATCCGGCTGCACGACGGCAGGATCGCGGAGGATGAACGTGGCCGCTGACGTCATGGCCGGCAAGTGGTCCCGCCGTCTCTATGCGCTGCAGGAATGCCTGCGTTCAGCGGCCGCGAGCATCCGCGCCCATGGCCTGCGCAGCCTGCTGACGATGCTGGGCGTCATCATCGGCGTCGCATCCGTCATCTGCGTCATCGCGCTCGTGCAGGGTCTTTCCGGGACGATCACCAAGCAGTTCGAGGGCCTGGGCTCGAGCACTTTGACGCTGCGCGCCGAAACGCCGCTGTCCGACAGGCTGCGCGGCCAGCAGAATCGCCTGCGACCGACGGATCTGGACGAACTGCGCTACCGCATGGACGGCATCACCCACATCACGCCGGTCGTGCCGGTGGTGGCGCGCGAGGTGAGCTACGGCGCCAACACCGCGACGGGCCAGATGTACGGCACCACGGAAAGCCTGCAGGACGTGCAGCAACTGTTCCCGCGCGTTGGCCGTTTCATCACCGCCAGCGACGACGACAGCCGCCGGCGGGTCGTCGTTCTCGGCGAGCAGATGCGCAAGGACCTCAAGCTGCCGGACGACCCTACGGGCCAGTTCGTGCAGATCGGCCGCGAGTGGTTCAAGGTTGTCGGTGTCATGGAGCGGCGCGGAGAGGTCTTCGGCTTCAACCAGGACAGCTTCCTGGTGATGCCCTACCAGACCGGCCTCTTCGTCGGCGGAGCGGTGGTCCGGCCGGACTTCTCGATCACCTTCGCGGCGGTGGACCTGGATGCGGTGCCCAACATCAAGCAGCGCGTGATCGCGCTCATCCGCCGCGCGCATGGCATCAAGGCCGGGCAGCCCGACGACTTCGTGGTGGAGGCATCGGACACGCTCGCGAACACCTTCAAGCAGATCTCCAACACGGTCACGGTGGTGGTCGCCGGCATCGTCGGCATCTCGCTGCTGGTCGGCGGCATCGGCATCATGAACATCATGCTGGTCTCGGTGACCGAGAGGACGCGGGAGATCGGCATCGCCAAGGCGCTGGGCGCCCCGCGGCATTTCATCCTCCTGCAGTTCCTGATCGAGGCGATGCTGCTGGCGGTGATCGGCGGGCTCATCGGCATCGTCATCGGATTCGGCCTGGCCTACGGGGTGGCGGCGGCCATCCCGAACTTCCCCAGCCCGGCGGTGCCCTGGTGGGCAGTTGCCGGCGCCTGCCTCTTCGCCGCTTTCGTCGGCATGCTGTTCGGCATCCTGCCTGCCAGCAAGGCGGCCAACCTCGCGCCTATCGAAGCCCTGCGCTACGAATGAGAATTGTTCTCGATATCGGAACTCGGGCCGGGGAATATGCTCTAATCCACCATCGGGCGGGGCGCTAGGGTCCAGCCGTCGGATCCTCCCATTCCAGGCCTCACTGAACTCATGCAGCGAACAGCATTCCCGCGGCGTCGGCCGCTGGTACAGGTAATCGTCGGCCTCGCCGCCGCGGTACTTCCCGCGCTGGCCATCCAGGCCGCGCCGCTTGCCGGCAACCTCATCGGGGTCTACCACTTCGGCACGGCGGTGACGGTCAACGACCTCGCGGGTACCGCGAGTGTGAATGGCTCCGGTGGCCGCGGCGAGCTGCTGCTCGCGAGCGATGGCAACTTCTATTCCGTGATGAGCACCGGTGGCGCCGCGGGCGCCGGCGTGGTCATGCGCGTCGGGCCCGACGGTTCGGCTGTCGTCCTGCATGCCTTCAAGGGTGACACCACCGAGGGCGCGGTTCCCTACGCCGGCGTCATCCAGGCCAGCGATGGCAACCTTTACGGCACGACCTATGCCGGCGGCACCAAGTCGCTCGGCGCGGTGTACCGCGTGGGCCTCGACGGCACGTACACCACGGTCTATTCCTTCACGAGCGACACCCAGGGTGGCTATCACCCTTATGCCGGTCTCGTGCAGGGTCCGGATGGCGCGCTTTACGGCACTACGCTGCAGGGCGGCTCCACCAAGAGCGGAACGGTGTTCCGCCTCACGCTCGACGGCAGCTACACGCAGTTGTTCTCCTTTACCGGAGCCAATGGCTCCAATCCGGAAGGCAGCCTCATCGTCGGCCGCGACGGCCTGCTGTACGGCACCACGATGACCGGTGGCACGAACGACCGTGGCACGGTCTTCAAGATCACCACCACCGGCACCCACACGCTGCTCCATTCGTTCGAGACGCTTGGCAATTTCAACGCCAACGGCGATGGCGTGAATGCCAATGGCTCGAACCCCCGCGCCGGCCTGCGCCAGGGCCCGGACGGCAATTTCTATGGCACCGCCTACAACGGCGGTCCGGGCGGCTACGGCACGGTGTTCCGCATCACGCCTTCGGGCACGGTGTCGCTGGTCCACGGGTTCGTCGGCATGCCCGGCGACGGCGCGCATCCGCTCTCGCCGGTCACGGTGATGCCCGATGGCACGCTCTACGGCACCGCTTCCGCGGCCGGCTCGAGTGGCGGCGGCGTGGCCTGGCGGGCGAGCGCCGCGGGCGTCTGGTCGATCCTGCACGCGTTCACCGGTTCCGCGCAGTCGCTGCTGACCAGCGACATGTCGATCGTCGATGGCACCACCCCTTACGTGGGCCTCGTGCCGCTCAACGGCCAGCTCTACGGCATGACGTTCACCGACATCGCGACGTCCTCCGGCAACCTGTTCAAGATCGACGTCGGCAGCGGCGGCGTGCTGCCGGTCAATTTTTCCGTCAGTCCGGAATCGATCACCCTCGGCGGATCCGCGGTCCTTACCTGGTCGTCGCCGACGGCCGCCAAGTGCAGCACCAGCGAAGCCTGGGCCGAGACCATCGCGACCTCCGGCACGGTGGCCGTCTCGCCGGCGTCGGCGGGCGTATTCAACTACGCCATCTCCTGCACCGACGGCGCCGGCGTGACGCGGTACACCCGCGCCGCGCTCACAGTGACCACGCCGCCGACCAAGTCGGTTGATGGTGGCGCCACCAACGGCGGTGGCGGTGCCGCCGGCATTCTTTCGCTGCTGCTGCTCGCCGGTGCATCGGGTGCCGTCGTGCGTCGGCGCCTGCGTCCTGCTTCCCTTTAACTACACACTGATTGGTACTGCCATGTCGGACAACGAAATCGCAAACATCAAGGGCCTGATGGCCGGCGCCTCGGTCGAGATGACCTGCAAGGATGTCGAGCACCTGGCCGAAGCGGCCCAGGTCCTGCCGGCCGGCACGGACATCTTCATCGCGCTGTTCCCGAACCAGACTTTCGAGGAACTGACCGAAGCCGCGCGCGCCGTGGGTGCCGCTGGTTTCACCGCCGTGCCGCACGTGCCGGCGCGCCGCGTGAAGGATGTGGCCGAGGTCACGAAGATCGCGCAGGGCTTCGCCGGCGCGGGCGTCAGGAAGATGCTGCTGATCGCCGGCGACATGACGGCGCCGGAAGGCGCCTTCGATTCGACGATCGGCGTGCTGGCTTCGGGCGAGTTCGCCAAGGCGGGCATCAAGACGATGTACATGGCCGGCCATCCGGAAGGCCATGCCCACATGACGGTCGAGCAGCAGCGTGAATACGAGCAGAAGAAGGTGGCGCTCACGGCCGAGCAGGGCGTGGACCTGACCTTCGTCACGCAGGTCGTGTTCGAGCCCGAGCCGTTCGTGGAGTGGGAGAACACCCTGCGCAAGACGGGCATCCAGCACAAGGCGCGTCCGGGCCTTCCGGGACCGGCCAGCCTCAAGACGCTGCTGCGCTACGCCAAGATCTGCGGTGCCGGCGCTTCGATGCGGGCCCTGATGGGCGGCGGCAAGATGGCGCTGGTCGCGAACCTGCTGGGCGACAGCGGCCCGGAGGAGACCATCCGCACGCTGGCGCGCGAGCAGGCGGCCGGCAAGGCCAACTTCAGCGGGCTGCACTTCTTCGCCTTCGGTGGCTTCCTGAAGACCGCGAAGTTCGTGGCCGCGATCCAGAACGGCAACATCACGCTCGATTCCAAGGGCGAGGCGTTCAAGGTCCACGTCTGATCCGTCCCTGGATGAGTTGAAGGGGCCCGCGGAGCGATCCGCGGGCCTTTCTTTTGTCTGACGAGGGTCCTGCCCATGCTGTCGCGTAATCATCCTGCCGTTCCCGTTGCCGCAACGCTTGCCGCGCTGCTCCTGGCGGCCTGCGCCAAGGCACCGCCGCCAGCCGCGCCGCCGTCCGCCATGGAAATCAGCGTGGCGGTGGTGCCCGAGCGCGAGATCACCGAGTGGGATGAGTACACCGGTCGCCTCGAGGCTGTGGATACCGTCGAGATACGGCCGCAGGTCTCGGGCATGCTCGAAAAGGTCGTCTTCGCGGAAGGCAAGGAAGTCCGCAAGGGCGACCTGCTGTTCCAGGTCGACGCACGTCCTTTCGAGGCCGAACTGGCGCGGGCAACAGCAGCGCAGGAGCAGGCCCGCAACGCGGCCGACCTGGCCAGGGCGGATCTCGCGCGTGGCGACAAGCTGCTCGCATCGCGCGCCATGTCGCAGGAAGAGCATGATCAGCGTGGCGCAGCCAGTCGCAGTGCGGCCGCGGCGCTGCGTGCGGCGGACGCCGCCGTGCAGGTCGCGAAGCTCAACCTGGGCTATACGCGGATCCGTTCACCGATCGACGGCCGCGTTGGCCGCGCGGAGGTCACGCAGGGCAACCTTGTCGCCGGAGGGCCGGGCCAGCAGGGCACGCGGTTGACCACGGTCGTGTCGCAATCGCCGATGTATGCCTATTTCGAGGCCGCCGAGCAGGACTACCTCAAGTACTTCGATCTCGCCCGCAAGGGAGAGCGTCCCCTGTCGATCGACAACCAGAACCCTGTGTTCCTCGCGATCGGCAACGAGTCGGAGTTCAAGCACCAGGGCTACATGGACTTCGTCGACAACCGCGTGAACACCGCCACCGGCACCTTGATGGGTCGCGCGGTGTTTCCCAATCCGGACCGCTATCTCGCGCCCGGCATGTTCGTGCGTGTACGCCTGATTGGAAAGGGCAAGTACAAGGCGACGCTGGTCAACGACCGGGCGATCTCCACCGATCAGGACCGCAAGTTCCTGCTCGTGGTGGGCGAGGGCGACAAGGTCGAATACCGCGTGGTGAAGACCGGTCCCATAGTCGATGGCCTGCGTGTCGTGCGCGAGGGGTTGAGGGTCGGCGACCGGGTGGTGGTCAACGGGCTGCAGCGCGTCCGCCCCGGCATGCCGGTCAAGCCGCGCATCGTGCCGATGGAAGGCGAGGCCTGAGGCCGTGAAATTTTCCCGTTTCTTCGTCGATCGCCCGATCTTCGCGGGCGTCCTGTCCATCCTTGTATTCCTCGCGGGTCTCATCGCGTTGCAGCGCCTGCCGGTAAGCGAATACCCGGAGGTTGCGCCGCCGTCCATCGTCGTGAACGCGTCCTATCCCGGTGCGACGCCGGCGGTCGTGGCCGAAACCGTGGCCGCTCCGCTGGAGCAGGCGATCAATGGCGTCGAGGACATGCTCTACATGTCCTCGAATTCTTCTTCGATCGGCGCGATGCAGCTCACCGTCACCTTCAAGACCGGCACCGATGTCGACAAGGCGCAGGTGAAGGTGCAGAACCGTGTGTCGCAGGCGCTCAACAAGCTGCCCGAGGATGTCCGCCGCATCGGCGTCACCACGCTCAAGGCCAACAACGACATCACGCTGTTCGTGCAACTGACCTCGCCGGGCGGTCGCTACGACCTCAAGTACCTGCGCAACTATGCCGAGCTGCAGGTGCGCGACACACTGGCGCGCATCCCCGGCATGGGAATGGTCGACGTATTCGGCGGTGGCAGCTATGCCATGCGCATCTGGCTGGATCCGCAGCGTGTTGCGGGTCGCGACATGACGGCCGGCGACGTGATCGCCGCGATCCGCGAGCAGAACGTGCAGGTTGCCGCGGGCGTCGTAGGCGCGCAGCCCATGAAACAGGGCGTCGACCAGCAGTTGCTCGTCAGCGCGCGCGGTCGCCTTGCCAGCGAAGCGGAATTCGGCGAGATCATCGTCAAGACGGGCGCCCAGGGCGAGGTGACGCGGCTGAAGGATGTCGCCCGCGTCGAGCTCGGTTCCGACAACTACGGCATCGAGAGTTACCTGGATGGCAAGCCGGCGGTCGCGATCGCCATCATGCAAGCCCCGGGTTCCAACTCCCTGAGGCTTTCCGCCGACGTGAAGGCCGCCATGGAGGACATGGCGCGCAACTTCCCCGAAGGCCTTGAATACCGCGTCGTCTACGACCCGACGAATTTCGTCCGTCATTCGATCAGCGCGGTCGTCACGACGTTGTTCGAGGCGCTGGTTCTGGTCGTGCTTGTCGTGGTGCTGTTCCTGCAGAACTGGCGGGCGTCGATCATCCCGCTGGCCGCCGTGCCCGTGTCCATCGTCGGCACCTTCGCGGTGCTGCAGCTGATGGGGTTCTCGATCAACACGCTTTCGCTCTTCGGCCTCGTGCTGGCCATAGGCATCGTGGTCGACGATGCCATCGTGGTCGTGGAGAACGTGGAGCGGAACATCGCCATGGGGCACTCGCCACGCGACGCCACGTTCCGCGCTATGGACGAGGTCAGCGGCCCGATCATCGCGATCGCACTCGTGTTGACGGCCGTCTTCCTGCCCATTGCCTTTCTCGGCGGACTGACCGGCGCCTTCTACCGCCAGTTCGCGGTGACCATCGCGATCTCCACGTTGATATCGGCGTTCAACTCGCTGACCCTGTCGCCGGCGCTGGCGGCGGCGTTGCTGAAGCCCCACTCGGCGGATTCGGCGCGCGTCACGCGTTTCTTTGCGCCCTTCAACCGCTTCTTCGACCACATTTCCGAGCGCTACAGCCGCGCGGTTTCCCGCGTGTTGAGGCTGACCGGCGTGGCGCTGGCGGTCTACGCCGGTCTTATGGCCGTCGGCGCACTGGGGTTGTGGCGCGTTCCGGACGGTTTCGTCCCCGTGCAGGACAAGGACTACCTGATCGCCTTCGCGCAACTGCCCGATGCCGCGACTCTGGACCGCACGGAATCGGTCATGCGTCGCATGGAGGGGATCATCCTCAAGGATCCCGCCATGGAGTCCGCGATCACGTTGTCGGGCGTGAACATCGCCGGTGGCTTCGGCATTTCCTCCAACAGCGGCGTGATCTTCGCGACGCTAAAGCCGCAGTCCGAGCGGAAGACGAAGGCGCTGTCGGCGGCGGCGGTCGCCCAGCGGCTTCAGGGGCAGGTGTTCGGCATCGAGGACGCCTTCATCGGCGTGGTGCAGGCGCCCCCGGTCATGGGCCTGTCGATGCTCGGCGGATTCAAGATGCAGATCGAGGACCGCGGGTCGCTGGGTTACCAAGGACTGGACCGCGTCGTGCAGGATTTCCTCGGCGCAGCCAACAAGACGCCCGGTGTCGTTGGCGTGTATTCCAACTACCGCGTGAACGTGCCGCAGCTCAAGGCGGACATCGACCGCGAAAAGGCGAAGCGTGAAGGCGTCCCGCTGGCGAACGTGTTCGAAGCCCTGCAGGTATACCTCGGTTCGTTGTACGTCAATGACGTGAACCTTTTCGGGCGCAGCTACCAGGTGGTGGTGCAGGCCGATGCACCGTTTCGCGCCCACAAGGAACAGGTCACCGATCTCAAGACGCGCAATGCCGCGGGCGGAATGGTTCCGCTGGGATCCGTGCTCAGCGTGCGCGACAGCGTCGGCCCGGACAGCGTGATGCATTACAACGGCTACCTCACGGCGGACATCAGTGGCCAGGCGGCACCCGGAACCAGTTCGTCCACCGCCCTTGCTGCCATGTCGAAGCTCGCGCGCGAGCGACTGCCAGCCGGCGTGGCCTTCGAGTGGACCGAGATGTCCTACCAGGAGATCCTCTCGCAGGGTTCTTCCACGTTGATTTTCCCCTTGTGCGTGCTGCTGGCCTTCCTCGTGCTGGCTGCCCAGTACGAAAGTTGGACGTTGCCGCTTGCCGTCATCCTCATCGTGCCGCTATGCATCGTGTCGGCCCTGGCTGGCATCTGGCTTACGGGGGGCGACAACAACATCTTCACGAAGGTGGGCTTCATCGTGCTGGTGGGCCTGGCCTGCAAGAACGCGATCCTCATCGTGGAATTCGCCGTTCACCTCGAGCAGCAGGGGCGCAGTGCCCTGACCGCCGCCGTCGAGGCCTGCCGGCTGCGGTTGAGGCCCATAATCATGACGTCGCTTGCGTTCATCATGGGCGTCGTGCCGCTGGTGTTCTCGTCCGGCGCCGGTTCCGAGATGCGCCACGCGATGGGCGTCGCGGTGTTCTCCGGCATGTTGGGCGTGACCTTCTTCGGCCTTTTCCTTACACCGGTGTTCTTCGTCGTGCTGCGTGGCCTCGTGAAGTCCCGCAAGGAGTCGTCGCATGGCTGAGTCGATGCGCGGCGTGTCGGTGCTCGCGGGTTTCGCCGCCGTGGCGCTTGCCGGTTGCGCGATGGGTCCTGGCTACCGCCAGCCTGAAATGCCTGCGAATGGGGGTTTTGCCGGCGGTTCGCTGTTGACCGCCGTGGCGGGTCCGGTCGATACGCGCTGGTGGAAGCTGTTCGGAGATGCAGAGCTCGTCCGTCTGGTCGATGCGGCCCTCGCATCCAACAAGGACCTCGTCGCGGCGGATGCGCGCCTGCGTGCGGCACGGGCCTTGCGTCGCGTGCAGTTCGCCGATTATCTGCCGGTCATCGAGGGCAGGGCTTCCGCGCAGAGCCAGCGCCAGAGCCTGCGTTCGGTGCCCGGTGGGTTCCCCATCCAGCGCGACTCGGATCTCTACGACGCAGGTTTCGATGCCAGCTGGGAGCTGGACCTCTTCGGCCGCAGTCGTCGGCTCAACCAGGCCGCCAAGGCCGAGGCTGGCGCTGCACAGGCTTCGCGCGATGCGGTGCTGCTGTCCGTCGTGGCTGAAGTGGCCCGCAATTATTTCGAGTTGCGCGGGGCCCAGGAGCAGCTCACCGTGGCCCGGCGCAACATCCAGACCCAGGCCCACGTGCTGGAGCTGATCCGGCTGCGCGAAACTTCCGGTCGAGGTACTGCGTTGGACAGCGCGCGAGCCGAGGCTCAGGTCGCAGCCACCGAAGCCGGATTGCCATCGCTGGAGGCCGCGGCTGCGCGGGCCCTGCGTCGTATCGAAGTGCTCACCGGCGTGACGCCCGGTACGCTGGAGGCGGAGCTTTCGGCTGCGGCGCCGTTGCCGGCCTTGCCGCAGGAGCTGGCGCTGGGTGACGCCGCGGGCCTGCTGCGCCGCCGACCCGATATCCGCGTCGCGGAGCGCAGCCTTGCGGCCGATACGGCAAAGGTAGGCGTTGCTGTCGCGGACCTGTTCCCGCGTGTCAGCGTCAATGCGGGCCTGGGGCTTTCCGCGATGCGTGTGGATGCGCTGCGAAGCGCCGGCGCGGACCGACGCAACCTGGGCGCCTCCCTGAGCTGGGACGTGTTCGACATCGTGCACCTTTCGCAGCGGCTCAAGGCTGCTGGTGCGCAGGCCGATGCACGTCTTGCCGATTACCAGCAGACGGTGCTCATCGCGCTCGAGGAGACCGAGAACGCCTTGTCCGACTACGCGCGCGAGCGCCAGCGACTGGCCCAACTCGAGCGTGCCGCGAAGGCCAGCCAGCAAGCCTCTGAACTGGCGACGCAACGCTTCGAGACCGGCGTGTCCGATTTCCTGACCGCCCTCGATGCCTACCGTGTCGCGATCGATGCCGATGCCCAGCGCGCTGCCAGCAATGCCCGCGCCGCGACCTTGCTGGTTGCGGTGTTCAAGTCGCTCGGCGGTGGCTGGCAACCGGATCCACGCCCCACGCGCTGATCCCATGCCCGCTGACGTGCCGACACCCCTCGCTTCCGCGCTGCTCGCCTGGCACCGGCGGCATGGTCGGCATGACCTGCCATGGCAGCAGCTGCGCAGCAGTTATCGGGTCTGGGTATCCGAAGTGATGCTCCAGCAGACGCAGGTCGCCACCGTCATCCCGTATTTCGAGCGCTTCATGGCGAGATTCCCCGATGTCGTCTCCTTGGCGGACGCGCCGGTGGACGAAGTCCTGCATCTCTGGACCGGTCTGGGTTACTACGCCCGCGCGCGAAACCTGCACCGCGCGGCGCAGCGGGTGCGCGACGAGCACGGTGGCGTTTTCCCCACCTCGTTCGATGCCGTATCCGACCTGCCCGGTATCGGGCGCTCCACGGCCGGTGCCATCCTCGCCATCAGCGCGAAGCAGCGCCACGCCATCGTCGACGGCAACGTGCGCCGCGTGCTGGCTCGTCTGTATGGACTCGATGGCCGTCCCGGCGAGCGCGCGTTCGAGAACGCGTTGTGGGGGATCGCCGAACGTGAGACGCCCGTCGACGACGTGGACATCTATACGCAGGCGATCATGGACCTCGGCGCCACGCTCTGCGTGCGCCGGAATCCCGACTGCCTGTTGTGCCCGCTGGCCGAAGGCTGCGTTGCACGCGCCACCGGCCGGCAGCACGCACTGCCCGCTCCCCGAAAGCAGCGCGAGCGACCCTGGCGCGAACTGGTGATGCTCTTTGCCCACCGTGCCGATGGCAGTGTGTGGTTGTCGCAGCGACCCGCCCGCGGGATCTGGGGTGGCCTCTGGTCACCGCCCGAGTTCGCCAGCATCGGCGAGGCAGACGCCGCGCTGCCTGGCGCAGCCGATGCACTGGCCCTGCCGCCCGTCGACCACGCCTTTACCCATTTCGATCTCCGCATCCAGCCTGTGCTCTGCGCCGCCCCCGACGGCTGGCGTGGAGAGGGCCTGTGGTATAACCCGCGCCGTCCCGCCCGCATCGGGTTGCCGGCCCCCGTGGCCAGCCTGCTCGACGCGTTGCCCGAACTCATCGAAAGCGAGTCCCGCAAGCCATGAGCCGCACCGTCCACTGCGTCGTCCTCCAGCAGGAAGCCCCCGGCCTCGATCGGCCCACCTATCCCGGTGAGCTCGGCAAGCGCATCTTCGACCAGGTTTCCAAAGAAGCCTGGGCCCGCTGGGTCAAGCACCAGACGATGCTCATCAACGAATACCGCCTGACCCCCGTCGACCCGAAGGCCCGCAAGATGCTCGAGGGCGAGATGGAAAAGTTCTTCTTCGGGGATGGCTCGTCCAGGCCCGATGCCTTCGTGGAGCCCGGCAAGTAGAGGTTGACGCCGGTCGACCCCGACCGGTCTAATACGCCCCCCACCGCTTCCCCGCGGTGCTGGCATCTCCCGATGCCCGGGTAGCTCAGTTGGTAGAGCAGCGGATTGAAAATCCGCGTGTCGGTGGTTCGATTCCGCCCCCGGGCACCACATTCCTCGCCTTTGCGTTGTCGCCCGTCGACACCGCGCATCGCAGCAATATCCCGCTCACTGTGGCTACAATCCCTGTCAAACACGGGGGTGGGTCTTGAACAATCCTGTTCGTGATCAGGTGCCGCATGGCGCTTGAGGTCATCGCTGTCGTCCTGATCGGCATCCTGGCCGGGTTCCTGAACGCGCTGGCATCGGGTGGTTCGGCGGTTGCCGTGCCGCTGCTCATCGCCGCCGGACTCACCCCGGAAGTCGCGAACGCGACCAACCGCCTTCCGGTGCTGTTCGCCTTCGGGTCGGCCTGCCTGGCGTTTTTCAAGGAAGGACGGTTCAGGCTGGCGCTGGTCATCCGGGTCCTGCCGCCGACGGTGATCGGCGGCATCGCCGGCGCCTTCCTCGCGGACTACCTCTCACGCGACCATCTCACGCTCTTCATCGATGCGGCGTTGCTGATCGCGCTGCTGCTGCTCTTCACGACCACCAAGCAGGCGCTGCTGAAGGTCTTCGACGAACCGCCTCGCTACCGTTGGCAGGACGCCGCGATGCTCTTCCTGGTCGGGGTGTGGCTCGGCCTCATCGTGATCGACGGGGCCATCTACCTGTTGCTGGTGATGATCCTCGGCATGCGTCTCAGCATGGACCAGGCCAACGCTTACAAGGCGCTGGTGGGCGTGGTGGTCAACCTGTTCGCGCTGCTCCTGTTCGCCCACGATGGCAACGTGGACTGGACCATCGGTGGCCTGATGGCGCTGGGCAGCCTCGTCGGGGGCTATCTCGGGGCCCGGACATCCATGCGACCTTGGGCGAAGCTGTGGACCTACCGCGTGCTGGTGGCGATCATCCTGATGGAACTCGCGCACGTGGTGATCCGGTACTGGCAGCACCACCGACCGGGATGATGGAGTGCCCCTTACGATGAAAAAGACGCCTGTCCTGCTCGTTCTGCTCCCGTCGCTGGCGGGCGCAGCCGACATCTGCGCCTCGTTGCCGCTTTTCACGCCGAAGCAGGTCCTGGAGGGGAAGCTCTATTTCGAATCGTCCTGCGGCATGTGCCACCAGTACACGCTGCAGGGGCGTCAGCCGGGAAACGTCGCCAACGAGGTCCCGAACAGTTTCGACGGCTTCTCGGACTTCTATCTCAAGTTCATCGACAACGCCGGCGGCAGCGTGCCGCCGCTCGTCGGCGAAAAATTCATGCGCAAGTTCAAGTCCTTTCCCGAGTTCATGCTCTATGCGCCTTCGGCGTCGAGCACGCCGCAGTTCTACCCGCCGGCGGCACCGAAGACGGATTTCTGGCCCGACACCAACGTCCGGCTGGCCGCCTACATCCTGTCCAGGAACTGCGAAAAGCCCGCCGCGGGAATTTCTCCCTAGCTACCGCCGGTCCGCCGGCCGAACATCCAGGGCCCTGTCGCGGCAGGCGGCCGGTACTGGAGTCCCGATGCGTTTTTCCCTCGTGCTGCTGGCGGTTTCGATCGCGCTCGCGCCGACTGCTCGCGCGGTCGATCCGGTTCGCGACCTCGACGTGGTGGAGGTAGTCGGTCATACGCTGCTCGATGCGACGGGGGTGCCCTTGTCGGAGATGCCTGCCAACGTGCAGGTGCTGAAGGCCGGCGCTGCCCGCGAGCAGGGGGCTTCCAATCTTGCCGATGCGCTGAACAGTGCGCTGGGGTCCGTCAGCGTCAGCAACGGGACGGGAAACCCTTACCAGAATGACGTGAACATCCGGGGCTACCAGGCGACATCCATCCTCGGCGCCCCGGTGGGCGTTTCGGTCTATTTCGATGGCGTCAGGATGAACGAGCCGTTCGGTTCGAACGTGAACTGGGAACTGATTCCGATGGAGGCGGCAGATAGCATCAGCCTGCTGCCGGGATCGAATCCGATGTTTGGCCTGAACACGCTCGGTGGTGCGCTCGTCGTCACCTCGCGCAATGGCCGTGATGACCGTGGCGCGTCGCTTGGGGTGCACGGTGGGTCCTTCGGGCGCAAGGCGGCGGCGACGGAAGCGGGCTGGGTCGACGCGGCTCGGGCGATGGATTATTTCCTGTCCGCGAATGTCGATGCGCAGTCCGGGTACCGGGTGCACAGCGGTTCGCGCATCAGCCAGTTCTACGGCAAGGCGCGCTGGCACGGTGATGATCCGGGCACGGTCCTTGAGCTGTCGACCTCGCTCGTCTCCACGGCGGTCAGCGGCACGCAGTCACTGCCGGTCGACATGCTGTCGGATCCGGCCGCTGCCTATACGTGGCCGGACCGAACGTCACACCGCGCCGGTTTCGCGAACCTCAAGGGCCGGCGCTGGCTGACCGGGCAGGACGAGCTTGCCGGCAATCTGTATTTCAGGCGTATCCGATCGAGCAACCTCAACAGCAACGCCGGGCTCGACGACGACTGTGGCGATTGCGTCGACCGGGCGCCGCACGGCACCGCTGCCAATGCCGTCACCGGTGCGTCGGCGCTGGCGCTGGGCTATGGCCAGTGGACGGATGCCATCAACACCAGTCTCGTCCATGCGGCCACGTCGGCCGATACGCTGGGCGCGTCCTTCCAGTGGTCCCATTCGGGCAGCGTCGCGGGCAGTCGCCATGCGCTGGTGATCGGCGCGCTCGCCGACAGGTCCCGCATCGGGTATGGGCAGGACAGCGTGCTGGCCCGGCTGGTCGACCACGGCATGGTCGCCACGCCGAACCAGGCCTACGGATTCACGGCGGACGGCCTGCCGCCGTCGTCAACCAACAAGCCTGTATTCAGCGCCAGTCCGGTGATCTCCGCGGTGCGGTTGTCGTCCACCACGCGCGACCTGTCGATCTACGCGACCGACACGCTCCACCCCACCGAACGCCTGAACGTGACGGTTTCGGGCAGTTACAACATCACGGCGATCGACCAGGCGGGTGAGAACGCCCGCTATCTGGCCGACGATGGTGGTTATGCCTGGACGGACGAGGTGAGCGGTCTGTCCTGGTACAACCCGGCCTACGTCGCCGCGTACGCGTTCTCCAATTCAGGTACCGGCGCCGCGGCCTTGCCCAATGGCGTACCGATCGGTTCGCGTGCAGGTCCCGAAACAAATGGGCTCGACGGTCGCCACCGCTATCGCCGCTTCAATCCTGCGGTGGGCTTCAACTACAACATCGATCGCGCGGTCGGGCTCTTCGGGGGTTACAGCGAGGCGATGCGCGCACCGACGTCCATCGAGCTGTCCTGCGCGGATCCGGCAAATCCCTGCTCGCTGCCGACCGGTTTCAACGGTGATCCCGATCTCAAGGCAGTGGTCGCCCGGACACTCGAACTGGGTGGCCGGGGGCAGCTTGCCGACCATATCTCCTGGAACGCCGCCCTGTATCGATCGCGCCTCGACAACGACATCCAGTTCATCGCCACCGCCAGTTCGTATGGCTATTTCGCCAACATCGGCCAGACCGAGCGGCGGGGTGCGGAACTTGGATTGCAGGGCCGTATCGGAAAGCTGTTCCTGTCAGGCAATGCCGGTTATGTCGAGGCCGTCTATCGCTCGGCCTTCGTCACCGCAACCGGTGAGAGCGTGGTTCCGGGCAACCGCATGCCCGGCGTCCCTGCCCGCAGCCTGAAAGCGCGCGCATCCTTCGCTGCCACGCCGGCACTTTCGCTGGGCGGGACCTTCATCGCCGTCGGCAGCCAGTATTCACACGGCAACGAAGGCAACGGTGATCCGCAGGGCAGGGTGGCGGGCCACGCCATCGTGAATGCGGATATCGACCTCCGGCTCGGGGCTTCCCTGCGGCTGTCCCTCCAGGTCAGCAACCTGTTCGATCGGCGCTATGCGACTTACGGCCTTTCCGGCATGACGAGCATCTATACTCTTCAGGAACAGCTGTTTGTCACGCCCGCTCCGCCCCGTGCGGTCTGGGCAGGCCTGGCATGGAAATGGCCCTGACGGGATACCAAAGGAGTTCTCGACCATGAATCGCCGCGAATTGATGGACGCGATGCTTGCCGGTGGCGCACTGGCCGCTGCAGCCGTTCCGGCTCTTGCCGCAGAGGATCATTCCGCCCACGCGGGCCATGCCGGTCATGCCATGCATCACGGTCCGGCCACCCCCTATGGCGATCTGGTCGCGTCGGCGTCGGCCTGCGCGTCTGCCGGCGCGGTCTGCCTCACGCATTGCCTGCAGTCGCTCGCCACGGGTGATACCGAGCTTGCCCGTTGCGCGGCCCTTGTGCGCGACCTCGTCTCCGCCTGCACGGCGCTGCGTGATCTCGCGGCGTCCGGTTCGCCCTACGTCAAGGCGCTGGCGCCTGTCGTCTCGACCATCTGCCGCGATTGCGAAGCCGAGTGCCGCAAGCATGCCCATCCGGAATGCCAGGCCTGCGAAAAGTCCTGTGCGGACTGCCGCCGCCTCTGCGAGAAGCTTGCCGCCTGATACCGGTACAATCCCGGCGTCCGCAACAGAACAGACAGGTAGAGCACATGGCCAAGGCCAAGAAAACGCCCGCTAAGAAGTCCGCCAGCAAGGTCGCCAGGAAAGCAGCGAAGAAAACTGCCAAGCCGGCCGTGATCCCGCCGCATCCGCCCGTGCCGACGGCCAAGGAAATCGGCGAGCTCTGCGCCGATGTCTACCGCTACGCCGTCAAGCTCGGCCGCGAGGAAGGCATGGACGAGCAGGCGGTCGAGCAGCTGGCTTTCGGCGAAGTCCGCGAGTTCATGGCAGCGTGCATCCGCCAGTCCAAGGACGACTGGAAGGCATACACCAAGGCCACCGGCGTGCATTCGGCGTACGTCGAGGCCCGCAAGCCCGCCCGCAAGGCGGCCAAGAAGAAGTGATCCATGCGGGACGGCAGCCTCACCCCTGCGGGTGGCTGCCGTCCACGTACAGCCAGCGGCCGTCGAGTTTTTCGAAGCGGCTCAGTTCGTGATGCCGGTGGGCGCGGCCGCCCAGTTTGCTCCGCGCGACGAACTCCACCGTCGCATGCGTCGCGTCCGCCGATGCATGTCGTTTTACCTGCAGCCCCAGCCACGACAGCCCTGGTGGATCAGGCTCGATCCGCGGGGGTCGGTGGGCGGGATGCCAGGTCTCGAGCAGGTAATCCGCCAGCCCCAGCACGAAGGCGCTGTACCGCGACCGCATCAGCTGTTCGGCATCCGGTGCCATGCCGCGCCTGGGGCCGTCGTGCCATCGTCCACAGCAATCCGCGTAACGGGCATCGGGATTGCAGGGGCAGCGCGTGTTGGCGTCCATGCGGACAGCCTAGCGTTTATGCTGGCGGCAATGAACCGGCAGGGCCGGACGGCAAGGAGCGATCGATGGCCGGTGGATGGGCGGCGGACGGCGCCGTGCAGCAGCAGATCGACGACAGCATCGAGGATGCCGTCGCCCGCGCCCGTGCCCGTCTCGCGGCAGGGCCCTCGTCGTCCCATTGCGAAAGCTGCGAGGTCGCCATCCCGCAGGCCCGTCGCGACGCCCTGCCTGGCGTGCGACTGTGCATCGCCTGCCAGACCGCCGTCGATGCCGACGAATCGTCGTACAGTGCCTACAACCGCCGGGGCAGCAAGGACAGCCAGTTGCGCTGATCAAAGGACGCGTCGCCATGCTCAGATCGCCCGCCTGCTTCATCGTCGTGCTGTTGGGGCTGTTTTCGACAGGCTCGCTCCAGGCGGCGGAAACGCCTTGGATCCAGCTGGACGGCGACGGTTACCGGATCTACTCCCAGATGCCGGAACAGGCCACCCGTGATTGGTCGCTGGAGCTCGACCGATTCATCGGCGCCACGACCTCGATCCTCGGCATCAATCGCAAGTCGCTCGCTCCGCTCAAGGTCGTCCTCTTCCGTGGCGACAAGGAATTCTCGCCCTTCAAGACCGCCCGTGCGGACGGCAAGGTGGCGCAGGAAGAGGGCGGCCACTTCTACCGCAACGAATCCGGTTCCTACATGGTGCTGTCGGGCCAGGGTGGCAAGGAAGGAACGCGCCATGTGCTGTTCCACGAAGCGACCCACTGGATCCTCGACACGCTCGTCGTGCGTCGACCACTCTGGTACGAGGAAGGTCTGGCGGATCTCTTCGGTACCTACAAGATCGAGGCCGGCCAGGTGGTGTTCGGCCAGCCGATCCCCGGTTACATCCGCGAATTCCGCTCCGGGACCTTCAGTTCCCTGCGCGATTTCATGGGCCGCGACCGGTCCCTGGGCCGTAGTCCGCTCGAGAGCGACCGTTATTACGCCCAGGCCTGGGCGATGATGCATTTCTATTTCGTCGATCCGAAGGGTCGGCAGCAGTCGGCGGACGTCGAGAAATACCTGCTCGGATATTCCCGTGGGGAGAACGGCGATCTCGTCGACCGCTATTTCGGCGACCGGCTGAAGGCTTATGAGACGTCTCTCGCGCGCTACATCGACAAGGAACAGTTCTACCAGTTGCGCAGCGATGTGAAAGCGGACCCTGCCGCAGCCAGTCGTGCCGTCTCGGAGCCGATACGACCGGATCTGCTGAATACCTTGGCGACACTCGCGCTCAGCGCTGCCGACAAGGACCTGGTGCAGATCTATGCCGCCGAGTTGCAGTCGTCCTATGGCGCCAGTCCTGATGCGAGGGAAGTCGCGCTGCGACTTGCCTATCTGGTGAAGGAGGATGCGGAGGCTTCCGGCCGCGAGGCCGCCGAGGCGCTGCGCAAGGGTTCGACGGACTCCATGGTCATCCGTATCGCGGCGGATGCGCTGGGGCAGGAAGGCGCGCCGGCCGTGGACCGGGACCGTCGCAGGGCCAACATGTACCGTACCGTCATCGCTCGCAAGCCGCGCAACGAGAGGGCGCATCTGGGATTGTTGGGTTCCCTGCTGACCCCGGGCGTTTACCAGGCGAGCGACGCAGACTATGTCGCGGTCGGGAAACGCCTGTACCCGCAAAGCCGCCCGATCAGGGAGCTCAACGGTGCATTGCTTTGCGTGAAGGGGGAGCATGCCGCGGCGGTCGTGGAGTTCGATGCCGCGCTGTCCATCGAAGGTGCGGAGCCTGCTGTCACGGAAAGAATCGAGGGGCGCAAGGCCGCCGCGCTCGCCGGCAAATGCCCCGCGGCGAGCAACGGGTCGGGCGTGCTCTGACCGGGCGCAGGACCCGTCTGTTATCCTTCCCCTCCGTTTTTCCCCTCTCTCGTTTGCCCCGGAATTCCCGGGGGAGTCCTCCATCGTGAACCTGAATTTCGCTGCCATCCGCCATTTCCTGGTCCCCCTGTTCGGCGCGCTGGCGCTGGCGGCCTGCGGTGGAGGTGGAAGCGACACGTCTTCCTCCTCGGGCACGACTGTCAAATACAGCGTTGGCGGTACCGTGACAGGCCTCGCGGGCACCGTGGTGCTGCAGCTCAATGGCAGCGAGGCGCTCTCCGTCTCCGCCAACGGCAGTTTCACCTTCGCGACTACCGTTGCGTCGGGCGGCATCTTCCAGGTCGTCGTCAAGACGCAGCCGACGGGCCAGGTCTGCGTGCTGGATTACAGCTCAGGCTACGTCACCGCGAACATCACCACACTCGGGTTGACCTGCGCCCCGGCCACCTACACGGTCGCCGGCACGCTTTCCGGCCTGGCGGGTACCGTCGTCCTGCAGAACAACGCGGGCGACAACCTGACCCTCGCTTCGAACGGTCCCTTCCAGTTCGCCACCGCCGTCACGTCCTTCACCACCTACAGCGTCACCGTTCAGACACAGCCTGCCGGCCAGACTTGCTGGGTGCTCAGTGGCGCGGGTACCTCGTCCTCGCCTGTCACCGGCGTGCAGGTCAACTGCGCCGCCACGACCACGACGGCGACCATCAGCGGTGGCATCGCGGGTTTGACCTCCGGTGGCCTCGTGCTGCGGCTCAGCCGCGGTGGTTCGGTGGTCGAAAGCCTGCCGACGGTCTCGCCCGGTTCGACCGGCTTCGCGTTCACCACCGCGCTGACCACTGGCGACAGCTGGGTCGTTTCCGTGGCCACGCAGCCGTCGTCGCCCAAGCAGACCTGCACCGTTGCAAACGGCGCGGGAAACATCGTTTCGAGCAGCATCTCGACCGTGCAGGTCAGCTGCACGACCAACCTGTTCTCGGTGGGTGGCAGCATCATCGTGCCGGGCGGCAGCCTCGCTGCGGGCCTCGTGCTACAGGACAACCTCGGCGACGATCTCGCCGTTCCCGCCGGCGCGGGTGCGTTCGTGTTCGCCACGCCGCTCACGGCGCCCTCCAACTACGCGGTTTCCGTGAAGCAGCAGCCGTCGGGGCAGACCTGCACGCTGGAGCGACCGCAGGGCCTCGTGGTGGCTTCGGGCGATGTGACCAATGTCGTCGTCACCTGCATCGCGAACACGATGGTCGTGCCGCTCAATGGCACCTACACCCTGAACATCGGCGGAACCAGCCTGCGTGGGTATCTGTCGCTGTTCGCCGATGGCACCTACGTCCTCGGCCTGCATCAGGGTGATGCGGCCTGCAACAGCACCGGCCTCAACACCAACGGCAACGGCGTTGAATACGGCGTCTACAACTGGAACCAGGCGACGGGCGCGTTCCGCGCCGTGACCGTCGCCGCCGACACCAACGACAAGTGTGGCTTTGCCTCGGGGGCGCAGCTCGCCAGTGGCGCCTTGTCCAAGGATGGCGCCGGCCTGCTGACGGGCACCCTGTCGCTGCCGGGTGGCCTGTCGGGCAACGCCACGCTCACGCCGGTGGCCAGCACGAGCGGGCAGTTGCTCGGCGCATGGACCGTGGATCGCCTGGGCTTCGTCGTCTATGGGGCGGACAACACGGTGTTCCAGGCCAACAGCCAGAGCGCGCAGAACTATCCGTCCCTGGTGGCGGGCATCGAGGATTTCTGTCTGTCCGGCGCGGCCTCGGCATCGGCCACGGGCAGCTACCAGGTCGGCATGGGCAGCGGTTGCGCCACGGGTAGCCTTTCCGCGGTGGATACCAATGGCACGGCGGGCCTTTCGGCTGCCGTGGGCATCGCCACGGCCTACACGGTCACCGGCGACAGCCTGTCTACGCAGGCAACCGGCAAGGCTGCCGTGGTCTCCTCGCGCATCAAGCTCAACTGAGGCCGCTCGCGCGGCCCGGGGGGCGGCTAGTGCCCCTTGCCGGGTTTGTGCGAGAGGCGTTCAGACCACGCGTACAGGACGCCCGTCACCACGAAGGTCAGGTGGATCACCACCATCCAGGCCAGGTGCGTGTCATGTGCGGACCAGCGCCCGGGTTCCGTGGTGTCTCCACCGGCCGGGATCGACAGGAAAGTTCCCAGCAGCTTGATGCCCGACAACGCCACCATCGACCCGATGAGCTTCAGCTTCAGGCCGCTGAAGTCCACTTCGCCCATCCACTTGGGTCGGTCGGGGCTGTTCACCGCGACGCCGATGATCGACACGAAGTTTTCGTAGCCGCTGAAGATCACGATGAGGATCAGATTGGCGAGCAGCGTCATGTCGACGAGTCCCAGCAACTCGATCAGCGTGTCCGTCTCGGCCAGCTCGAAGACGTGCGTGATGTAATGCCAGAAGATCGTCGCGAATTTCGCCGCGAAACCGGCCAGCGCGACGACCAGCACCACGTAGAAGACCACCAGGATCCAGCGCGCCTTGTAGATCAGGCTTTCGAGCAGGTTCTCGAGATGGAAGCCGCCGTCCCGGGTGGCCTCGCGCTTTTCATCGCCGTGCTGTTGCATCGCTGTTCGTACTCCTTGGCAAGTCAACAAGACTAGCGCCACGGTCCACGCGGTGGAAGGCCTGCGCGGCCGGGTGCTATCGTCGGGCAAAACAAGACAGGGGGCGATGGATCCCATGGAAGACACGATCGCGGCCATCGGCCGCTGGGTCTGGGCCTGGCTGGTGCCGCATGGCGAATCGACCAATCAGCCCTTCTGGTCCTTTGCGATGGGCTCGATGGCCAATGTCCTGAAGTCCTACGTGGGCTTCATCGTGCTGGGCATTGTGGTCTACCTCTTCTTCCTGCGCCGGAAAGGCCAGCCTTTATCGCTGCTGGCGGCCTTGAAGCATCTCTTCCCGGAATCGATCTATGCCCACCGGTCTTTCCGGGTCGACCTCATGTGGCTGCCCCTGTCCTGGGTGATGAATTTCGTCCTCTTCGCCGGACTTACGCTGGGGGCCGGTGCCATGCAGCTCTGGCTGGTGAACCGTTTCGGCCACGTCGGCTGGTCCGTGCCCGCCGGCGGATGGGCCGTCGCGCTGCAAGTGGTGTTCACGCTGCTCGGCGCCGATATCGCCCGCTTCGCCTGGCATTACCAAGGGCACAAGGTCGCGTTCTTCTGGGAGTTCCACAAGGGCCACCACACCCCCGAAGTCTTGCACCCGGTGTTCATTCGCACCCATCCCGTGGACATGTTCATCAGGTTGGCCTACATGCAGGTCGGCGGCGGACTGCTGGGCGGGGGCCTGATGTACCTGTGCGGGGTCGATGCAAGCGCCACCGCGGCCCTGTGGCTGACCTACATCGGCGCTATATTGCACGTCCTGCAGGGTTTCGAGCATTCGCACGTACCGATTTCATTCGGCCGGACGCTGGACCGGATCTTCTATCCGCCGCACTTCCATCCCTTCCACCACGGGGCGCAGCTCAAGCACCGGGACAAGAATTTCGGCATCACCGGGGGGCTGACGCTCTGGGACCAGCTGGCAGGCACGCTCTACATCCCGGAGCCGGGCGAGAAGCCGGTGCTGGGTGCGTCGATGGAAGAGTTGGGGGAGAACAACCCGCACCGCACGCTGTGGGGTTTCCTCAAGGGACCCTTCGTGGCGGCCGCGGGCACGCTCATCCGACATTGAAGTCCTGTCGACGCGTCCGTGGCGACGCGTCAAAGGCCCGTGCCTGTGCTAGCGTGGTCCCCTCAACTCAAGCTGAATGAAAACGGGACGGGAGACGCCATGGGATCGAATGCTCTGCTGAAGGACAAGGTCGCGCTGGTCACCGGCGCTGGCGACGGCATCGGTCGCGCCATCGCGCTGCGTTACGCCGCCGAGGGCGCGCGTGTCGTGGTGGCGGAGATCAACGAAGCCAAGGGGCAGGCGACGGTCGAGGCGATCGTCGCGGCCGGCGGCAAGGCGTTGCTGGTCGCCATGGACGTGCGTCGTTCCAGCGAGCATGCGCGACTCATCGAGAAGACGGTTTCGACCTTCGGCCGCCTGGACGTCGCGTGCAACAACGCCGGCATCAGCGGCGCGATGGTCCCCGCCTGCGACATGACCGACGACCAGTGGCAGGCTGTCATAGACATCAACCTGACTGGCGTTTTCCTCGGAGTCCGTTCGCAGGTTGCGGCGATGTTGCCGGGTGGCGGCGGCTCCATCGTCAATATCTCCTCGATCCTCGGTGGCGTGGGTTTCGAGACCACCGCGGCTTATACCGCCGCCAAGCATGGCGTCGTTGGTCTCACGAAGACGATCGCCCTCGAATACGGCCCGCGGGGCGTGCGCGTGAACGCCGTCGGTCCGACTTTCATCAAGACGAGCTGGCTCGACAACCTGCCGCCTCCGGCGCAGGAGATGTTGATCGCCCGTCATGCGCTGCGCCGCTTCGGCGAGGTGGATGACGTCGCGGCGCTCGCCACCTTCCTGGCTTCCTCCGAATCCTCGTACATCACCGGGTGCTACTACCCGGTCGATGGCGGTTACATGGCTCAATAATAAAAAGGACCGATGGACATGAAGAAAATGCTGATGCTGGGGGCCTTGGTGCTGGCGGGGCAGGTCGTGGCGGCGGAGCCCGAATACAAGACGGTGCGCATGGAGATCGACATCGATCGCCCGGCCGCCGAAGTCTGGGCCAAGGTCGGCAAGTACTGCGACATCAGCGAGTGGCTGGGGTTGGACTGCAAGATCACGTCGGGCGACGGCGGCATGGGCACCGTGCGTGCCCTGGCTGGTGGTCGCGTGCTGGAGATCCTGGTCGCGCAGACCGAGTTGTCCTATGGCTATACGCAGCCGGTCAGGGAAGGGCAGTTCTACAGCCTGTATCACGGCTTCATGGAGGCCCGTCCGGTCTCGAAGAAGAAGTCGAAGATGATCTACACCCTGGTGCTGGATGTCTCCGACAAGCCGGACCAGGCTGCGAAGGATGCTGATCTGGCGCGCCGCCGCGCGAGCTTCGAACCTGCGCTCAAGAAGATGAAGGCCATCGCCGAGGGGACGGCCGCGACCGCTGCCAAGTAGGGGACGGTCAGGGGCGGAAGGGCGGGGCGCGTCGCGGGACGCGCCCCGTTTTCATTGGGCTTCCCGCAGCAGCAGGAAGGCGCCGGTATCGGGGTCTCGCACGAGCGCCGCGCGACGATTGCCGTCCAGTTTGACGACCCCGCGCGACACGAGTTTCGCTCCCTGTCTTCGAGCTTCCGCCAGGCGGGCGTCGAACTGCGGGACGTCGAGCGCGAGATAGCCCAGGCCGCGGTCCGTGATGCGGTAGGACTCGACGGCCTTTTTCCGATTCTGGAAATCGACCAGTTCCAGGTTCATGCGCTTGTCCTTCGCTGCGGTTTCCGGGAATCCGAGGTTGAAGAAACGCAGGATGTTGCCGTGCCCGCCCACGGCCGAGTCGTAGAAGTCACCCTGCAGCCAAGGGGCTTCGGGCGACTGCAATGCACCGCCGAGCAGCGTCTCGTACAACGCGCGGGCGCGATCGCTGTCCAGCACGATGAGCCCCATGTGGCTTACGCCCGCGGGCCGGTTGGGGCGCTCGTCGATGAGTTCGATGTCCAGCCCGTCCGGATCGGTCATGTAGGCCAACATGCCCTTGGACTGGCCCGGTGGTGCCACCAGTTCGCCGCCCCAAGACCGCGGTTGCAGGATGCCCTTCTCGCGCAAACGCTCCCACAGGCCCTGCGCGTCCGGCACGATCAATCCGAAATGTGTCGCGCCCGGTTCCCACGGCGTGTGCACCGTCACATCGCGCCGGCTTACGCCGCGCACTTCGGTCAGGCGCAGGCTGAAGGGCGCCAGCGATACGTTGCTGCGCGACACCATGACCGCTTCCCGCGTTTCGATGCCGTTGACGCCGAACAGGCGTCGTGCAGTGCCATCCGCCTTCCATTGGCCATCGACGCCGGGATCGCGCGTGAAGCCGAGCAGCGCATAGAAGGCCACCGACCGATCGAGGTCGGTGACCATACGGCCGGCGTATGCGATACGTACCGGTGCGGGTTCCGCCACTGCCGCATTGGCGAGCAGCAGGGAAGCCAGTGTGAGCAAGACCCGGCGCATGGTGTTCAACCCATGGCCTTCAGCAGCGCGCGACGTTCGGCGCCGCCCGGGTCATCAGCGAGGTAGCTGGTCTTGTTGAAGACCATGACCTTGCGGCTGGACGGTAAGTAGGCAGGCCAGGAGGGGAGGGTTCTTGCGACCGGTGCGCCGGTGTGCGCGAAGCTGCTCCACGCCGCGCTCATCTGTGCAGCGAGCGCCGGCCCTTCTGTCGGCGTGCCGACAAGCCCCGACTGGCTGTTGAGGTTGTCCATAACGAAGGGGATTTCGACCGTGTGCATGGCCCGCCGGATGCCATCCATCACCCGAGACTCCCAGTCGAAGCGATAGACGTACACAGGGGCCTTGCCGCGGGCGAGCTTGCGCTCTGCGAGCAGGATGGTGTTTGCGCCGATCGTGCGGTCGGTCGTGATGTACACCAGCAGGTCGAAGGGCGAGGCCGTCGGGTTCGCGGCGCGGTACGTGGTAACCACCGCATCCACGTCGCCCTTCGGGAACATGCCTTTCACCCGTGAGCGCAGGCCCGCCTCGTCCAGGTGCTGCAGCGCTGCCAGATCCGGCAGGAAGGGCGGGAAGGTGGCCTCCGTGCGGTTGCTGCCGATCAGCAGGGGAACTTCGGCCGAGACTTCCGGCGCATCCGGATCGAAAGGGTGGCGCGGCAGTGCGAGGCCGTCGACGACGGGCGCGAAGCTGCCTCCGATGCCCGCAGCACGCAGCTTGGGCTGTATCGCGAAATAGGCCTTGAGCACGGCCTGCGTCGGCGCAGCCTGCAGGGCCTTCACGTCATTGGCCTTGAGGCCGAGTTCCGCCATCAACAGCGCAGTGGCCCGGTTGGCGTCCTCTGCCGTGACCGAACGCATGCCCGGTCCGCTCTGGATGATCGCCTTGTGGAAGAGCCCCTTTGCTGCCGGCATCGCCAGCAGCGTCGACACCTTTGCGCCGCCACCGGATTCGCCGAAGATCGTGACATTGGCAGGGTCGCCGCCGAAGGCGGCGATGTTGGTGCGGATCCAGCGCAGCACCTCGACGATGTCGAGCACGCCCGCGTTGCCGGAGCTGGCGAAGTCCTCGCCGCCCGCGCCCGCCAGGTGCGTGTAACCGAAAACGTTGAGTCGGTGGTTCACGCCGACGAAGACAACGTCCCCTCCGCGCGACAGGTTTGCGCCGTCATAGAGCGGGTAAGACGCGGAACCCGTCGAGAAGCCACCCCCATGCAGCCACACCATGACCGGGCGCTTGCCTGTGACGGCCGGCGTCCAGACGTTCACCACGAGGCAGTCCTCGGCTTCGTGCACCGCGGGAGGATCGTGGGGCAGGGCCGCGTCCATGATCGGGTCCGGCATGCCGCCGGCCGGGTTGGCCTGCGGCGAGCTTGCACCGAACAGCACCACGTCGCGCACGCCCTTCCAGGGCTTGACCGGCTGCGGTGGACGGAAACGGTTGACCCCGCCGGTGGGTGCGCCGTAAGGCAGCCCGCGGAAAACGTAGACGCCCCGCTCGACGATGCCGCGGACCTTGCCGCTGGCGGTCTCTACGACCGGGCCTGAGGCCATCTGTGCCAGCAAGGGAGAGGCCAGTGGAGCCAGGGTGCCCGTGGCCAGCAGGTTGCGCCGCGTGATCCGCATCGTCATGGAAACCCCCGGTATGCAAATGAGGGCCGGTCTTTGCGCCGACCTCGTCGTTTCGAGTACAACTGTGGCTACAACAAAAGTAAAGGGGTGGTCATGGCCGCATTCCTCGGTCTGCAGGCTGCGCGCCGAGCGGCGCTCGTGCTCTCGCTCTGTGCAATGGCGCCAGCCCTGCCGGCGGCACAGTCGAGGTGGGGCTCGGGTGATGCATCGCCCACCAACGACACCGAATACGGCTTCATCGTCTTCCAGCAGAACTGCACGTCCTGCCATGGGAATCCGGCGGTGGAGCGTGCGCCGACGCCGGCGCAGCTGCGCGCCATGACCCCGGAACGCATCCTGCATGCGCTGACCAAGGGCCAGATGAAGGCCGTCGGCGATACGCTGACCGACATGCAGCGTCGCAAGGTCGCTGCGTCGCTGTCGGGTCGGCCGCTGGGCACGTCCGAATCGTTGGACGCGAAGCATATGCCGAACCGCTGCACGGATGACGGTGGACCCGTCGACATCGATTCCGGCCCGCACTGGAATGGCTGGGGCGTGGATCGTGCCAATACGCGCTACCAGTCCTCGCTGCATGCCAGACTCGATGCCGCGAGCGTGTCGAAGCTCAAGCTCCTCTGGGCTTTCGGCTTGCCGAACTCCAGTTCTTCCTACAGCCAGCCCACCGTTGTCTCGGGTCGCGTCTTCGTCGGCGCGGACACGGGCTATGTCTATGCGCTCGACGCGAAGAGCGGTTGCGTACACTGGTCGTTCCGGGCGAAGGCCGGCGTGCGCAATGCCATGACGCTGGCGTCGGTGCGTGCGCAGGGCGCCACCCGCACGGCGGTATTTTTCGGCGATCTGCAGGCCAACCTGTACGCGCTCGATGCCCGGACGGGTCGTCCGCTGTGGACGCGCCATGTCGGCAAGCATTATTCCAATCGCGTCACTGCGGCGCCGGCTTATCACGACGGCCGCCTGTACGTGCCGTTGTCGTCATGGGAAGGCATCGCTGCGTCCGTGAAGGATTATCCCTGCTGCCAGTCCATCGGCGCGGTGGTCGCGATGGATGCGGTGGATGGCCGCGTGCGCTGGCACACGCCGGTGATCGCCGATGGGGCGAAGCCGCTGGGGCGCAATCCTGTCGGCACCATGCTCTACGGCCCTTCCGGCGCGCCGGTGTGGAACACGCCCACGATCGACGTGGCCCGCCGCCGTGTCTATTTCGGCACCGGCGATGCCACGACCTTTCCTGCGGCGCCGACCTCCGATGCCGTCATGGCGCTGGACATGGACACGGGCAAGCTTGCCTGGTCCCATCAGGTCTTCCGTAACGATGCCTTCCTCGTCGGCTGTCCGGTGACCGAACCGGTCAACAACTGCCCGAAGGTCCAGGGGCCGGACTGGGACATTCCTGCATCCGTCGTGCTGCGCAAGGTTGCCGGTCGCGACGTGCTGCTCGTCGGCACGAAGCCTGGCGATATCCTCGCGCTGGATCCGGACCATGATGGCGCGCTCGTCTGGCGCAAGAACCTCACCGGTCCCGTGGTGGGCGAAAACCCGCCGGGCAGCAATACGGGTTCGCAACTCAAGGCCACGGGCATCCTCTGGGGCGGCGCGGTCGGTCCGGCGGTGAGCTACTACGGTCTTACCACCGGCGGTGTGGTTGCCGTGCGTACCGACGATCTTGCGCCGGTCTGGTCCGCCACGCTGGCGGGCAAGCCGTCCAACAATTCGGCAGGTACCACCGCGACCCCTGATCTGGTCTTCGCGGGTGGTGGAGATGGGCAGTTGCATGCCTTGTCCGCCATCGACGGGCGCGAATTGTGGCATTACGACACGAACCGCAGCTTCGATGCCGTGAACAAGGTGCCGACGAAGGGTGGTTCCATCTCATCGGGTGGTGCGGTCGTCGTCGACGGACGCGTGTACGTCGGTTCGGGATTCGGTGTAGTCGGCGGGACTACCGGCAATGCCGTGCTGGCGTTCGGCCTGGAGTGAGGTCATGACGAACCGGCGTGATTTCCTGCACGGTGCGGCGCTGGCCGCGATGCCGCTCGGCACGGGTCTTTTGCCCGATGACGCGACTATCGCTCCCATGGCTGATTTCCATGCGGTGCTCGTCGATGCACGCCACGCCGAGGCGCTCCGCTTCGGTGCGCGCCTGGCTGCGCGCGGCGCATCCGTCAGGCAGGTGCAGGATGGGGACATCACCTCCCTGTGGCTGGACGACATCGCGCCCGCATGGCGCAAGGCGCCCGTTCCGTTGGCGGGCCTCACACGTCCGCCGGTGCTGTTCTGCCTCGAGCAACTGGCCTGGTCCCATGGGCTGCGGGTCGTGTTTCATGCCGAACACGTCGTCGAACCCGGCAGTGCCACCCTGCATACGACGCATCGGCCGTCGTACGCCGCCGGAATGCGCGGGCCGCTGTGGCCCACGGTGGTGGCCGACCGGATCGCTGCCCATGGCGCACGCCTGACGACTGAACGTCCGGGCCCGAGCCTTGCCGCACTTCAGCCGGAGCTGCCTCGAGGCGCCGAGCTGCTCACGTCCTGGATCATCGCGTCGGCCTGACCGTCGCCAAGGAAATCCGCATGGCCCTTCCCCCGAATGTGTTCGCCACCGATTTCAACGCAGCCCTCGCCGGCTGGCGTGATGCTGTCGGCAGCGACTGGGTCTTTACCTCCGATGCGGACGTCGCGCTCTACCGCGATGCCTATTCGCCGTACTGGGACGAACCTGAAGAGCGCCGGGCTTCCGCTGCTGTCGCGCCGTCGACCGTCGAGCAGGTGCAGGCGGTGGTGCGTATCGCGAACCAGTACCGTGTGCCCCTCTACGCGATTTCCACCGGTCGCAACCTGGCGTATGGCGGTTCGGCGCCCGCGTATTCCGGCAGCGTCGTGCTCGACCTCAAGCGCATGAACCGCGTGCTGGAGGTGAATGAACCCAACGCCTATGCGTTGGTCGAGCCCGGGGTGAGCTACTTCGACCTTTACGAGCACATCCAGAAGGCGAAGCTCGATGTCTGGATCGATCCGCCGGACCCGGGCTGGGGCAGCGTGATCGGAAATGCCCTGGATGGCGGCGGTGGCTGGACCGCGAGCCCGTTCCGCGATCATTTCGGATCCCACTGTGGCATGGAAGTCGTGCTCGCGAACGGCGAGATCGTCCGCACCGGCATGGGCGCGCTGCCGAACGCGAAGTCCTGGCAGCACAGCAAGTGGGGCTTCGGCCCCTGGGTCGACGGCCTGTTCCGGCAGGGGAACATGGGCGTCGTCACGAAGATGGGTTTCTACCTGATGCCCAGGCCCGAGGCCTTCCAGCAGTCGACGATCTCCGTCTCGCGCGAGGAAGACGTCATCCCGCTGCTCGACACGCTGAACCGTCTCGAGAACCAGCATGTACTCAATGGCTCGACGCAGCTCTTTGGTGGCGGCCTTGGCACCTACGGTGCCCAACCCTGGAGCGTGACGGCGCCAATCTACGGCCCTGAAAAAGTCGTGCGCGTGCAGATGGAATACGTGCGCGAGCAGTTCGCGAAAGTGCCGAACGCGAAGTTCGTCGAGGGCGAGCTCTTCCGCACGCCGCTTTCCGAGGACGCATTGAAGCGCGTGAGGCTGGTGAACTTCGGCATTCCCAACCTTTCCACCTTCGGGATGCTGGGCCGCACCCCGCAGAACCCCCAGCCTGCTGGAGGCCATATCGGTTTTTCGCCGATCATTCCGCGCACGGGCGAGGCGGTCATTGAATTCGCCCATTTCTATCGCGAGAACCTGCCGAAGGTCGACAACGGCAACAACCTCGGCATCGTCGGCCCCGTGTTCATGACGAACTGGGAGCGCACGATGGTTGCGCTGATCATGTTTCCCATCGGTCGCGACAAGGCGCGCAACGCGCTCATGCGCCAGGCCTTCGAGAAGTGGGTGGCGCTTGCGGCGGCGCGCGGCTGGGCCGAGTACCGCGCACCGACCCCGTTCCAGGACCTCGTCGCGCAGACCTATTCCTATAACAACCACGCGTTGCGGCGCCTGCGCGAAACCATCAAGGACGCCGTCGATCCCAACGGCATCCTGTCGCCGGGCCGTTATGGCGTCTGGCCGAAGCACCTGAGGAAGGGGTGAACATGAAGCGCGTGACCTATACCTGCATACTGGCGGCTGTCGGCATGGCGTCTTCGATGGCGCTGGCCGTGACCCTCCCCCTCCCGTTGCCGCCGGTCGCCGCCAATCCCGTTGGCGAGGCCGTTTTCCAGCACTGGTGCGCGCCCTGCCATGCAGCGGGGCCCGGCCATCCCGGCACCGAGTCCCTGCAGCGGAAATACGAGGGCAAGCGGCCTGCCACGCTGCTCGATCGCACCGATCTGGACGCCGGTACGGTGGCGGTCTTCGTGCGGCAGGGCGTGCTGATGATGGCGCCTTTCCGGAAGACCGAAATCAGCGACGCCGAGCTCGCCGCCCTCACGGCCTTTGTCGCCAAGAGATACAAGAAGGCAAAATAGCGGCATGACAGACCTCATGCCTCCGCCGAAGCGCATGGCTTCGCCCTTTGCCGACTGGCGCGCCCACCACGTTGCATTCCGCGCGCCGGATTTTCTCGCTGCCCGGGACTGGTACGTCGAGGTGCTCGACTTCCGGGTCATTGCCGAGTGGGATTACGGTGATATCCGGCTCGCCTTCCTCGCGCCGCCGGGTGACGATGACTTCTACATCGAGCTCTTCGGCGACGGATCGCCACCGCCCGTCGAGGTCCGGCCCTGGACCGACCTCAACGACAGCCTGAAGTACCGTGGCTACCACCATGCCTGCTTCAGTGTCGCGAATGTCGACCGCACCGTGGCGCGACTGGCGGCACGCGGCGCGAAGATCGTGCTGGAGCCCGTGGACATCGCGGCGATCGGCCGGCGTATCGCTTTTTTCGCTGATCCCTTCGGTAATTTCGTTGAACTCTCAGGACCCATGCCCGCATGAGCCAGTCGTTGCCGCAGTCCGTCCTCGATGCCGCCGATGTGTCGGCGATCACCCAGCTTATCCTCAAGGAACGGGAGAGCCGCGATCTCGGGCGCTGGGACGACATGCGAGAGTGCTTCTTTCCCGACTCGCGCGTGCGTATCAGCTGGTTCACCGGCAATGGGCACGATTTCGTCGAGGGGTCGAAGGACATGGCGCGCCGCCAGGTGCTGGCCAAGCACCGACTGGGCCCCGTGCGCGTACGTCTTGCCGGCGACAGGGCCGTCGCCAGCGTGGTGGGCATCATCGATATCCCGGCACAGGCCAAGGGCATCGACGTGATGTTGTCCAGCCAGGCGCGATTCCTGTATCCCGCCGAACGTCGCGATGGCCGATGGGGCTTGATGGGCTTCTACGGCATCTACATGTGCGATGCGATGACGCCCATCATTCCGGGACAGTCGTTGGTGATACCGCCGGCCGAACTCGAAGGGTTTCGGGCGTCCTACCGGATGTTGTCGTGGGTGCTTTCAAGCCAGCGATACGTGGTGAACCACGAGATGCCGGGCGAGGACCTGCCTGAGACGGGCGAGGCCCTGTTCAACGAACTCTTCGACTGGGCAGGAATCCGCCGCTAGAGTCCCGCGAGGTAATGGCCCAGGGCTTCGATGTCCTGGTCCTTTAGCGTTCCCGAGACGCTCGACATCGTGCCGGCATCGTTCGTGCGTTGGTGTTCGCGGAAGTCCGTCAGTTGTTTCACGATGTATTCGTAGACTTGGCCCGCGACTTTCGGCACTTCGTTCTGGCCGGCGAAACCGCCGAGATGACACATCGTGCAGAGTGTTTCCTCTGCCTTGGCCTGTCCCAGGCGCGCTTTTCCAGGATCCGGTTTGAATGCCGAGACCGGGGGTTTCTGCGCGGCGAACCAGTTTCCCAGCGCCCGCATCTCGTCTCGCGTGAGGTCCGTGGCCATGGGGGACATCACCGGATCGCTGCGCCGGCCTTCGTTGAAGTCCTTGAGCTGCAGGTACAGGTAGCGCGACGTCTGGCCCGCCAGGATCGGGTACTGCAGCAGTGGTGCGGCTCCGCCTGGGCCGTGGCAGGTCTCGCAGACCGCGGCCTTCTCCGGTTTCGCAGGCGGCGCATCCTGCGCCACGGCGCCAACGATCCCTGACAGGAAAAGGGCGCCCGCGAGGGCGCCCCTGGTGATCGACATCCGCATCAGGGAAGGGCGAACACGATGACGGTGTTGCCGCGCTTGAAATCGAGCTGCGTGTTGCCGCCCGCCGCGACCGCGATGTACTGCTTGCCGTTCACCGTATATGACGTCGCCGGTGCGTTGACGCCTGCGCCGCACTGGTATTCCCACAGCATCTTGCCGCTCTTCGCATCGAAGGCGCGGAACAGGCCGTTGCCTTCGCCGTTGAACACGAGCCCGCCGGCCGTGGCCAGCACGCCGCCGATCAGCGGCTGCTCCGTGTCGAACTTCCACTCCAGCTTTCCGGTGTCGAGGTTCACGGCAGCGAGGCGACCCCACTGCTTTTCACCTGGAATGACCTTGAACGCACCGCCGAGCCAGAGCTTTCCGCCCGGGTACTTCGATTCTTCAACGTGATAGGTCATTGGCTGGTGCAGGTTTGCGGCATAAGCCAGGCGCAGTTGCGGATTCACCGCCATCGGGCTCCATTCCACGCCGCCATTCGCGCCAGGCAGCATGCGCGTGCCGGCCTTGGTCGGCAGCGCGAACATGCTCTCCTGCGGGATCATCGCCTCGCTGTAGCGGATGAGTTCGCCGGTGCCGCGGTCGTGTACGTAGATGTGCCCTGTCTTGCCGCCGTGGATCGCCACCTTGCGCATCTGGCCGTTCCGGTCCCTGGCCTCGGTGAGTATCACCGGCGATACGGCATCGAGATCCCAGACATCATGGGCGATGTACTGGTAATGCCACTTGTACGCGCCTGTCTTCAGGTCGATCGCGACGATCGAGTCCGTGTAGAGGTTGTCGCCGGGGCGTTCCGCGCCATACAGGTCCGGGCTGGGATTGCCGACGACGAAGAACACGGTGTTCGTGTCCTTGTCCACGGCCGGCGCCATCCAGATGCCGCCACCCAGTGTCTTGTAGAAATCGCCACCGGCCTTGGCCAGTTGGGCCTTTTCGCCCGCGATGTCGCGATGCAGGTCATGGCCCGTCGCATCCTTCGTTGCCCAGACGCCCTCGTGTCCTTTCGCGGGGATCGTGGCGAAGCTCCAGAGTTCCTTGCCCGTATTCGCGTCGAAGGCTTTCAGGAACCCGCGCACGCCGTATTCGCCGCCGTTGGTGCCGATCAGCACCTTGCCGTCCACCGCGACGGGCGCCATCGTTTCGGAGTAGCCATCCTCGGGTTCGCCAACCTGGGAAGACCACAGCAGCGCACCCGTCTTTGCATCGAGCGCGACCAGCTTGGAGTCGAGCGTGCCCATGTAGAGGCGGTCGCCCAGTACCGCGACGCCGCGGTTGTTCGGGCCGCAGCAGTAGGTGGTGACCGGCCCGAGCTTGTGCTTGTAGTGCCAGAACTCCTTTCCGGTGACCGCATCGAGCGCGTAAACGTGGTTATAGGACGTGGTGATGTACATCACTCCGTCGACGACGATCGGGGCGGTTTCCATCGATTCCAGCACTGCTGTCTGGAACTGGAAGGCCGGCTTGAGGCGCGTGACGTTCTTCGCGTTGATCTGCGCGGCCGGATGGAAGCGCGTCTGGGCGTAATTCATGTTCGAGTGCAGGAAGTTCGCGGCGTCCTTGTCGGCTGCATCCAGGCGCGACTGCGGGACGACGATGGCCTTCGGCACGGCCGAGCCCGCGGCGGGCCCTTGCCCCGCGATCTCCACCTGTGCGTTTGCAATGCTGGCGAGTAGTCCCACTACCAGCATGACCAGTCCTTTATTCAACATGGCCGTCTCCGTTGATGCTTGTTGTTGTTTCGTTGCGGCGTCACAGACCCCGACGCAAGCCTAGCCCAATCGATGCGGGCAGAGAATGCCTTGTCCGGGCAGCTATCCCGCGTGCTTGCGGCAGGCTGCAACGGGGGGCTATAACGAGTCGCCGGACAGACCGGCGAATTACTTCATGGATGCGCAGGCACATGGATACCAATAACGACAATTCGATGGCCTCCCCGGGCGTTTCGCGGCGGGGTTTCATGGTTGGTGGCGCCGCGACGGCCGCCGTGGTTGCCGCGCCGGCGATCATCCTGGCCGACAGCAAGTCGGGCTCCAAACGCCCGGTGATGGGCCAGGGCGAGTTCATGTTCGAAGTCGAGCATGACTGGGGTCTCGACAGCCTGCCTTCCTACCTCAAGTACGGCAACACGCATGCCGTCGTGCAGGACGGCAACGGTTTCGTGTATGTCCACCACACCGTGCATGCGGACAGCCCGAGAGGCGACGCGGTCGTGGTGTTCGATCCCAGGGGGCGTTTCGTGCGCAGCTGGGGTTCCATGTTCCGCAACAGTGCGCATGGCATGCACCTCCAGAAGGAAGGCAAGACCGAATACCTGTACTTTGCCGACGAGCGCCATGGCATCGTGACCAAGCGCACGCTGAAGGGCGAGGAAGTCTGGACCGTTGGGTACCCGCAGGAATCGCCGATCTACCAGAAAGGCCCCGGCGCGACCGGTCCGGGCGGCACGGCCGGCCTGAACTACCGTCCGACGAACACCTGCGTCGATCCGAAGACGCTCGATTTCTGGGTGGGCGACGGCTACGGGTCGTACCACATGTTCCACTACAAGCAGGAAACCTCGACGTCCTATCCGAAGCTGGTGAACACCTTCGGTGGCCCGCCGCCGCGCCCGGCTCCGCCGCCGGCCGCAGCCGCGCCGGCAGCCGCTGCTGGCGCCACGCCGCCGGCACCGCCGGCTGCTCCCGTCGCGCGTCCGCCCGCGCCGCTGGAGAACACGAACAATCCGCATGGCAACTGGATCGACACGCGTGACCCGGCGAACCCCGTGCTCTTGCTGGCCGATCGCGGCAACCGTCGCGTCGTCCGCTATTCGCTGGACGACAAACCGATCGATGTGATCGAGGGCACGAACCAGCCTTGCCACTTCCACCAGTTCAAGGACCTGATCGTCATCCCCGACCTGGATGGGCGCGTGCACATCATGCGTGGCAACAAGATCGTCTCGTCCTTCGGCGGCGAGCAGCCGGGCAAGCCGAATCCCGCGCGCACCACGCAGAACCGGGCTGACTTCGTGCCGGGCCAGTTCAAGCATCCGCACGGTGCCTGCTTCGACCACGACGGCAACATCTTCGTCGCCGAGTGGGTGGAGATCGGCCGCGTCAGCAAGCTCAAGCGGATCGTCTGACGATGAAGGCGTGCCCGGGGCGGCGCGCAGTGCTGGGCGCCGCGCTGCATCTGGGCGGACTCGCAGTCCTGCCGGCCCTGGTTCCCCGTCCCTCCCTGGCGCAGTTGCGCGCCGAGGGTCTGGCTGCCGTGGACATGCCACCGGAGCCGCCGCCGATGAAGGGCACCCGACTGGTGCTGCTGGGTACGCGCGGCGGGCCGGGTATCGATCTGGCTCGGTCGCAGACAGCCAGTGCCGTGGTCGTCGATGGCGTGCCTTACCTCGTGGACTGTGGTTACGGCACCCTGCGCCGTCTGGTGGAGTCCCAGGTGGGTTACCTGCGCGTGGGGCAGGTGTTCTTCACGCATCTTCACGATGACCACACGGCCGACCTGCCTGCGCTGCTGAGCTTCCAGTGGACCAATGGTCGCGCTGCGAAGGTGGATACCTACGGACCTTTCGGCACTGCGCGCATGGTGGAGGGCGCCATCGCGTCCTTCCGCGGCAACGTCGACATCCGCAGCGTGGACGAGGGTCGTTCGCACAAACCCGAAGACCTCTATCGCGGACACGACATCGCCGCTTCCGAGGCGATCGTGCAGGTCTACAAGGACGAGCGTGTCACGGTGACTGCCGTCGAGAACACGCACTATCCTGCGCGCAACACGGCAAGGATGCCGCATCGGGCGATCGCCCTGCGTTTCGACACCAGGGAACGCTCGATCGTGTTCTCGGGCGATACGGCCTATTCGGCGAACATCGTGAAGCTCGCCCGCGGCGCGGATTTCTTCGTGTCCGAAATCATGGACGAGGGGCTGTACCGCGAGATGATGCGCAGGGCCGCCATCGCGACCACGGAGGGCAACGCCGAAAGCATCTTCCGGCACATCGCCGAGACGCATTCCCCGCCCGCGGATGTGGCCCGCATGGCTGCCGAGGCCAAGGTGCGCACTGTCGTCCTCAATCATCTCCTCCCCGGCGTGTCGGCGCCCCACGCGCTCGATTACGCGGCCAGTGAGTTCATCGAAGGCGTGCGCAAGGGATTCTCGGGCGAGGTCATCGTCGGCCAGGACCTGATGGTGCTGTGAGCCCGGGCGGCGTCGCCGCCTTGGGTATCATCTGCGCATGGCTTCAGAACTCTTCAGACACCGCCCCTTCGTACAGTATTTCGGCGGGCGGGCCTTCTCCAATTTCTCGCGGCAGATCGTTGCCGT
>JBDLPS010000104.1:0-13356 GCA_039800965.1 Pseudomonadota bacterium | reverse complement strand
TTCGGCGCCGAGATGCACTTCGGCCATGAAGTGACGGGCCTCGTGAAGCGCGAGGACGGCCGTTTCGACGTGACGACTGCGGGCGGCCTGCACTTCGACGCGGGCGCGATCGTGATCGCCGGCGGCGTGGGTTCCTTCCAGCCGCGCAAGCTGGGCGTGGAAGGCCTCGAAGCCTTCGAAGGCCGGAACGTCTTCTACCGCGTGAAGAACGCCGCCGAGTTCCACGGCAAGCACCTCGTCATCTTCGGTGGTGGCGATTCGGCGCTGGACTGGACGCTCGATCTCGCCGACAAGGCGGCGAGTCTCACGCTGGTGCACCGTCGTCCGGAGTTCAAGGCTGCGCCGGCGTCGGTCGCGAAGATGCAGGAGCTGGTCGCAGCGGGCCGCATCAGGTTCGTCGAAGGCATCGCAGAGGGCCTCATGGTCGATGGCGACAGCTTCAAGGGCATCCGCGTGAAGGGTACGGATGGCTCGCAGCACGAACTGGCGGCCGATCGCGTGCTGGCCTTCTTCGGGCTGGCGCCGAAGCTCGGACCGATTGCGGAGTGGGGCCTCGCGCTGGAAAAAAAGGCGCTGCTGGTCGATACCGAGAAATTCCAGACGAACGTGCCGGGCATCTTCGCGGTCGGTGACATCAACACCTACCCGGGCAAAAAGAAGCTCATCCTGTCTGGCTTCCATGAGGCGGCGCTCGCGGCCTTCGCGATCCAGGCCCACCTGTATCCCGCCAAGCGCCAGTTCCTGCAGTACACGACGACGAGCCCGGTGATGCACAAGCGCCTGGGCGTCGAGGGCGAGTGACCCCGCCGCTCGCGGATCTCCTGCAGTTGCTCGAGCTCGAGCGGCTGGAGGACGATCTCTTCCGCGGAACCAGCCGCGACATCGGCCGCGACCAGGTGTTCGGCGGACAGGTGCTCGGACAGGCGCTGCGGGCCGCCTGCGCCACGACCGAAGGTCGGATGGTGCATTCCCTGCACGCCTATTTCCTGCGTCGCGGGGACATGACCGCGCCGATCGTCTACGAGGTCGACCGCAGCCGCGATGGCCACAGTTTCTCGAGCCGCCGTGTCATCGCCATCCAGCATGGCGTGCAGATCTTCCACATGTCGGCGTCCTTCCAGGTGCCGGAGCCGGGACTGGACCACCAGTTCCCCATGCCGGTCGTTGCGCCGCCGGAAGGCCTCAACGGCCCCTTCCACATGACCGATGCGCAGAAGGCGACCCTGTCGGCCTCGGCGCAGCGTTTCCTCAACACGGCGATCCCCTTCGAGTTCCGCGCCGTGGATCCGATGGATCCCTTCCATCCGACGCCCCGCGAGGCACGGCAGTCCGTGTGGTTCCGCGCCGCAGGCACGCTGCCTGACGACCCCGAACTGCATCGCTGCCTGTTGGCCTATGCCTCGGATTACCACCTCGTAGCGACTGCCCTGCGGCCGCACGGCCTGAGCTTCGTGTCGCCCGGCGTGATCATGGCGAGCATCGACCACGCGATGTGGTTCCACCGCCCGGCTCGGGTGGACGAGTGGCTGCTGTATTCGATGGAAAGCCCCAGCACGTCGGGGTCACGCGGGTTCGCGCGGGCGGATATCTACACCCAGGGTGGCGTGTTGGTGGCGAGCACGGCGCAGGAAGGGCTGGTGCGTGTGGCGCCGCCGCGCTGACGCGCTATGCTCCGGTGGAAGCGGGCAGTGGCCCGCAATGAACAACAACCAGCCGGGGTGTCACGATGAAATCGGTCCTGAAGTCGGCGGCGATCGCCGCGCTTGCCTGCCTGTCCCTGCCCGCCGTTGCGGGCGTCTCGCTCAATGGCGTGCGCGTGGGTGCGAAGGACGTTGTGGCGGTCGCGAAGTTCTACCAGGGCGCCTTCGGCATGCAGGAAGTGCAGCGTATCCAGAACCCCCAGATGCTCGAGATCATGCTGAACTTCGGCGCCACCCCGGCTGCTGCCCAGGCCACGCGTGCCGCGAAGGACGGCGGCGACATCGTCGTGATGTCACGCCCGGCTGACGACGCGAAGGACGACATGCCGCATATCGTCCTGAACGTCAGCGACATGGCGTCGACCGTGAAGGCGCTGAAGGCCGCCGGTGGCAAGATGGAGCGCGAGCCCTTCGAATTCGGCAAGAGCGGGATCTGGATCGGCATGGCGATCGATCCGGCCGGCAACCACATCGAACTGATCCAGCAGCCGAAGGCTGCGCCGGGCAAGTAAGGCCGGCACGTTCGCGCGCACCTAGTCCGCGCGCAGCACCTTCCCGGGGTTGAGGATGCCGCGCGGATCCAGCGCCTGCTTGATCCGCCGCATCAGCGCCAGCTCCTCGGGCTGCGCATAGCGTTCCAGTTCGCCGACCTTCAAACGCCCGATGCCGTGCTCGGCGCTGAAGCTGCCACCGAACTCGGCGACGAGGTCGTGCACGGCGCGCTTGAGGGGCAGTTCGCGTGACAGGAAGGCGCCGGTCTCCGCGCCTGCGTGCTGGTTCAGGTTGAAGTGCAGGTTGCCGTCGCCGACATGGCCGTAGGCAACGAGGTAGCCCTCTGGCGCGAGCTCACGCACCAAGGCGCTGCCGCGTTCGATGAAATCCGGCAGCGAGGATACCGGTACGGAGATATCGTGCTTCAGGCTGCCGCCGGCCCGTCGCTGTGCCTCCGGCACGGCCTCGCGCAGGCGCCAGAAATCCTCGCGCTGCGCGCCACTCTGGGCGAGCGCTGCGTCGGTGGCCAGGCCCTGCTCGATGGCGTCCGCCAGGGCGCCTTCCACCAGCGTGGCCAGGTCTTCGTCGGCGGAACTCGTCACTTCGACCAGCAGGTACCAGGGTGCCCGTGAGGTGCAGGGGTCGCGTGCCCCGGGTACCAGGCGCAACACGAGATCGAGTGCGACCTGGGGCACCAGTTCGAAGGTGCTTACGCGGTCTCCGCTGGCCTCGCGCAGGCACGAGAGGAGCGTGATGGCTGCTGAAGGGTCGGGGATGCTGACCCAGGCCGTGGCAACGCCGCGTGGCGCCGGGAAGAGTTTCAGGCAAGCAGCGGTGATCACGCCCAGGGTGCCTTCGCTGCCGACGAACAGGCCCTTCAGGTCGTAGCCGGTATTGTCCTTGCGGAGCGACGACAGGCTGGACAGTACGCTGCCGTCCGCCAGCACCACCTCGAGCCCGAACACCAGGTCGCGCGTCATGCCGTAGCGCAGGACGGCCGTACCGCCGGCATTGGTGCCCAGATTGCCGCCGATCTGGCAGCTGCCTTCCGAGCCGAGGCTCAGCGGAAACAGGCGTCCGGCGGACTCGGCGGCCGCTTGCACGGTGGCGAGGGTGCAGCCGGCTTCGGCGACCAGGCTGAAATTGTCGGCGTCGATGCGGCGGATGCGGTCAAGCCGCCGCAGGGAGAGCACGAGCTGACGGCCGGATTCATCGGGCGTGGCCGCGCCGCAATACCCCGTGTTGCCCCCCTGTGGCACGACCGCGATGCCGTGTTCATTGCAGAAGGCGAGGAGTTTCGAGACGCCGGCCGTATCGGCGGGGGCCACGACGGCGGCCGAGGCGCCGCGGTACAGGCGCCGATGGTCGACGAGCGCGGAGGCGATGAGGTCCGGGTCGGTCTGGACCGCGTCGGAGCCCACCAGGGCCTGCAGGCGGGCGACGAGGTCCATGGCTGTCCGGTCAGGCCGCGGCGATCGCCGCGCGGCGGCAGGCGGGCTTGGTCAGCAAAACCTGCGCGTTGCCCAGTTGGCGTTCCGCGTAACCGCCCTCGCAGTAGCACAGGTAGAACTCCCAGAGCCGGTTGAAGCTTTCCGGGTAGCCCAGCTTGCGCACCTGGTCGATGTTGGCGAAGAAACGCTCGCGCCACAGGCGCAGCGTCTGCGCGTAGTGGGGCCCGATGTCCTCGAGGTTGAATATCTTCATGTCGGTGACGCGGGTCACCGAGTCGGCGATCGCCGTCACCGATGGGATGAAGCTGCCGGGAAAAATATAGCGCTGGATGTAGTCCACGCCATGCAGGGCCTTTTCGTAGAACTGATCCTGGATGGTGATGGCCTGCAGCAGCATCGCTCCCGTCGGCTTGAGCAGCGAGGAGCATTTCGCGAAATAGGTATCCAGGTATTTCGCGCCGACCGCCTCGATCATCTCGATGGAGACCAGCTTGTCGAACTGCCCCTTGAGGTCGCGGTAATCGTCGAACAGCAGTGTTATGCGGTCGGAGAGACCGAGGCGGGCGATCTTCTCCTTGGCGAAGTCGTGTTGTTCGCGCGAGATCGTCGTCGTCGTCACGCGGCATCCGTAGTGCTGTGCGGCGTGTATGGCGAGCCCGCCCCACCCTGTGCCGATTTCCACCAGATGGTCGTCCGGCGTCAGGGCCAGCTTGCGGCAGGCGGCGTCGAACTTCGCGATGGACGCGTCGTGCAGCGTTGCGTCCTCGTTCAGGAAGATGCCGCAGGAGTAGGCCATGGTGTCGTCGAGCATGAGCTTGTAGAGCTCGTTGCCCAGGTCGTAGTGCGCGGCGATGTTCCGCCGGCTGCCTTCCTTGCTGTTGCGGTTCATCCAGTGGAGCACGCGGCGGACTACATCGCTCACGGCGGCCCAGCCGCCTTCCATGCCCTCCATCACGTCGCGGTTCACGACCATGATGCGGATCAGCGCGGTGAGATCGTCACACTGCCAGAGCCCGTGGATGTACGACTCGCCGCCGCCGACGGTGCCACCGAAGGCGGTATCGGCCCAGAAGTGGGGGTTGGTCACCGTGATCGTGGCGGACAGGCCGCAGCGCGTGGTCCGGCGACCGAAGCGGAATTCGTCACTGCCGTCGACGATGCGCAATTCACCGTCGTGCAGCCTGGAGAGCTGGGCCAGCAGGTGCTTGCGGCCGAGGCGTGTGAGGACGGTGCTGCCCGGTGCGACCGGGGCCTCGGCCTCCCGACCCGGGATGATCGACGGTCTGGCGTGCGTACTCATGGCTTGCCCCGTTTATTCTTCTTTACGCGCCCCTCCGCGCGGCCCTGCAGGATGCAAGCAAGCCTGCCCGCATTTCAAGGGGACGGGGGCGGGCGGGCCCCCCGCGATGGCGTTCAGCCCTGGCCGGCGGCCCGCAGCGCTGCGATGCGCTCGTCCAGCGGCGGGTGGCTCATGAAGAGACGACCCAGGCCGCTGCTGCCGCCGCCGCCGATGCCGAAGGCCTTCAGGCCGTCCGGCAGGGGCTCTTCGGCGCCAACCTTCAGGCGCTCGAGCGCCGCGATCATGTTCTCGCGTCCGGCCAGGTGCGCGCCGCCGACATCCGCCCGGAATTCGCGCTGCCGCGAAAACCACATCACCACGATGCTGGCCAGGATGCCCAGCACCATTTCGGCCAGCATCGTGCCGATGAAATAGCCCATGCCGCCGCGGCCTTCGCGGTCGCCATTGAGCGCCTTGTCGACGGCGCTGCCGATGATCCGCGAGAAGAAGATCACGAAGGTGTTCACCACGCCCTGGATCAGGGTCAGCGTGACCATGTCGCCATTGGCCACATGGGCGATTTCGTGGCCCAGCACGGCGTCGACCTCGTTGCGGCGCATGGTGCGCAGCAGGCCCGTGCTGACCGCCACCAGCGCGTTGTTGCGGCTGGCGCCGGTCGCGAAGGCGTTCGGCTGCGGAGATTCGAAGATGCCGACCTCCGGCATGCCGATGCCCGTGCGGCGGGCGTGGGCCCCGACGGCCTCGACCAGCCAGCGCTCGTCGTCGGAGCGGGGGGTCTCGATGATCTCCACCCCCATCGTGCGCTTGGCCATCCACTTCGAGATGAACAGCGAGATCAGCGAGCCGCCGAAGCCGAACAGCGCGGCGACGACCAGCAGTCCCCCCAGATCCCCGCCGCGGGCCGAGAGGTACCGGTCCAGGCCCAGCAGGTGGGCGATGACCGACAGCATCAGGACGATGGCGAGGTTCGTGACCAGGAACAGGAATATGCGTTTCATGGGTTCTATCTTGGGGCAGTGCCGCGCGGCTTCAAGAAAAAAAACAACAATATAAACAATATGTTGCCCGGGACATCTCGCCCCGGGCACCGGCCGGAGGATCAGTACTGGTCGTCTTCCTCGTCATCGTCGTCCCAGTCGTCATCCTCGTCTTCGTCATCCTCGTCCCAGTCGTCGTCCTCGTCATCATCCTCGTCGTCTTCTTCCTCGTCGTCCTCGTCTTCGTCGTCCCCGCCCCAGCCCTCCGGCTCTTCGATCTTCTCGAGGTCCATTTCATGCCAGCTGTCGAGGTCCATTTCCTCGATGTCGCCGTCGAGGTATTCGATTTCGACCAGTTCCTCGTCCTCGTCGACGGACAGCACGCGGAAGGTCTCGTCCTCCTCGGCGTTCTCGTACCACTGGCCCTTGACCGGTTCGTAATCTCTGCCCACGGCTTGCACCCTCTTCGCAATCGGATTGCCCCGGATGATACAGCCGGCGCTTGCATCACTTATAGTGCGTAATCCATGCAGCAGCGAACCAAATCCCGTGCCACCGCCGCGGCGTCGCCGCTGGCGAGCGCGCGCCGCATCGTCGTCAAGGTCGGGTCTGCCTTGCTTGTCGACCAGGCGACGGGGCGGCTGAACCGCGCCTGGCTCGAATCCTTCATCGACGACCTCCGCCGACTGCGACGCAGGGGGCAGCAGGTGATCCTCGTGTCCTCCGGTGCCGTCGCGCTGGGACGTCGCCACCTGCAGTTGCCCAAGGGGCCGCTGGCGCTGGAGCAGAAGCAGGCCGCAGCGGCCGTCGGGCAGATTCGCCTTGCTCACGCCTACAAGGAGCTGCTCGAGGACGACAGCATCACGGTGGCCCAGGTGCTGCTCACGCTGCAGGACAGCGAGCAGCGCGACCGCTACCTCAATGCGCGCGCCACGCTGACCACGTTGCTCGAACTCGGCGCCATCCCGGTCATCAACGAAAACGACACCGTCGCAACCAGCGAAATCCGCTATGGCGACAACGATCGCCTCGCGGCGCGCGTTGCACAGATGGCAAGCGCGGATTGCCTTGTGCTGCTGTCCGACATCGATGGCCTGTACACCGCCGATCCCAACCGGGATCCGGCCGCCGAATTCATCCCCGAGGTGCGGACGATCACGCCTGCGATCGAGGCGATGGCCGGCGGTTCCGCCTCGGACGTCGGATCCGGGGGCATGGCCACCAAGATCATCGCCGCGCGGATTGCGTTTGCCGCAGGCTGCCATCTCTGCATCGCGCCCGGCGCGCACCGCCGCCCCCTCAAGCGCATCGAAGCCGGGGCACGCTGCACCTGGTTCCTGCCGAGCGCCACGCCGGTCACCGCCCGCAAGCAGTGGATCGCCGGCACGCTCAAGCCGGCAGGTTCGATCATGGTCGATGCCGGCGCGCTGGGCGCGCTGCGCAAGGGCCGCAGCCTGCTGCCCGCCGGCGTCACCGTGACGCGCGGGCACTTTGAACGGGGAGACACCATCAGCGTCATGTCAGCGGATGGCCAGGAAGTCGCCCGGGGCATCACGGCCTATTCCGACAAGGACGCAGGCCGCATCCTCGGCCGGCACAGCACCGACTTCGAGGGGATCCTCGGTTACCGCGGCCGCGACGAAATCATCCATCGCGACGACCTGGTGCTGCTGCGCCCGGATGCCGCCAGCACGGAAGAACAACAACCATGAGCCACAAGCCCGCGGTCGATGCCAGCCTCGTCGAACAGATGGACGCGCTGGGTCGCGCGGCCGTCGCGACGCGCGAAGCCCTTGCCCAGTCTGCTACCGCGATGCGCAACCAGGCGCTGCTGAAGGCCGCGTCGCAGGTGCGTGCGCGTCGCGCGGAGATCCAGGAGGCCAACCGTCAGGACATGGAGTCGGCGCAGGCCCGAGGCCTGTCACCCGCCATGCTCGACAGACTGAAACTCGACGACAAGCGCATCGAATCCATGGCGAAGGGCCTGGAGGACATCGCTGCGTTGCCGGATCCGATCGGCAGCATCGCTGCGGAATGGACCCGGCCCAATGGCATGTCCATCCAGCGCGTGCGCGTGCCGCTCGGTGTCATCGGGATCATCTACGAGAGCCGTCCCAACGTGACCGCGGATGCCGGTGCGCTGTGCCTCAAATCCGGCAACCCGGTCATCCTGCGGGGTGGTTCGGAGAGCCGGAAGTCGAGCGCGGCTATCCATGAATGCCTGGTGCATGGGCTGGAGGCCGTCGGCCTGCCGCCGGCCTGCATCCAGCTCGTGCCGACCCCGGATCGCGCGGCCGTCGGGCTGATGCTCGCGGGCCTTTCCGGTGCCATCAACGTCATCGTGCCCCGCGGTGGCCGCAGCCTCGTCGAACGTGTGCAGAACGAGGCGCGAGTGCCGGTCATCGGCCACCTGGAGGGCATCTGCCACGTGTACGTGGACCGCGATGCCGACCCGGCCATGGCGCGCGACATCGTGCTGAACGCCAAGATGCGTCGCACCGGCATCTGCGGCGCCGCCGAGACCTTGCTCGTGGATCGGGCCGGCGCGCGCGCCTTGCTGGGGCCGCTCGTCGAGGCGCTGATCGCCGCCGGTTGTGAAGTGCGTGGCGACGCTGACGTTCAGCAGGTCGATCCGCGCGTGAAGGCGGCGACGGAGGACGACTGGCGGACCGAGTATCTTGATGCGGTCATTTCGGTCCGCGTCGTGGACGGTGTCGATGCGGCGATCGCCCACATCGCGCACTATGGGTCATCCCACACCGAATCCATCGTCACGGGAAATTCCGCGACCGCCGAACGATTCCTGCAGCGGGTGGACAGCGCCATCGTCCTTCACAACGCGTCGACGCAGTTCGCGGACGGCGGGGAATTCGGGATGGGTGCCGAGATCGGCATTTCGACCGACCGCTTCCATGCGCGCGGTCCGGTCGGCGTCGAGCAGTTGACGAGCTACAAGTACGTGGTGCGCGGCTCGGGCCAGGTGCGCCCCGGCTGACGTCACTCGTGGTGATGGTGCCCGTGGTGGTCGTGTGAATGGGCGTCTGCCGCGCAGCGCTCGCAGTTCACCCAGCCGGAATCGCCGTTCACGTAGTGCTCTTTCTTCCAGATCGGCACGCGGTGCTTCACCTCGTCGATGATGAAGCGGCAGGCCTTGAAGGCCTCGTCGCGATGCGCGGCAGATACACCGACCCAGACCGCCACGTCGCCCAGGGCCAGTTCGCCGACGCGGTGTTCGCAGAGGGCGCGCGTGACGCCGAAGCGCTTCACCGCTTCCTCGACGATGCGCGCGCCTTCCTTGAGGCCCAGGGGTTCGAAGGCCTCGTACTCCAGGCGCGTGACGGCATGGCCTTCGTTGTGGTTTCGCACCCAGCCTTCGAACGAGGCGTAGCCGCCGCAGTGCAGGTCGAGCAGTTCGTTGCGCAGGGCCTGCCCGTCGATGGCAGCGCGCGTGAAGCGGAAGCTGCTCATCCGCCTGCCACCGGCGGGATGAAGACGACGGTGTCGCCGGACGCGAGCGGGCGCGACCAGTCGGAGAATTCCGTGTTGACCGCGACCTTGAGCATGTCGGCAGGCAGCGTGAAGCCGTGCCGGGCCGTCAGTTCCGCGTAAAGGTCCTGCGGCGTCGCGGCCCCGCTGCTCAGGGATTCCTCGCTGCATTTGGCTTGTTCGCGCAGCAGCGCGAAATACTGCACGCGCAGCATGCGGACGGCGGCCGGCTGCGCCAGTTGCGCGCTCGTGGCCTGGAATTCGGACGGTGTGTTCACGTTGTCGAGGGCCCGAGGGTTCGGCTGGTCGAGCAGCAGGGTATCGGAATTGATCAGGAACTTGCGAGGGCAGTTGCGGCCTGTCGCGAGGAATTCCTCCAGGGCGGCGCGGCTTGCCGGTTCCCAGATCGCGCACAGTGGTTCGGGCAGGCCGTCATGGCTGCTGCGGAAAGCCGTGGCGACACGGGTCGCATCGCGCGAAGCGAGCAGCGTGCCCAGCGTTGCCTCGTCCAGCAAGGGCAGGTCGCAGGCGACGACGAGCCAGGCGGCATCGGGGTCCAGGGCCTGCGCGGCACGGATACCGGCGATCGGCCCTTGTATGTCCCCGGCGTCGACCACCTGGGGGTACCTGGCCCGGACCGGTTCGCTGGCCTGGTCGGCCCGTACCGACACGCGCACGTCGTCCAGTTTCGCCCGCAGGAGGTGCACCGCGCGATCCAGTTGCGACTCGCCGGCGTAGGCGAGTACGGCCTTGTCCTGTTGCATGCGGGTGCTGCGGCCTCCCGCCAGCACGAGTCCTTTCACGGTTCCCGTCACGTGCGTCCCTTGCGGTTGAAATCGCGCTTGCCGCCCCGCTTTGACAGCAGGCGCACCGGACCGATGGCGATGTCATGCGACAGCGCCTTGCACATGTCGTAGACCGTCAGCGCGGCGACGCTTGCGCCGGTCAGCGCTTCCATCTCCACGCCCGTCCTGTGCGTCACGGTGACACGGCAGGTGATGCGCAGGCCGCCCCTGCGCGTCGCCACGTCGATGTGCACGCCGTCCACCGGCAGCGGGTGGCAGAAAGGGATCAGCTCATGCGCGCGTTTGACCGCCAGCGTGCCGGCGATGATCGCCGTGTCGAACACCGGGCCCTTCTTGGTCTTGTGTCCGGTGCGACGCAGTTCCCGTGCGACGTCCGGCGGCAGGTCGACCAGGGCTTCGGCGGATGCCTCGCGGCGCGTGATCGTCTTGTCGCCGACGTCGACCATCGTCGGGCGGTTGGCGGCATCCAGGTGCGTCAGCGCGGAGCGCTTGCGGGCAGTGGCCATCGTCAGCCTCCGATGTAATTCATTTCGACTTTGTGCTGGCCGGATTCCTGCGCGCGCAGCGTGGCACGCTGTTCGCTGTAATGGTCGTCCCGCCCCAGCCAGACCTCATGGATCAGCGATTCCAGTTCGGCGTCGCTGGCGCCTGCGCGCATCGGGCCGCGCAGGTCGCGACCTGATTGCGCGAACAGGCAGGTGTAGAGCGAGCCGTCCGAGGACAGGCGCGCGCGCGTGCAGGCACCGCAGAACGGCTGCGTCACCGATGATATGAACCCGACTTCGCCCTGGCCGTCTTCGAAGGCGTAGCGCCTTGCGACTTCCCCGACGTAGTCCGGCTTCACGGGTACCAGTGGCCAGCGCGCGGCAATGCGCTGCATGAGTTCCGCCGAAGGCACGACGAGCTGGTGCTGCCAGCGGTTGCGGGTGCCCACGTCCATGTATTCGATGAACCGGACCGTGACGCCCGTGCCACGGAAGCGCTCGACGAGGTCCGCCGCATCGCCGTCGTTGATGCCCCGCTGTATGACGGCGTTCACCTTGATGGGCCCCATGCCGGCGTCGCGAGCGTGCGTGATGCCCTCGAGCACCTCGCTGACGCGTCCGAAGCCGCCGTTCATCGCGGCGAAGCGGTCCTGGTCGAGGCTGTCGAGGCTGACGGTCACGCGCGACAGTCCTGCCGCCTTGAGTTCGTAGGCATGCTTGGCCAGCAGCACGCCGTTGGTCGTGAGCGCGATGTCCTCGACGCCCGGTATGGTGTTCAGGTCCGCGATGAGGTCTGGCAGGTTCACCCGCAGCAGGGGTTCGCCGCCGGTGATGCGCAGCTTGCGCACGCCCAGTGGGACGAAAAGGCGCGTGAGCCGCACGATCTCGTCGAATGACAACCGTTCCGAGGTCTTGAGGAACGGATAATGCTCATGGAACTTCTCCCGCGGCATGCAGTAGGGACAGCGGAAGTTGCAGCGGTCCATGACCGAGATGCGCAGGTCTCGCAGGGGTCGGTTGCGGCGATCTGCAGGATGGCGCCCGGGATTCAAGATCTTCACCAGCGGTAGAGTCGGGTCACGAAGCCCTTGGGATAGACGCCAGGGCCGGGTGGAAGTTCGATGAAGCCGTCGGTTCCAGCCAGCGCGGCGAAATCGCCGGATCCATTGTGCGGCGATGCAGCGGCCCAGGGGCGTCCCTCGTCGTCCGTCTCAATCCGCACCGGCACGAAACCGGCGAGCGCGGCATTGAACGCCACCGGCGCGGCCAGCGCAATCCGGCCGCGGTTGCGGTCCGCCTCGCGCAGGCCCATTGATGCCTCGAGGGCGGGGATCACGTAGCGGACGAGGCAGACCAGCGTGGATACCGGGTTCCCGGGCAGCGCGAAGACGAGGCGGCCGTTCGGCGTCGTGCCGAACCACATGGGTTTACCGGGGCGCTGCGCGATCTTGTGGAAGACCTGTCGTACGCCGCAGGCGGCGAGTGCTGCTGGCACCAGGTCGAGTTTGCCCATCGATACGCCGCCGGACAGCAACAGCACGTCGTACGCCTCGAGATGCCGGCCGAGGCGCTCCCGCAACGCGTCCGGGTCGTCGGGCAGGTGGTCGTCCGCCACGCGCCGGAAACCCCGCCGCCGCAGAGCGGCGACCAGTCCGTGGGCGTTCGAGCGCCGCAATTGCCAGGCTTCGATCGGTTCGCCGGGTTCGACCAGTTCGTTGCCGGTCGAGACCACCATGACGGTCGGTTGCCGGGTGACGCTCAACCGCGGCATGCCGGCGCCAGCCGCGACCGAGATGTCCGGGGACTCCAGCCGCACGCCTGCCTTCAGCAGCAGGGCGCCCTGTGTCTGGTCGCTGCCCCGGCGGTGGACGTTGAGCCAGGGTTCCACCGCGACATCGGCGGCGATCGTCGCGAAGCCCTCTTCGACCACGATGCGCTCCACCGGTACTACCGCATCGCAGCCGATGGGCAGGACGGCGCCGGTCATCGCCTCCAGGCAGTCGCCGGCGGACTGCAGGGCGCGCGGTGGGTCGCCGGCGGCCTGCAGGCCCGCGATGCGGAAGCGTCGACGCCCCTCGATGAAGGCGCGCGAGGAGAGGGCAATTCCGTCCATCGATACGCGGTCGAAGGGGGGTTGGTCGCGCTCCGCGCGAACGTCCTCGCGCAGTACCGCCCCGGCGCAGTCTGAAACCTGCAGGGATTCGGGCGGAAGCCCGGGCAGGTGGTCTGCGATGAGCTGGGTCGCTTCGGCAGGGGTCAACATGGTGCCAACCCCTCCTCGAAGCGGCAGGGGCGAAGCGCCTCGATTTACTTCGAGGGGTGCTTCGCCTTGTAGACGCGGATCTGCTCGTTCAGGCGCGCGGCGATGGTCTGCAGCTCGTCGTCGGCGGCATTGCTCTTCTGGACGAAGATCTCGTTGGTCTTCTTCTTCTGTTCGTCGGAGATCTGGCCGCCGTTGTCCTTGGCGATCTTCGCCTCGAGCGCGGCCTGGTCGCCCTGCAGGCAGGTCTGGTAGGCCTTGATGGCCGCGTCATATTCCTTGACGGCCTTGACGCCCGCCTGCATGTCTTCCAGCGAGGCCGTTTCACCCTCCGGAATCTTGGTCGGCGCCTTCGGGTATGCGCAGTCCGCCATGGCGGGCGCGGCAAAGGTGGCGGCG
>JBDLPS010000103.1:0-21487 GCA_039800965.1 Pseudomonadota bacterium | reverse complement strand
AGGATCGAGGCGTAGATCGCGCGGTGTGGTGCGTAGCGTGCGGCCTGCGTCGTGCGCCCCAGTTCCGCCAGTCTTGAATCGACACGTGCATTCCATCGTGGCTGGTCGGGAACGCTGAACGGCGTGTGCATCGAGATCGTCTGGATCACGTCGAGGAAGTGCCCTGGCTGCGATATGGCCCGTCGCGTCGCCAGGGCTGTCTGGAGCACCACGTCGTCGTCGAAGCCCCAGCTGTTCGCGATGGCCGCGGTCGTTGCGATGCGCCCGCGGTCGATGATCTGGTCGAAGCCGGACGACTGCAGGTAGGTGCGTTGGTGGTCGAAGTCGCCCTCGAATCCGCAGACGAACCGGGACCGATGGCCCAGCGTGCCGAGCAGCGAGGCCAGGTTGTCATGCCGCGGAGCGGGCGGCTGCATCTCCAGCACGCCCTGTTCGCCGAAGGGCATGGAGCCGAGCAAGGATGGCAGCACGCCGAAGGTCCTTCCCTGCGGTGCCACGAAGTTTTCCCAATAGAGCCCCTCCGCCCCGAGTGCATCCAGATGTGGCGTGAAGCTGCCAAGCCGTGCACCCGGACCGGAGAAGGTCCTGCCCAGGCCCTCGACGATCAGCACCACCACGTCGGGTGGATCCTGAGGCAGGTCGAGCAGTGGTCCGATCACGTCCGGCGCGTGTTCGACATGCAGGAAGGGGAAGGCAGGATCATCGACGCGCCGCCCCAGCAGTTGCAGTGAGGCCGGAGTGGTTGCGGGGGACTGCACATGCAGCTTGCCCGTGGCGGAGGCTGCGACGGAGTCTACGAAGCTGGCCAGACTGTTCTGTCGCAGGACGCGCTGGTGTTCGCTGCCGTCCCCGAGCGATCCCGTCCATCCGGCTGCCGCCAGCGCCCAACTGACGCCACAGGCCAGCAGGAGTCCGGCTGCCCAGGTCTTGCCGCGATAGCCGGTGCCGCGCTGCAGCTGTCGCCGGACCCCTGCTGCGACGAGCACCCACAGCGCGCCCAACAGCAGGAAAAGCAGCGGATCGGGGCGGGTTTCCGCGGTCGTTTGCCGGATGTCGGCCCACGAATACGCGAACAGGTCGTCACCCAGCGTGACGCCCGCCGTGATCCGGTATTGCGACAGCGCGCCGCGGGCGAGCAGCAGCAGTCCCACGACGAGCGAGCTGGTGATGATCTGCCCGCGCGAGCCGCGGCAAAGCAGACCTGGCAGCAACGCCAGCCACAGCAGGGGAAGGTAGCGACCGAAGGCGAGCAGGTCGGTGAGCGCCGATGCGGCACCGAAGCGCAAGCTGTCCTGCAAGGCAAGTCCGGCAGGCCATGACGACGCCCATTCGGCGCAGCGCGCACCGACCAGCGCGAAGAGCAGGGCCGGCAGCAGGCCGATGAAGGCCGCGGCGGCGGGTTGTGCACGGTCCTGCGGGACCGCGCCGCTGTTTACCATCGTGTGTACAAGGATCCTGACACGCTGTCGTGGTGGGTTGGCTGCGACTCATAGCCGTAGCCATGGCTGTAGGACAGCTTGAATCCGATGTGGGGCGCGATCAAGCCGCTCCAGGCCGCGCCGACCGAGGCGCTGTTTCGGCCTGCAGTCGAAGGCGTCGCGGTCACCGTCGTCGCTGGCTCCGCATGGCCCATGCCGCCTGTCACTTCGAGGTAACGGTCACTGTCGCCGGCATAGTAGTAACGGGCGGTGGCGCGGTCGCTGTCGCTCGACGAAGGGTCCGAAGCCGTGCCGGGCACGTGGAGGTGGCGCAACCGGAAGTACCAGTTGCCGACATATTTCCCGACGCCAAGGCTCAGCAGTTCAACGTCGTTGCCGAAGCTGAGCCGGTCGTAGCCAGCGGAGAGCTCCCAGCCTGGTCCAACCCCCTGGAACAGTTCGGCGCGCCAACGGTTGTGCGGAAAGAGGGTGCCGGTATCGGCGAGCTGGAATCGGCCGTTGACGTATGCACGGGGCCAGAGCCGCAGGTAGCCGTCCACGGCGTAGGCGTGGTCGGTGATGCCGAAGCGCCGCGATTCGAGGTATTCGAAGCCGATGGAGCCGCGGTCCGTCTGGCGGCGGAGGCTGGCGACGGAGTCGACCCAGTTGTTCCCGCTGCCCCTGAAGTGGACACGATCGGCGGAGAGTCCGGCGCTCCACCGATAACGCTCCGGGATGTAGGTTTCGGCCGGCCGGCTGCCCGCAAGGGATGCGGCGGGTTCCGGCTCCGGTGCGACCGAGGCAAGAAGGCCGCCGACGTCGATGCCGCGCGTCGCGGCCCGGCTGAAATCGGCACGTGCGGCGGACGCGTTGCCAGCTGCCCGATGGGCCTTGCCGCGCGCGATCCAGGCGTCGCCTTCCAGAGGTTCCAGTTCGATCCAGTGCGAGTAGGCTTCCGCCGCCTGCGGCCACCGGTCGCTCCAGAGGTAGAGGTCCCCGAGTGCGGACCAGGCGTCGGCGTAGCGGGGCGAGGATTTCGTCGCTGCCAGCAGGTCGCGTTCGGCCAGTGACCAGTCACCCATCCAGGCGTGCACGCGCCCCCGGCCCAGCAGCACGTCGCTGTTGCCGGGCGATCGCTCCAGCAAGGCCGAGTAGGCCGCGATCGCTTCGCTCCGCTTGCCGCCCAGCGCCAGGGCGCGAGCCGCCTGGAACCGGCTGTCGAAGTCCTCGGGCGATCCTGTGGCGGCCTGCGCCGAGGCGGCTGCGAGCAACGTCATCAGGATCGGTCCGGCGGAAGTCGGTCTGGCCATCGTCGTAAGTCCTTGGAAACCGTCCGAAAGGTGACCGAAAGGTTAGCCCCGTACGGTAAGGGAACCCATGAACCACGTCTCAAACAGGGACATCGTGCCGAACTGGACCATCCTCTGCGATTTCGACGGGACCATATCCACCGAGGACGTGATCGACGGCCTCCTGTCGCGCCATGGCCTGCCCGGCTGGCAGGCACTGGAGGACGACTGGATCGCTGGCCGGATTGGCTCCCGCGAGTGCATGCAGGGCCAGGTGGGGCTGCTCGACCTAGGGCGCGACGAACTGGATGCCCACCTGGACGCGCTGGCCATCGATCCGGATTTCCCGACCTTCGTCGAGGCGGTGCGAAGCAGGGGATATGTCATCTCCGTCGTCAGCGATGGCCTCGACTACGCGATCCAGCGCATCCTCCGTCGACATGGGCTGGGTGACTTGCCAGTCGCCGCCAACCGTCTGTCCGAGCGGGACGTGCCGCGCCGCTGGCGGCTGGAGAGCCCGTTCGGCACAGGGGCTTGTGCAAGCGGCACCTGCAAGTGCGAGCGCATCGGCGCCGCCCGACAGGTCGATGCCGGTCCCGTCCTGCTCGTCGGCGACGGGCGTTCCGATTTCTGCGCGAGCGGTGCGGCGGACCTGGTTTTCGCCAAGGGCCGGCTTGCCCGACATTGCCACGACCAGCGCCTGCGTCACCGGCCGATCGATGGCTTCGGTGATGCGCTGGCCTTGCTGCCCGATCTCGATTCGCTGCTGGCTGCAGCCTGAAGGACCTGACCATGATGAAATTGCCTGCGAACGGACCTGTGTTCCACGATGACCCGCAGTTGCTCGCCGATGAGGCGGAGTACAGCTCCTTCGGTGATACGGTCCACTACGTCGATCCGCCGAAGATCTTCCGGGGCTGCGACGGCAGCTTCATGTTCGATAGCGCCGGCGTGCCTTTCCTTGACCTCCAGATGTGGTACTCGGCCGTCAACTTCGGTTATGCCAACAAGCAGATCAACGATGCCCTGAAGGCGCAGATCGACCTGTTGCCGCAGGTCGCGAGCCAGTACCTGCATCCGACGCGCATCGAACTCGCAGGTCGTATCGCAAAGGGAATGCAGTCGCGTTTCGGCCAGAAGGGGCGCGTGCACTTCAACGTGGGCGGCGCGCAGGCGATCGAGGACTCCCTCAAGATCGTGCGCAACGCCCGCAACGGCAAGAGCCTGATGTTCGCCTTCGAGGGCGGGTACCACGGGCGCACGCTGGCGGCGTCGGCGATCACCTCGAGCTACCGCTATCGCCGCCGCTACGGGCATTTCGGCGAACGCGCGATGTTCCTGCCGTTCCCGTATCCGTTCCGTCGTCCGAAGGGCATGTCCGCTGACGAATACTCCGATGCCTGCGTGCACAATTTCGCACGCCTGTTCGAGAGCGAATACAACGGCGTGCTCGACGTGAAGACCGGGCAGGCGGAATACGCCGCTTTCTACGTCGAACCGATCCAGGGTACGGGTGGCTACGTCGTGCCGCCGCGCAACTTCTTCCGCGACCTCAAGAAGGTCCTCGACAAGTACGGCATCCTGCTCGTGGTCGACGAGATCCAGATGGGCTTCTGGCGCACCGGCAAGCTGTGGTCGATCGAACACTTCGGCGTGACGCCGGATGTACTGGTCTTCGGCAAGGCGCTGACCAACGGCATGAACCCCCTGTCGGGCCTGTGGGCGAAGGAAGAGCTCATCAATCCGACGATTTTCCCGCCGGGTTCGACGCATTCCACGTTCAACTCCAACCCGCTGGGTACGGCACTCGGCATCGAAGTGCTGAAATTCGGCGAGCAGCAGGATTACGAGCGCACGGTGCCGCAAAAGGGCGCGCATTTCCTGGAGGGCCTGAAGGACCTGCAGAAGCGCCATCCCGAGATCGGCGACGTCGATGGCCTGGGTCTCGCGTTGCGCGCCGAGATCTGCACGGAAGACGGCTTCACGCCGAACCGCGCACTGCTCGACCGCATGGTCGACATCGGGCTGGCCGGCGACCTGCGCCACGACGGCAAGCCGGTCGGCCTCGTGCTCGACGTGGGTGGCTGGTACAAGAACGTGATCACCCTCGCGCCTTCGCTGGAAATCAGCAATGAAGAGGTCGACCTCGCCATTGCGCTGCTCGATCAGTTGATCACCCGCGCCAAGCGATCCTGAGGAAACACGCCATGTCCGACGTACCCACCCATGCCGCCGTCCGTGACGCGGTCTTCTCCATCGTCGCCAAGCAGGGCAAGGTCGAGGTCTCCGCGCTCACGCCAGCGTCGACGCTGAAGGATTTCGGCATCGCCTCGCTCACCGCGATCGAGATCCTCTTCGAGATCGAGGAGAAGTTCGACATCGATTTCCCGGAGCAGGGCGCAGACCTCGACAGCGGCACGCTCGAACAGCTGGTCGATGCGGTCGCCGCCGCCGTCGCGAAGAAACACGCCGGGGCAGGCTGACCATGCCTGCCGCGGACCGCGATGTCGTCGTGACCGGCATGGGCGCGGTCAGCGCATTCGGGACCGGCGCCGGCGCCTTGTGGGACGGCCTGGCGGCCGGCCGTTGCGCGATTGGCCCGCTGCGCCACCCGCGGGCGGCCGAACTCAGGATCCCGATCGCGGCCCAGGTGCCCGACGGTTTCGATCCCGCAGGCTGCATCGACGAACGCCGCCTCGCGATGCTCGACCGGACCAGCCAGTTCGCGCTTGTCGCGGCCGCGGAAGCCATGGCCCAGTCAGGCCTGGTGTCGGGTGCCAGCTTCGCCCCCGAGCGTGCCGCGGCGATCATCGGCACTGGAATCGGCGGTGAGACCACTCACGACGAACAGTGCCGGCGCCTGTATGCCGAAGGCGCCACGCGCGTACATCCGCTGACCATCGTCCGGCTGATGACCAACGCTGCGGCGAGTCAGGTCAGCATCGTCCACGGCATCAAGGGGCCTTCCTTCGTGGTCGCCAGCGCCTGCGCATCTTCCAACCACGCCATCTCGCAGGCCGTGCAACTGATCCGGGGCGGGCTCGCGGATGTCGTCGTGACCGGCGGCACCGAGGCCTGCCTGACCTACGGGTCGTTGCGCGCCTGGGAGGCCATGCGGGTTGCGGCTGACGATACCTGTCGGCCGTTCAGCGCCAACCGCAAGGGGCTTGTGCTCGGCGAGGGCGCTGCCGTGTTCACGCTGGAGTCGCGGGCCCATGCCGCCGCGCGTGGCGCAACGGTGCTGGCGCGCATCGCCGGTTTCGGCATGACCGCGGATGCGGGCGATATCGTCGCCCCCGACGTGGATGGCGCGGCCAGGGCGATGCTGCTGGCGATGGCGGATGCGGGCCTTGCTCCCGGCGACGTCGACTACATCAATGCCCACGGCACTGGAACGCCGGTCAACGACGCGGCCGAGACGCGTGCCATCCGTCGCAGCTTCGGGGCAGGGGCATCCCGGCTTGCCGTGTCGTCGACCAAGTCGGCCCATGGCCACGCGCTGGGTGCCGCGGGTGCGCTCGAGCTCGTCGCGGTGGTCGGCGCGATGCGCCATGGCATCGTGCCTGCCACCCTGAACCTCGCGGTCCCCGACCTGGAGTGCGACCTCGATTACGTGGCGGAGGGGCCGCGCCCGATGAAGGTCCGCGCTGCCCTCAGCAATTCCTTCGCGTTCGGCGGGCTCAACGCCGTACTGGCCGTCACGGCGGATTAGCGGCGATGGATGTGTTATCCCCTGTCGACCGGCGGGAGCTTGTCTCCCTGGTCGAGCCTGCGAGTCTGGTCGATGCGTTCGTCCAGCACCCGCCGCTGGGTTTCCAGGCGGAGTTCACGCCGGACGGCATGCCTACATTCGTAGCCCCCTTCGACCTGCTGACCACGGCCGACGATCCTGTGCGGCGTGCGGTCCAAAACCTGCCACTCCATGCGCACTGGGGAAGGCTCCTGACCTGGCGGACCCGCTTCGTCGGCTGCACCGTCACCGAATACGCTCCGCTTGCGTCCGGGGTGCCGCCCGAGCGGCTGGTGTCGGGCCTGCTCTCCCGTTACGGGCAGGAATGCCCCCTGTTGATCGTCAAGGATCTGGCAGTAGATTCCCCGCTGCTCGACGTCCAGGCCAATGCCTGCGTGCGTGCATTCACCGACGCGCTGCAGGCTGCCGGATTCGTCTTGCTGGATGGGATGTCGCTCGCTTGGGTGCCGCTGGATGTCGCTGCCGTCGAGGAGCATGTCGCCCGCCTTTCGGCAAACGCGCGCTCCAACGTTCGCCGCAAGCTCAAGTCCCGTTCGCAGTTGCGTATCGACGTGGTGCCGGCCGGTTCAGCCTGGTTCGACGACGATGCGGTCGTCGCAGGGTTGTACCGACTCTATGTCAACGTCTACGAGCAGAGTGCGGTGCATTTCGACCTGCTGCAGGAGGCGTTCTTCCGCAAGGTGTTGCGGGATCCCGGCAATGGCGGGGTGTTGTTCGTGTACCGGCACGATGGCGAAGTCATCGGCTGGAAGCTGTGTTTCGAGCACGGCGGCATGCTGCTCGACAAGTACGTGGGATTTTCCTACCCGCAGTCCCGGGACCACAACCTGTACGTCGTGAGCTGGTTCCACTGCATCGAGTACGCGCTTTCGCGCGGGTTGACCCACATGGTCGATGGCTGGACCGACGCGCGGATCAAACGTTACCTCGGCGCGCGCATCACCCGGACCCGGCACGCCGTCCACGCGAGAAACCGACTGGTGCACGCGGTGCTGCGCCGGATGGCGGGCCATTTCGAGAACGAACCCGGCTGAGGCCGGGGTTCAGGAACGCTGCTCCGCGATGCCGAGGCAGACGATGCCGGCGAGGATGGAGGCTGCGCCGATCGCCCGCAGGGGCGTGAACGGTTCGTTGAAAAGCCAGGCGGACACCGCCAGCACTGTCACCACGTGCAGGTGGGTCGCGGCGAAGGCCGGCCCCACGGGGGCATGCCGCAACAGCGACATCCACGTGAAGAACGCCCCCAGGTAGCCAAGCACGGCACCGTAAACATATGGCTGCCCGAACACGCGCAGCACCCAGTCGACGCTCGCTTCCAGCGGCAAGGCAGCGCTGCCGGCGAACTTGAAGCAGACCTGGGCCAGGGTGTCGAAGCCCGCCAGCACCAGGAACCCCGCGATGTAGAAGAACCTCACGGGCCGTACCCCACGGCAACGACACCTGCGGTGATCAGCAGGATGCCGGCCACGCGTTGAGGCGTCAGCCGTTCGCCGAACACGAAGCGGCCGGCCAGCATCAAGGCGACGATGTTGAAGGCGCCCAGCAAGACGCCGACCGACAGTGGCACGAGGGAGATGAACGCCAGCCACACCATGAAGCATGCGGCATAGCTGCCGATGCCCAGCCACAGCCAGGGCCGCGCGGTCATGCGTTTCCATCTTTCGAGCGCGGCGCCGGCGCCATCGTCGTTAGCGGCCGCCTTGAAGGACAGTTGTCCCGCGCATTCAAGTGCCACGCTGGCGATCCACAGGGCGAGGGCATGCGTCGAGAGCATCACGCCCCTCCCGGCGCGGCACCGATCGAAGCGAAGAATTCCGCCGAGCGTCTTGCGAGCAGCCGGCGTTCACGGTCGATGGTGATCATGTGGTAGCTGTTCTGGAGCAACAGCATCTCCACCGGGCCCCGTACTTTCTTCTGCACAAGGCGGGCGTTCCGGAGGCTGGAGATATCGTCGTTCACCGCATGCGCGACCAGGCAGGGCTGGCGCACCTGGGGCAACTGCCGCCGTACGACACGGGACAGCAGGTACAGTTCGGCCAGAGAATGCCAGGGGTTGCCCGGCAGCCCGGCCACGCTGCTGTCGCCTCCCTGCATGGCCGCACTGATCTGGGCGCGCAGGCGCTCGTCCATCAGGCCGAAGGGTTCGGTCTCCATGAAGACCTTGTCGCGAGCCCATCCCATCCGCTTCACGAGCGGCAGGAGAAATGTCAGCCGCGCCAGCCAGGGCACGGCCCAGCCGTCGTAGCGGAAGGTGGCACCATAGACGCCGACGCCCTGTACCGTTCGGGGCATGTCGGCCGCGCACTTGAGGGCAAGCATCGCGCCCATCGAGAGGCCGCCGACGAAAAGCCGGTCCACTTCCCGCGCCAGGGATTCGGCTGCGTTGCACACGCTGGCGTACCAGTCCTGCCAGCCCGTCGCGAGCAGGTCGTCCAGGCTGCCGCAATGTCCTGCCAGTTGCACGCCCTGCACCGTGAAGCCCGCATTGTTGAGCCCCAGCGCCAGCATCCGCATCTCGAGGGGCGTGCCCGTCAGGCCATGCACCAGCAGCACGCCGCGCCCGTTGGTCCCGGGCAACGTGAAGCCGTGGTCCGCGGTCACGATGCCTTGCCGCCGATGCGGACCAGGACGCGCTGTCCGACGCGCAGTCCGCCATTGCCTTCCAGTTCCAGCACGCACTCCACCGCATGCTCCATGCCGCGGCGCTGCGGATCATCTTCCATCCGAGGCGGACCCGATACCGGGCTGACGCGCAGCACGCGTGCCGCGATGCCGTGATCAGGGTCGTCCTCCGCGCTGACCTGTGCTGCCATGCCGGGCTTTACGCCGTCGGCTCGCGCGTCGGCGAGCTCGGCGCGCACGATGCGTGGCGCCGACGGCAGGAGCACCAGCAGGTTGCCCCCCGATGGGGAAGCCTGTGCGCCCGTTTGCGCCAGCAGTTGGGTGACCTGGCCATCCAGTGGTGCGCGGATCTGATGCAGCGCCTGGGCGTGGCGTGCGGCATCGAGCCGCGCCACTGCTGCAGCGCGCGCGGCGGTTGCCATGTCCTTCTGACCGGCGAGATGCAGCGACTGGCCCTGCGCGTCATCTGCCGCCTGCATTTCCGCGGCGCCCGCGTCCGCCGCGGCCCGCAGTCGCGAGGCCCGCGTGGCCTGCGCGGCGGCCTGGGCATCCAGAGCGCGGATCTGTGCACCGGCCTCCGCCAGTGCGGCCTTGGCCGCCGCGACATCCAGCCGGGCTTTCGTGGCATCCAGTTCCAGCAGCAGGTCGCCACGGCGCACCGCCTGTCCCTCCTTCACGGCGATGCGACGGATCCGCCCTTCGACAGGCGCGGCCACGTTGAGCAGCCCGCCTTCGACGTCCACGCGACCGCGCGCGACGGCGACGTAGGGCGCAGGGGGCGCTGCCACGGTCGGCGTCCTCTGTCCGCCGCAGGCGGTCAACGCGGCACAGAGGGCCAGCATGGTCGTCAGCGCCACGCGGGGCGCGGCTGGGTTCGTGAACGCGGTCATGCCGTCGGTTCCTTGGGAAGCGGTGCGTCCAGCGCACGATGATCGTGCAGTATCCGTCCGTCTTCCATCGTCAGTACGCGGTCGGCATGGCCGATCACGCGGGGATCATGGCTTACGCACAGCACCATCGTGCCATGGGTGCGGGCGATGCGGTGGAGCAGGTCGATGACGAGGGCGCCGTTCGCCGCGTCCAGCGCGCTGGTCGGCTCGTCGGCAAACAGCAGGGCGGGTTCCTTGGCGATGGCGCGCGCGATCGCGACACGCTGCTTTTCCCCGCCCGACAAAACGGCGGGCTTCACGTCGCGCCGCGCTCCCAGCCCGACTTCCTCCAGGGCCTGCCGCGCACGGCGTGCCCTTTCGGCTCTCGACAGACCCAGGTAATGCAGCGGCAATTCGACTTGCTCCTGGGCGGTGAGCGCGGGGAAGAGCCCGAAGTCCTGGAAGACGAACCCCGTATGCAGCAGCCTGAAACGCTCGAGCGCAGCGCGATCGAGCCGGCCAAGGTCCTCGCCGAGGGCGATGACGCGGCCCTCGTCCACGCCCTGCAGTCCGCTGAGGATCGCCAGCAGCGTGCTCTTGCCGCACCCCGAAGGACCTGCGATCAGCGTGAGCTGCCCCGCGTCGACGGACAGGTTGATGTCCTGCAGTACGGTGTCGCGCACCTGGCCGGACAGGAAGGTCTTGCTGATTCCCCACGCCTGCAGGGGTGCGCTGTTCGGTGTCGGATCCATGGTCCGCCTACCTCAGCAGCGTTGCCGGGTCGGCGCGCCGCAGGCTCTGCACGGCCGCAAGGCCGGAGATGATGGCGACGCCCAGTGCCACGACCATGCAGGCAAGGCTGACCGCCGGATCGAGTTCGACGGGGACGTCCTGCGCGCGGGCCAATGCCAGCAGCAGGCTCCCGACACCGGCGGCGCCGAGCAGGCCCGCGACGCCGACCCAGAAGGCCTGCTCCAGCACGACCCAGCGCAGCGCCCCCAGCCCCACGCCCAGCGCGTTGAGCGTGGCGTACTCGCGGATCGAGCCGGCCACGGCGCCCATGAGCGCCTGACTGCTGATCGCTGCACCGGCGCCGAAGACGATGATCGCCAGGAACAGCACGCCGGCGCCCGCGCCGGTCTCGAAGAGCCAGTAACGTTCCGAACGCCGCGCGAAGACGTCTGCCGTCCAGACCTCGAAAGGACCATAGCCTTTGCTGTTGGCAAGGCGCGCTGCGACCTCCGCCGGGTCCGCGCCCTGGCGCAGCGAGGCGACGAAGTACGCCGGTCCGGCTGCGGTGCTGGCTGTATCCAGATGTCGTGCGGTGGCAGCCGAGGCCAGTACGTTCACGCCGCCAAGCGCGCGCAGGCCCTGCGCCAGCGCCACCACGCGCACGCGATGGCCATTGATGCTCGCCGGTTCACCGATGCGTATGCCGAGCTTGTCCTGGTCGGCCCGGTCGACGATCACCGCATCCGGTTCGTCCAGCAGTCGGCGCGCCGTCGCCGGCAGCACCTTGGCGAAGAGCATTCCGTCGTCGCGGGGGTTGATGCCCGAAACGACGACGGAGGCGCTGCCTCGCGGTCCCGTCCAGTCCGCGTCGAGCCACACGAAAGGCTCCACGCGGTCGATGTCCGGATCCATCCGCAGCCGCGTTTCGACCTCGGCCCTGATCGGCCGGCCGATGTTCACGCTTTGCGTGCCCGAATAGCCTGCCCACAGCGTCGCGGTGGACCCGGTCACGTAGACGCTGGCACTGCCGAAGATGCCCATCACGAGCGCGGCTTGCAGCAGTTGCAGCAGGCAGGCAAAGCCCACCGCGAGCGCCGCCGGCAGGAATCGGCGCCACTCATGCACCAGTGTCTTGCGTGCCAGCGGGACCAAGGTCAGTGCGCCCCGCCGTCGGCGGGCAGTGCAGCGCCGCCGAGCGCCTTGTACAGCGCCACATAGGCCAGCCCCTGGGCCGCGCGGGCATCCACCAGTTCCAGTCTCGCTTCGGTGACCGCGAGCCCGGGTGCCAGTGCGTCGAGTTCGCTGCCGATGCCCAGCGCACTGCGTCGCCGGGCCGCCTCCACGGCGCGTTCCCGCAAGGACAGGCCCGAGCGTGCCTGGGCGACGCGTTCGTTGGCTGCCTGCAGGCTGCCGAATGCGTCCTCGGCTTCCGATACACCGCGCAGGACACTGTCACGGTAGGCATGGACCGCCGCATTCAACAGGTGTGAACGTGCAGTGGTCCTCGCGCGCCGCAGGCCCCAGTCGAAGAGCGGGATGTCGACCAGCGGACCGAAGGCGCCGATGTAGTTGGTGCTCGACGGACGATGGTTCCGCGCGATGCTGGTGGACCATTGCAGCGAGCCCACGAGCCCGACGTTGGGCCATTGATCGCTGCGCGACAGGTCGCGTTCGCCCGCGGCCTGCAACACGAGTGCCTCCGCACGGCGGATTTCCGGACGGGTACGGAGCAGGTCGGCCGGTGCTGCGCGGGGCGGCAGGGCCTGCAGGTCCGGCAGCCGTCGTCCTTCGAGCCATTCCGGCTGCGGTGCAGGCATGCCCATCAGCGCTGACAGTTGTTGTGCCGCTGAATCGCGCTGGCGCCGTGCCTCGGCAAGCGCCGCGCGCGCCTTGCCGAGTTCGAGTGCTCCATCATCCACGTCCGTCGCGGAAGACAGGCCGAGTTCGCGCCGCACCGTCAGCAGTTGCGCGCGGCGTGCACGCAGCGCCTGGTTCTGTTCGAGTGCCATCAGGCGTTCCTGGGTCGCACCCAGCAGCAGGTGGTCCGCGACGACCTCTGCCACCAGCGAGACGCGGGCGCCTTCGAACTGCGCTTCGGCTTCGTCCAGCGCACCCTGCAATCCGCGCCGGGTCGCCTCGCGCCGCCCGAACAGCCCGAACTCCCACGATGCATCGAAGCTCGAGACGATGTACGAGGCTGTGGCTGCCGGCGCGATTTCGTCGCCAGCATGCGCGCGGACGAAGGGCAGGTAGGCGTCCTGCGAATGCGCCCGCAGCGTGCGCGCTGCCAGCAGGCGTTCCGCGGCTTGCTGCAGGCCGGCGTTCCCGTGCAGCGCGGCTTCGATGCGTGCATCGAGTTCCGGGTCGCCGAAGGCCGTCCACCATCCTTTCAGGTCCGCCTGCGCGGGTGCGCCACCGACCGTGTGCTGCCAGGTCGCCGGTACCGACGGATCGAGCCTCGGCAAGGGCGCGGCGGCGCAAGCCGCAAGGCACAGCGTCGCGAGGAAGGAGGAGATCTGCCTCATGCCGCGCCCGGGTGCGTCGGCAGCGCTACGCAGACCCGCAGTCCGCCACGCAGGCCCTGCAGGAAGCGCAGGCGGGCATGGTGTCGCTCGGCGATGCGGCGGACGATCGCAAGGCCCAGTCCCGATCCACCGGACGGGCTGCCCGGCACGCGGAAAAACCGCTCGCCGAGACGGTGCAGGAACAGCCCGGGCACGCCCGGGCCGTCGTCCTCGACAGCCAGTTCCATCCAGCCCGACTCCACCTTGCCCACCGATACCGTCACGGAGTGTCCCCGACCCGCGTACAGCATCGCATTGTCGATCAGGTTGTCGAGCATGTCTCGCAAAGCTGCAGCATGACCGTCGACCACCGCGCCGTCGGCGGGACCCTGGTAGCCCAGGTCCACGCCAGCCCTCAGTCCGTCAGGTACCCGGCGCGAGACGGCTTCGACTGCGAGCGCCGCGAGGTCCACCGGTCCATCCGCCTCGTGCGTTTCACCGTCCGCCTGCGCGCGCATGAGCGACAGCAGCTGGTTCGATGTGCGGGCGGCCCGCGTGCTCAATTGCGCGATCTGTTCCAGCGCGGCGCGAGCTTCGACCGGATCCTGCGTGGCGCGCGCACGTTCCACGTGCAGCAGCAAGCCGGCCAGCGGCGTGCGCAACTGGTGTGCGGCATCGGCGATGAAATGTTCCTGCACGTCGCGTGTTTCGCGCAGGCGACGGAACAGCGCGTCGATGGTCGACGTCAGCGGCAGGATTTCCTTCGGCACATCCGCGTCTGTCAGCGGGTCCAGGTGCGGGCCGCTCTGCCGTTCCCGCTGGCGCAGTCCCTCCAGCAGTGGGCGCAGGCTGCGCAGCCCCAGTGCGACGCCGGTCCATACCAGCAGCAGCAGTCCCAGCGAGAGCAGCGTCGCCAGCATCAGGATGACCGAGAGGACTTCGCGCGCGAGCCGCTCCCGACCCTGCAGGGTCTCCGCCATCGTCACATCGATGGTGTCTTCCGGTTCTGCACGGGGATGGAAGCGCAGCGCCACCGCCCGCACGGGTTGCTCGCCGACCGTCGCGTCGAACAGCAGCGGCGGGCCGCCCGCGACGGGTTGTGGTCCTGCGGCCGGATATTCCGCCGTGTTGCCCAGCACGCCATGCCGCGCGCTGCGCACGATGAAATAGCTCTGCCCCTCGATGTCGTAGGACAGCAGGTAGCGCACGCCCTCGGATAACGGTCCCGTACGGCCCTGGGCATCCATCAGCGCGCCAACGGAGCGGGCGGTGTCGAGCAGTGCCCTGTCGTGCTCCTTGTGGTCGAAGTCCAGCACGGTCCGGTAGATCACCACGCCTGCCACCGCCAGCAGCGCGAGCATGGGCACGAGCAGCGTCGCCATGAGCCTGCGGCGCAGGCTCGGTCGCGCGCCTTGCGGTGCCGTCTCAGTCATCCTCGCCTTCCTCGAGCAGGTAGCCCAGCCCGCGTATCGTCCGCACCCGCATGCCGCAGCCCTGCAGCTTGCGCCGCAGGCGATGGATCGCGATGTCCAGGCCGTTGTCGGTGAGCTCGTCGTCCCAGCCGCAGACCGCCTCCACCAGCTGCGCCCTGCCGACCACCTTGTCCTGACGACTGGCCAGCGCGGACAACAGCCCGAATTCGCGCCGCGTGAGTTCCAGCGATCTGCCGTCCCGCGCCGCCCGTTGTCCTGCAAGGTCGAGCACGAGGCTGCCCAGCCGCAGCTCGGTCGCGCCTCGCGCCGCGGCCCGACGCACCAATGCCCGCACCCTTGCCTCGAACTCCGTCAGTTCGAAGGGCTTGATGAGGTAGTCGTCGGCACCGAGGTCCAGCACCTGCACGCGGTCCCTCAACGCATCCCGCGCCGTGATCACCAGGGCGGGGATGCCATCGCCGCGCTCCCGCAGCCGTCGCAGCACTTCGGTGCCGTCGAGTTGCGGCAGGCCGAGGTCCAGCACCAGCAGTTCGTAATTCCCGCCGCCCAGTGCGCCGTCTGCGGCCGAGCCGTCTGCCACCACGTCCACGGCATGTCCTGCGGCCTGCAGTGCCGGTCCGATGGCGGCGGCGATCGCCGCGTCGTCCTCCGCGACCAGGATCCTCATCGCTGCCGCCGGCCTTCGCCGATCAACGGCGCAACCCCGATACGGCGCTCGCCCCGCACGGTGACATAGAGCCTGCCGTCGAGCGCCAGTGCGCCGCAGGCGTAATCGACGAGGTCGTCGCCGGGCCCTTCCAGCAGGGTCTCCACCATGCCGGTCCGCGGGTCGAGCCCGGCCACCACCCAGGGCTGCGGGCAGTGCGGTCCCTGGCAGGCGCCGACAGCGGCCACGGTCGTGCGCTGGCCGCCGACGAGCAGTCGACCGTCATCGAGCCAGTGCAGGTTGTCCGGCAGGAAGGGCAGGGGGATCTCGCGCCGCGCGCCGGTCCGTCGGGACAGCACGATGATCCTTGCGCCCGCCCAGGCGCTGGCATAGAGCGTCGTGCCGTCGGGCGACACGGCGATCCCGTTGCCCCCGGGCATCTGGCTTCCCGGCACTTCCCGCAGGGCGCCGCCCGGGTGCCACTCGAAGATGCGGCCGCTGTCCTCGCCGCGGGCCATCCGCTCCCATGCCGCCGGGTCGTCAGGGTCGTGGAAACTGGTCACCGCGAAACCGCCTTCCGGCAGGGCGGTGACGGCATTCGGCAGCGTTCCGTCGGGCATGAGGATGCAGCCCCTCCATCGCAGTTCCGGCCGTGGGCCGGTCGCGTCGACTTCGAACACTTCCACGGCGCGACGGTCGCCATGATTCGAGACATAGAGGCGATGCCGCCCCCCGCGGCCCGCGTGCAGCGAGAGACCGTCCGTCGACACCCGCGCCGGGTCCGGCGGGCTCCGGCAGTCCTCGGGCAGTTCCGGGTCAGGGCGGACCATCGCCGGGCTGTCCGCGTGGATTTCCGTCACCGCGCGCGTTCGGGTGTCGATCCGGTAGAGGGGGGCGGGGCGTCCGACGTTCAACCCGCTGGCGATCAGCCAGGGCGTGCCGGGGACCCGGGCCAGGTCTTCACTGGCCTCCGGCCCGCAGATGAAAGACAGGCCGTCACGGGGGGCGCAGGACGTCGACCCGGGCCCGGCCGCCTGCCCGGGCCCGGCCGCCTGCCCGGGTGCCGGCAAAGCGGCAACCAGGGCCAGCAGCATCACGGTGCCTCCGCACCGCCTGTCGCGCGAACATGACATCTGCTTTCCTCCGGAAGTCAACGCATTGCCCGTTTGTTGCGTAGCGGCAACACTTTGATCTGAAACGGTTCGATCAGTATTGACGGGGCAACGCCAGTCCATTATTTATGGCGTCGCAGCCATTCTCGCCTGACGTCTGTCGGCTTGGGAATGGCTGCTTGCGGCACGGGCGCTGTTGCCCAGGCACATGAAAGCGGCCAAGCCGCAGATGTCAAATTAACGGGAGGATCCGGTTCCATGCAGATCAACAAGGTCAGGTTGGCCGTTCTCGCGGCGATCGCCGCGCAGTCGGCTTTCGTCGCCCAGACCGCCATTGCGGCGGACGGTGCCAACGAGCTGAGCGAAGTCGTCGTGACGGCGACCCGCCAGGCCCTCAACGTGCAGAAGGTCGCGGCGGCCATCACGGCCATCTCGGGTGACAACCTCGAGAAGCAGAACATCGAGAGCATTCAGGGCCTGACGGGCACTGTGCCGAACGTCCTCATTGCCGGCGACAACGGCGGAACGACGGGCGCCAGCCTCTACATGCGCGGCATCCCGAACGTCGGCGTTTACGTCGACGGCATCTGGCAGGTTTCGAACAATGGCCTGCTCACCCGCGACTTCCTCGAGCTCGAGCGCCTCGAAGTGCTGCGCGGCCCGCAGGGAACGCTGTACGGCCGTGACTCCACCGGCGGTGCCATTCAGATCCACTCCAAGAAGCCTTCCACCGAGTTCGGCGGCGTGCTGAATGTCGGCATCGGCAACCTTGATCGCCGCGACATCTCGGCCTCGGTCGATATCCCGCTCAGCGACAAGCTGCTGACGAAGGTTTCGATTGGTGATTACCACGTTGATGGCTGGGTGCACAGCAAGGTAACCGGCATCAACGACGGTTACATGGACAGCAAGATGCTGCGCGCCGACGTCCTGTGGAAGCCGCTCGACAACCTCGACGTGCGCTTCATCCACCAGGAAGACAATCAGGTCGGGCGCCAGGCCCGCGTGCAGGCCCGCATCGACTTCCAGACGGCCTACATCCACGGCTATCAGGTCGGCATCGCCGAAGCCCACGATATCGCCAGCGGCGGCAAGTTCAACCCGTCTTACGCGGTTGCCGGCTATCCGGGTGGTCAGCTGGGCAAGTTCGAGAGCCGCTCTTCCTCGCGTTCGCCCAACATCCAGAACATGAAGCAGGACACCCTGCATCTGGACTGGGACCTGAGCGATGCCGTCCACGTCAAGTACATGTTCGGTGACTCGCTCGTCGACACCGGCGTTTACAACGACTGGGGTGGATCCGAGTACAACTTCTTCGTCAACTACGACACCGGGCGTGTTCAACTCCGCAGCCACGAGTTGCAGCTGACCGGCAAGCTCTTCAAGGACAAGATCGACTACGTGGTCGGTGGCTACAAGTGGGAGCAGGAAAACCGCAACCGCGGCGTCGAGTGGTCGATGAACGACTGGGTTTCGACGGGCCCCAACATCGGCACCATCCAGACCCTCAATTACCAGACCGTACTGAACAGCGCTGCCTGCCAGACCACGCCGTCCCAGAAGGGTTTGACCTTCCCCGGTAATGTGTGGCCCGTGCCCTGCAACGCCTTCGGTGGCAATGGCTGGATCGGTCTGTTCGGCAACATTGTCGCGGGCAACTTCTCCGATCGCTTGAACGCGGCGACCCAGGATGGCAAGGCCTACTTCGGCCAAGTGACCTGGCACGCCACGGACAAGCTCCAGTTCGAATTGGGCTATCGCCACCACTCGCAGGACAACATCGCCTACGGTACGAATCTGGCCGCGGACATTGCAGCCGGTATCACCGAGGCGCGTCCGCTTCCGCTCGATACGCTCTTTGCGAGCCGTACGAAGGCAGTGGCCGGCAAGTTGATCAACCCGAGCCCGACGTCGTTCAGCGCCAACACCAAGCACTTCGGTGTCAAGTACGACATCCAGCCGGGGATGATGGTTTACGGTTCGTACAGCGAAGGCTTCAACTCCGGCGGCGTGTCGCAGTACTCCGACTCCGTCGGTGCCGTGCGTCTGAACTACTCGCCTGAACTCATCAAGAACTACGAAGTTGGCCTTCGAGCGGACTGGCTCAATCGCACGCTGCGTACGAACTTGACGGTCTTCAAGACCGAGTGGAACGGCATCCAGTATCTGGGCACCGTCGTTGATCGTGGCACGGGCCAGCAGGCGACCGAGCTGATCCTGCAGAACTCTGCCGATGGCGAGGCGAAGGGCGTCGAGCTCGAAGCGACCTGGCTGGCGACAGACCGTCTGCAGCTCGGTGCGAATCTGGGTTATCTGAACACGGGCTACACCTCGGTCTACCCGGGCTCGATCATTCCGAAGAACTCGGAATTCGCGCGCGCGCCGAGCAAGACCGCACAGTTCAGCGCCCAGTACAGCTGGAGCAACGTGCTGGGTGGTGAGCTCACGGGTCGCCTGTCGTCCAACTACTTCGGCTGCTACTGGCGTGCGTCGACGCTTGAACTGCGTCAGGACTACGACGGTCGCGTCAAGAAGTGCGGCGAAGCAGGTGACGTGTGGTTCCACAACGCTCGCCTGACCTGGGAGCCCAACAACAAGAGCTACGAGTTGGCGCTGTGGATGAACAACATCACGGACACCTACAACTACAACTCGGGCTTCATGCACTTCATCTGGCAGTTTGACTTCGCGACGGTGGACCGCCCGCGCGAATTCGGCATCCAGTTCAAGAAGAAGTTCTGATGACCGCAGTCTGAAGCCGCAAGGCGGATGACGAACGGGGGGCTTCGGCCCCCCGTTTTTTTGCCCCCTCCCTGGTCCCCCGGTTGCGGAGGCAACGTGCAATTCGGTGCACGTTGTATCGAAACAACGCGTTCAGATTTTACTTGATGCCGGAATGAGAACGCGTTATCAGTCCGGTGGGGTGTGTGCCTTGCTCAGGCAGCCCCGTTCGATCCGTACGTGTCCAGAAGACCATCAGGGGGAATCTCAATGTCCATGCGTTCCAGCGCGTCCCTTGCGACGCGCGCTGCCCAGTCCCGTTGGCTCGTGGCAACGGCCGTTGCGGCCGCCATTGCCGGCTCCGCCGTCGCGCCGGCCTTCGCCGCCGACGATCTCGAGGAAGTCGCCATCACCGGTTCGCGCATCCAGCGCACCCGTGATCTGGAGGCGCCGAGCCCGATCGTGACCGTCAGCACCGAAGCGCTGACCAATTCTTCCACTGTCGCTATCGAGTCCGTGCTGCAGCAGTTGCCGCAGTTCGTCCCGGGTGGCAACCAGTTCGTCTCCGGCGCCCAGGCGGGCGCGGCACAGACGCCCGGCATCGCGACGCTGAACCTGCGCGGCCTGGGCTCCAACCGCAACCTGGTGCTGGTCGATGGTCGTCGGCCTCAACCGGCCAATGCCACGCTGGCGGTCGATATCAACACCATCCCGCAGGCAGCCATCCAGGGTGTCGAGGTCATCACGGGTGGCGCGTCCGCGGTGTACGGCCCGGACGCCATCGCCGGCGTGACGAACTTCATCCTCAAGAAGAATTTCGAAGGCCTCGACATCGATGCCCACTACGGCATCACCGAGCAGGGTGACGGCGCGGAAACGCGCATCAGCACCCTGATGGGCATGAACTCCGCGGATGGTCGCGGCAACATCATGATCGGCGTCGACTGGACGAAGCGCGACGGCGTGTTCCAGCGCGATCGTGACTTCTACGTGAACGGCTGGCGCGACCCGAACAATGCGGGCGGCGACTTCCCGCAGGCCCCGGGCCTGGCCACCGGTGGCAACGCGGGCCTCGCGACCAACAACCCCAGCGCTGCGGCACGCTGCAGCGTGGTTGGCGTGGCACTGAATGGAGACGGGAGCTGTTCCGTCGTCGACATACGCTTCAACAACGACGGTACGGCGTTTGCGCCGGGCGCCGGCCTCGGCGCCAAGGGCTACAACGGCCCGCTGGGCGCCCTGGACGCCGGTCGCTTCACCATGGTGAACAAGCTGGCCAACGGCAACTTCGACCAGAAGTACACGACCCAGTACTCGTCCACGCCGCTCGAGCGCCACTCGCTGTTCCTGCGTGGCCGCTTCGACATCACCGAGAACACGCGCTTCTTCACCCAGGCCACCTACACCAACAACGAAGTGCTGACCCGCGGCAACCTCGCCCCGGGCGTCACGGTGTGGTCCGTGCCGGTGCCGCGCGATGCCAGCCATGAAGCGCTGCTGCCGGCAGGCCTGAAGACGCTGCTCGATTCGCGCCCGAACCCGAGCGCCAACTGGGCCCTGTTCCAGGTGCTCGACTGGTTCGGTCCGCTGAAGTCCACCAACACCTCGAATGTCTGTCAGGTGATGGCTGGCCTCGAAGGCAAGACGGGCTTCAAGGACTGGACCTGGGAAGCGTATTACTCGCGCGGCAAGACGGACACGCTGTCCGAGACGGTCACGCCGTCGCTGCAGCGCTACGCGATGCTGGTCGCCGCCGCGGACTTCGGCAAGAACGCGAAGATCACGGCGCCCCCCACCGGCGTGCTGCCGGGCCGTGGCTATACCCTGACCTGCACAACCGGCCTTCCGATCTTCCAGGAGTTCAAGCCGTCGGCCGACTGCCTCAACAGCGTGCAGACGCGTACGCGCCAGATCACGCAACTGTCGCAGGACATCTTCGAAGCCAACCTGCAGGGCGCGGCGTTCAACCTGCCCGCGGGTGAAGCCCGCTTCGCGGCCGGCGTGTCCTACCGCAAGAATGATTTCCGCTTCGATCCGGGTTACCCGGTCGAGCAGATCATGGACAACCCGATCGGCCTGTTCGCCTCGAACGGCACGAAGGGCGGCACCAACGTGAAGGAAATCTACGGCGAGTTGCTGGCTCCGGTCATCAAGAACCTCGACGTGGAACTGGGCTATCGCCTGTCGGACTTCAACACGGCCGGCAAGGAAGGCACCTACAAGGCGAACTTCACCTGGAAGGCCATGGACCAGGTCACCTTCCGCGGTGGTTACAACTTCGCGACGCGTGCGCCGAACACCGCCGAGCTCTACACGGGCCCGACGCTGCTGGTCGTGCCCTTCCCGGAAGGTGACTACTGCTCGGTGACGACGCAGTCGCCCTACGGCAA
>JBDLPS010000102.1:0-8550 GCA_039800965.1 Pseudomonadota bacterium | reverse complement strand
ACGAGGCGCTGGTCCATCAGATCGTCACGGCCTACATGGCTGCCGGTCGTTCGGGCACGAAGCGCCAGAAGAGCCGTGCGGAAGTGCGTGGCGGCGGCAAGAAGCCTTGGGGCCAGAAGGGCACCGGCTCTGCGCGTGCCGGTTCGATCCGTAGCCCCATCTGGGTCGGTGGTGGGCGCGCTTTTGCTGCGCGTCCGCGGGACTATTCCCAGAAGGTCAACCGCAAGATGTACCGCGCCGGCATCCGTTCGATGCTGGGCGAGCTGGTCCGTCAGGATCGCCTCGTGGTCCTGCAGGATCTGGCGATCGCCGAGCCGAAGACCAGGCTGCTCGTCGGGCAGTTGAAGTCCCTGGCGCTCGAAAACGTGCTGGTCATCGTGGAGGCGCAGGACGAGAAGATCTTCCTTGCTGCCCGCAACCTGCCGCATGTCGAGGTGGTGACGGTCGCCGGCGTCAATCCGCTGTCGCTGGCCGCCCATGACAAGGTGTTGATCACCGTCGGCGCCGTCAAGCTGCTCGAGGAGCGCCTGCAATGAGTCGCGAACGTCTGATCACCATTCTGGTCGCGCCGCACGTCACGGAGAAAACCTCCATGGCGATGGCGAACGCCAACCAGTACACGTTCCGCGTGCGTCGCGACGCGGACAAGACCGAGATCAAGCAGGCCGTCGAGCTGATGTTCGACGTCAAGGTCGCGGGCGTCCAGGTCGTCAACGAGCCGGGCAAGGAGCGTCGCTTCGGGCGCACCATCGGCCGCACGCAGGACTGGAAGAAGGCGTACGTCCGGCTCGCTGAGGGCCAGGCGATCGACTTCGAGGCCCAGGGCAGGAAGTAAGGCGGGCGCCGCTGCGGCGCTCCCATACAGGTAACCGAACATGGCACTGATCAAGCTTAAACCAACGTCGCCGGGCGCGCGTTTCGTCGTCCGCGTCGACCGCTCGCACCTGCACAAGGGCGGCCCGTACGCGCCGCTCACCGTGCACCAGAACAAGACGGGCGCCCGCAACCACTTCGGCCGTATCACCACCCGGCATGTGGGTGGCGGTTCGCGCCAGAAGTATCGTCTGATCGACTTCAAGCGCGACAAGGACGGCATCGCCGGCGTCGTCGAGACGGTCGAGTACGATCCGAACCGCACTGCCCACATCGCGCTGATCAAGTACCTCGATGGCGAGCGTCGCTACATCATCGCGCCCAAGGGGCTGAAGGTCGGCGACGAAATCCGCTCGGGTGCTGATTCGCCGATCAAGGTCGGCAATGCGATGGCCCTGCGGCATATCCCCGTCGGCTCGACCGTTCACAACATCGAGATGAAGCCGGGCAAGGGCGCGCAGATCGCCCGTAGTGCCGGCGCATCGGTGCAGTACACGGCTCGCGAAGGCATCTACGCCTACATCCGCCTGAAGTCTGGCGAGACCCGCAAGGTCCACATCGACTGCCGCGCGACGCTGGGCGAAGTCAGCAACGACGAGCACAACCTGCGCGTTTACGGCAAGGCCGGTGCCAAGCGTTGGCGCGGCGTTCGCCCGACCGTCCGCGGTGTCGTCATGAACCCGGTCGATCATCCGCACGGTGGTGGTGAGGGCAAGTCCGGCCAGGGCAACCCGCATCCGGTTTCGCCGTGGGGCTGGCAGACGAAGGGCAAGAAGACCCGTCGTAACAAGCGCACCACCAGCATGATCGTGCAGCGGAGGAAATAAGCTGTGCCACGTTCGTTGAAGAAGGGTCCGTTCATCGACCTGCACCTCGCGAAAAAGGTCGAGGTGGCTGTCGCCAAGAACGACCGCAAGCCGATCAAGACCTGGTCGCGTCGCTCGATGGTTCTGCCGGAGATGGTTGGTCTTACGATCGCCGTCCACAACGGCAAGCAGCACGTGCCGGTGCTTGTTACCGAGAACATGGTCGGTCACAAGCTCGGTGAGTTCTCGCCCACGCGCACCTTCAAGGGGCACTCGGGCGACAAGAAGGTTTCGACCTAAGGTTGAGCCATGCAGACTTTTGCCAAATTCCGTTACGCGCACATTTCCCCGCAGAAGTGCCGCCTGATCGCTGACGTCGTCCGCGGCAAGGCCGTCGGTATTGCGTTGTCGACGCTCCGCTTCATGCCCAAGAAGGGTGCTGCGCTTGTACTCAAGGCGCTCGAGTCCGCCGTGGCGAACGCCGAGCACAACCATGGTGCCGACATCGACGAGCTGAAGATCTCCAGGATCGAGGTCGACGAGGCGCCGTTACAGAAGCGCTTCCATGCGCGCGCGAAGGGTCGCGGCAACCGCATCGTGAAGCGTTCGAGTCACATTACCGTCCACGTTAGCGACGGCAGGAAGGAATAGCGAATGGGCCAGAAGGTCAATCCGCTCGGAATTCGACTCGGCATCACCCGGGACTGGGTGTCCAAGTGGTATGCCGGCAAGAAGGAATTCCCGGGCCAGGTGCTCACGGATTTCCGTGTACGCGAGTTCCTCAAGAAGCGTCTCGCCGAGGCTTCGGTTAGCCGCATCCAGATCGAGCGCGCTGCCCGCAAGGTCAATATCACCGTGCATACGGCTCGTCCGGGCATCGTGATCGGCAAGAAGGGCGAGGACATCGAGAAGCTGCGCGCCGAGACCGGAAAGCTGCTGGGCATGTCGGTCGGTGACGTGCGCATCAATGTGGCCGAAATCCGCAAGCCGGAGCTCGAGTCCCAGCTCGTCGCCGAGGGTATCGCGCAGCAGATCGAAAAGCGCGTGATGTTCCGCCGTGCGATGAAGCGTGCCGTCATGAGCACCATGCGCAGTGGCGCGTTGGGCGTGAAGGTGCGCTTGTCGGGCCGCCTGAACGGTTCCGAGATCGCCCGCACGGAGCAGACCCGCGAGGGCCGCATTCCGCTGCACACCTTCCGTGCCGATATCGACTACGCGCATGCCGAGGCCCGTACGACCTACGGCGTGATCGGTATCAAGGTCTGGATCTTCAAGGGCGAGGTCTTCGACCAGCCGAACGAGGCTCCGGTCGAGTCCGCTGACGCGGCTGCCGCCGAGCAGCCGGCGACGGCCTGAGTGGGAGCGGTTTAGACCATGCTGCAACCGAAGCGAACCAAATACCGCAAGCAGTTCAAGGGCCGTAATTCGGGCCTTGCGCATCGCGGCAGTTCCGTGGCGTTCGGCGAGTTCGGCCTCAAGGCCACCGAGCGTGCGCGCATGACGGCGCGCGAGATCGAGGCGGCGCGTCGCGCCATGGCCCGTGCCGTGAAGCGCGGTGGCCAGATCTGGGTCCGCGTGTTCCCGGATGTCCCAGTGACGAGCAAGCCGCTGGAAGTCCGAATGGGCGCCGGCAAGGGCAATGTCGAGTACTGGGTCGCCAAGATCCAGCCCGGCAAGGTGCTCTTCGAGATGGAAGGTGTCACTGAAGAGCAGGCCCGCGAGGCGTTCCGCCTGGCTGGTGCCAAGCTGTCGGTGGCGACGATGTTCGTGAAGCGACAGGTGCGCTGATGAAGGCGAGTGAACTGCGCGGCAAGTCCGCAACGGACCTGCAGACCGAGCTGCTGAACCTCCGCAAGGAGCAGTTTGCCCTTCGTCTGCAGCGGGCCACCGGCCAGACCGTGAAGCCGGACCAGTTTTCCAAGGTTCGTCGCAACATCGCGCGCCTGAAGACGGTGCAGCGCCAGATCAAGGCTGCAGGAGACAAGGCATGAATTCTTCGGCAGCACAGGCCGCGGAGAAGACCGAGCGCACCGTGACCGGCAAGGTCGTGAGCGCGAAGACCGAAAAGACCATCGCCGTGGAGATCACGCGCGTCGTCAAGCACCCGATGTACGGCAAGTACATCCGCCGCACCACGCGCCTGCTGGCCCATGACGAGGCCGGCGTGGCGCGCGAGGGCGACACGGTGTCCATTTCCCCGTGCCGTCCGATGTCCCGCCGGAAGTCCTGGCGGCTCGTGTCGGTCGTCGAGCGCGGCTCGGCGGTCTGATCTTCGAGGTAACTGCAACATGATCCAGATGCTCACGATCCTGAACGCCGCTGATAACAGCGGCGCCAAGACCCTGCAGTGCATCAAGGTGCTGGGCGGTTCCCATCGCCGTTACGCGACCGTCGGTGACGTCATCAAGGTCAGCGTGAAGGATGCGATTCCGCGCGGCAAGGTCAAGAAGGGCGAGGTCTACGACGCCGTCGTTGTCCGTACCGCCTTCGGCGTGCGCCGTCCGGATGGTTCGCTTATCCGTTTCGACGGCAACGCGGCTGTCCTGCTGAACCAGAAGCTCGAGCCGATCGGCACCCGCATTTTCGGGCCGGTGACGCGTGAACTCCGCACCGTGCGGTTCATGAAGATCATCTCGCTGGCGCCCGAGGTCCTTTAAGGGATTCAAACGTCATGAAGAGACTCCGCAAAGGCGACCAGGTCGTCGTGCTCTCCGGCCGGGACAAGGGCCGCAAGGGTGAAATCAAGCAGGTGCTGGCCGATGGGTCGGTGCTGGTGGAAGGCGTGAACGTCGCCAAGAAGCACCAGCGCGCCAACCCGCAGCGCAACGAGCAGGGCGGCATCCTCGAAAAGGAAATGCCGTTGGCCGGTGCGAAGGTGGCCGTATGGAATGCCGCCAAGGGCAAGGGCGACCGCGTCGGCTTCAAGACGCTGGCCGACGGCAGGAAGGTCCGCGTGTTCAAGTCGAGCGGCGAGCAGCTCGACGTCTGATCTGAAGGTCGAATATGAGCAGGCTACAGGATTACTACCGCGATACGGTTGCCCCCAAGCTCCGCAAGGATCTGGGGTTGCAGAACCCGATGGAGGTTCCGCGCATCACCAAGATCACGGTGAACATGGGCGTCGGCGAAGCCGTTGCCGACCGCAAGGTCGTCGATGCGGCCGCTGCCGATCTGGCGAAGATCACCGGCCAGAAGCCGTTGATCACCAAGTCGAAGAAGGCCATCGCGTCGTTCAAGCTGCGCGAAGGGCTGCCGATCGGCTGCAAGGTCACGCTGCGTGGTGAGCGCATGTATGAGTTCCTTGATCGCCTGATCACGGTCGCCATCCCCCGCATCCGCGATTTCCGCGGCGTGTCTGCCCGTGCCTTCGATGGCCGCGGCAACTACACGCTGGGTGTCAAGGAACAGATCATCTTCCCCGAGATCCAGTACGACGCAATCGATCAGTTGCGCGGCATGGATATCACCATTACGACCTCAGCCGTTAACAACGAGCAGGGTCGCGCGTTGCTGGAAGCTTTCAACTTCCCGTTCCGCAAGTAACGAGGACCGACGGCATGGCCAAGACGAGCATGGTCGAGCGCGAGAAGCGTCGCGTGAAGACGGCGCAGAAGTACGCTGCCAAGCGTGCCGCGCTCAAGGAAGCGATCCGCAGCCCGCAGACGTCGCCGGAGGACCGCGCCGCGGCCCAGGTGAAGTTGCAGGCGATGCCGCGTGATGCAAGCCCGAGCCGCATCCGCAACCGCTGCCAGCTGACCGGGCGTCCTCGTGGCGTGTACCGCAAGTTCGGCCTGGCCCGCACCAAGATCCGCGAGGTTGCCAATCGCGGTGAGATCCCCGGCCTCGTCAAGGCGAGCTGGTAGGAGAGCTGCAAGATGAGCATGACCGATCCTGTTGCCGATCTGCTGACCCGCATCCGCAATGGTCAGAGTGCCGGCAAGTCGCAGGTAAGCCTGGCTTCTTCGAAGATCAAGACGGCCATCTGCCGCGTCCTCAAGGACGAAGGCTATGTCGCCGACTTCCGTATCGAGGAAGAAGAAGGCAAGCCGTGCTTGACGATCGACCTGAAGTACTTCGAGGGCCGGCCGGTGATCGACCGCCTCGAGCGGGTGAGTCGTCCGGGGCTGCGTATCTACCGTGGCCAGCACGACCTCCCGAAGATCCTCGGTGGAATGGGGACCGTTATCGTCTCCACGCCCCGGGGCGTGATGACCGACCGCCAGGCCCGTGCCATCGGCCAGGGCGGCGAAGTTCTGTGCATCGTGGCCTGATCGGCCACGCAAGCAGCAAGGGTTCAAGAACATGTCGCGCGTAGCCAAACGGCCGGTTGCCCTACCTCAGGGCGTCACGGCGACCATCACGCCGAGCCAGGTCACCGTCAAGGGTGCCAAGGGTTCGTTGAGCGTTGCCGTGAGCAACGGCGTCACGGTCAAGGAAGAGAACAAGCAGTTGCAGGTCAGCTATACCGATGGCGACGGCGTTGCCGCGCTGGCCGGTTCGACCCGTGCTCACCTCGCGAACGTCGTGCAGGGTGTGACCGCCGGTTTCGAAAAGAAGCTGGAACTCGTCGGCGTCGGTTATCGCGCTGCCGTGCAGGGCAAGGTGCTGACGCTCACGCTTGGGTATTCCCATGCGATCGTCTTCGACGTGCCGGAGGGCATCACGATCGACGTTCCGTCGCAGACGGAGATCATCGTGAAGGGTATCGATCGCCAGCGCGTCGGGCAGGTAGCCGCCGAGTTGCGCGCCTTCCGGTCCCCCGAGCCCTACAAGGGCAAGGGCGTCAAGTATTCCGACGAGAAGATTGCCTTGAAGGAAGGCAAGAAGAAGTAGCGCCAGGGGATTCGAAAATGACCATTTCATCGAAAGATCGCCGCGTTCGGCGCGCTACCAAGACCCGCCACCACATCCGGGAACTGGGTGTCGCGCGGTTGACCATCCACCGTACCCCGCGCCATATCTACGCGCAGGTGTTCGACGCGGAAGGGGCCAATGTGCTCGCCGCCGCGTCTACGGTGCAGGAGTCGGTCGCGAAGGACCTGGAAGGCACCGGCAACGTCGAGGCCGCCAAGGCCGTGGGCAAGGCCATCGCCGAGCGCGCCAAGGCCGCGGGTATCAGCAAGGTCGCCTTTGACCGTGCCGGTTTCCGCTACCACGGCCGCGTCAAGGCGCTGGCCGATGCGGCCCGCGAAGCCGGGCTCGAGTTCTGATTTAGGACGGACCAGTACATGGCACGGATCGAAAAGAATCAGCCGGCCGACGACTTCACCGAGAAGCTGGTCGCCGTCAATCGCACGTCGAAGACCGTAAAGGGTGGTCGCCAGTTCGGCTTCACCGCTCTGACGGTGGTGGGCGACGGCGCCGGACGCGTCGGCTTCGGCTTCGGCAAGGCCCGAGAAGTCCCCGTGGCCATTTCCAAGGCGATGGCCCAGGCCCGCAAGAACATGGTCAATGTAAGCCTCAAGCGTGACACGCTTCATTACGCGGTGCGCGGCACCCACGGCGCCACGCGCGTGCTGATGCAGCCCGCATCGGGCGGTACGGGTGTGATCGCCGGCGGCGGCATGCGCGCCGTGCTCGAGTGCGTCGGTGTCCGCAACGTGCTTGCCAAGAGCTACGGTTCGCGTAATCCGATCAACGTGGTGCGCGCCACGATCAACGCGCTGTCCTCTGTCCGCTCGCCCGAGAACATCGCGGCAAAGCGCGGCAAGAGCGTCGAAGACATCCTGGGTTGATGCACATGGCTGGCAAGATCAAGGTCACGCTCGTCAAGAGCATCCACGGGCAGCTCAAGAACATCGCGTCCTCGGTGCGCGGTCTGGGCCTGCGTCGTCGTCACCACACGGTGGAAGTGGCGGATACCGCCGAGAACCGCGGCATGATCAACGCCGCGTGCCACCTGCTGAAAGTCGAAGAGGCGAAGTGATGAAGCTCAACACCATCAAGCCGGGCGAGGGCTCCAAGCGCACTCGTCTCCGCGTCGGACGTGGTGCCTCGGCGGGCCAGGGCAAGACCTCGGGCCGCGGTGTGAAGGGTCAGCGCGCGCGAAAGGGTGGCTACCACAAGGTCGGCTTCGAAGGCGGCCAGATGCCGCTTCAGCGCCGCATGCCGAAGGTGGGTTTCCGCTCGGCGATGAAGGCCACCCGCGCCGAAGTCCGCACCAGCGAGCTGAACAAGATCGCTGCGTCGGTCGTCGACCTTGCCGTGTTGAAGGCCGAAGGCATCATCCCGGTCTTCGCCGAGCAGGCAAAGGTCGTGCTGTCGGGCGAAATCACCAAGGCCGTCACGCTGAAGGGCGTGGGCGCGACCAAGGGCGCTGCCGAGGCGATTGCCAAGGCCGGCGGCAAGATCGAAGCCTGAACTGACCGGTAGACAAACGAGGTATCTGGCTGGTGTCCACCCCTTCCGTCATGAATCCGGCAACGGCGCTCGGCGACGCGACCCGCTTCGGCGAGATCCGCGCGCGCCTGCTGTTCCTGATCGGGGCGTTGGTGGTCTACCGTGTCGGCACCTTCATCCCGGTGCCGGGCATCGACCCGGCCCAGGTTGCCCGCTTTTTCCAGGATCAGTCCAACACGATCCTGGGCATCGTGAACATGTTCTCGGGTGGTGCGCTTTCCCGCCTGTCGATCTTCGCCATGGGCGTCATGCCCTACATTTCGGCGTCGATCATCATCCAGATGATGGGCATGGTCGTGCCGCAGCTCATGGAGATGCGCAAGGAAGGCGAAGCCGGCAAGCGCAAGATGACGCAGTTGACCCGCTACGGCACGGTCATCCTCGGTGTCGTGCAGTCCTTTGCTGCCGCTGCCACCTTGCAGAATGGCGGCATGGTCGTCAGCCCGGGTCTTTTCAGCTGGCTCATCCCGGC
>JBDLPS010000101.1:0-4938 GCA_039800965.1 Pseudomonadota bacterium | reverse complement strand
CCGCCTGCGCGACGACGCCTTCGTCGAGACGCTGATCTGACATCCGGCATGCCCGGACAGCGGCCGCGCCTCGCGCTCACCGCCGGCGAACCCGCCGGCATCGGGCCCGATCTCTGCCTGCATCTTTCGCGGTATCTCGCCGACCACGACACCGGCTGCGACATCGTCTGCCTGGCCGACCACAACCTGCTAGAGGCACGCGCAGAGCAACTGGGCATTTCGCTGCACGAATCACCCGTCTTCCGGATCGAACACCTGCCGCTCGCAAGGCCCTGCGCCGCCGGACGACTCGATGTCCGCAACGCCGCTCACGTGCTGTCGATGCTCGGTCGGGCGGCCGACGGCTGCCTGTCCGGCGAGTTCGCCGGCGTGGTCACCGCACCCGTGCAAAAAAGCGTGATCAACGACGCGGGCATCGCCTTCACCGGCCACACGGAATTCTTCGCGGACCGTTGCGGGGGACCACACCCCGTGATGATGCTGGTTGCCGACAGCCTCAAGGTCGCGCTCGCCACGACCCACTTGCCGGTCAGCGCCGTCAGCGCCGCCATCACGGCCGACGTGCTGGACAGCACGCTGCGCATCGTCGATGCGGACTTGAGGCGCCTGTGGCGCCTGCCGCGCCCGCGCATCGCGGTCTGCGGGCTGAACCCGCACGCCGGCGAAGGCGGACATCTGGGTCGCGAGGAAATCGACGTCATCGCGCCGGCCATCACCCGCGCCCGCGCCGCGGGCATCGACGCCACCGGCCCCTGGCCTGCCGACACGATCTTCGTGCCGCGCAACCTCCAGCACCACGACGTCGTGCTCGCGATGTTCCATGACCAGGGACTGCCCACCCTCAAATACGCCGGCTTCGGCAGCGCCGTGAACGTCACGCTGGGGCTGCCCATCCTGCGCACCTCCGTCGACCATGGCACGGCACTCGACCTGGCTGGCACGGGCAAGGCGGACGCCGGCAGTCTGGAGGCCGCCGTCCAGCTCGCCGCCCGCATCGCCACCGGACGCATCGCAACGTGATTCGCACCCGCAAGCGCTTCGGCCAGCATTTCCTGCACGACCAGAACGTGCTCGCCCGCATCGTGCAGGCGCTCGCGCCGCGCGAGGGCGAACACCTGCTCGAGATCGGCCCCGGCGCAGGTGCGCTCACCGAACACCTGCTGGATGCCGTGCAGCGCCTGGATGCGATCGAGATCGACCGGGACCTGGCTGCGGCCCTGCGGGAGCGCTGGGGGGAGCGGCTGACCCTGCACGAGGGCGACGCGCTGGACTTCGACTACGGCCAGCTGGCGCGGGACCGCGGCGGCAAGCTGCGCGTGATCGGCAACCTGCCCTACAACATCTCCACGCCCCTGCTGTTCCGGCTGCTCGAATTCGTGCCCTGGATCCACGACCTGCACGTCATGCTGCAGAAGGAAGTCATCGACCGGATGGCGGCGGAACCAGGATCGGACGACTACGGGCGGCTCACGGTCATGCTCGCGCCCCACCTGCACATCGAGAAGCTGTTCGATGTCGGCCCGGGCGCCTTCCGTCCACCGCCCCGCGTCTGGTCGGCGGTGGCCCGCCTGACCGTGCTGCCCGAACCCAAATTCCAGGTGCCGCCGGCCTTCGGTGCCGTCGTCAACGCAGCCTTCTCGGCGCGTCGCAAGACGCTGCGCAACGGCCTGCGCGCGCTGGTCCCGGAGGACGCCTACGCCGCCTGCGGCATCGATCCCGGCGCCCGCCCCGAAACGCTCACGCCGGCGCAGTTCGCGGCGCTGGCCGGCCTTGCGCGCACGCCGCCGGCTGTGATTCCCTAGGCCCATGCCGACCTACAGCCGCATCCTCGCCCTCGTCGACCTGACCGAGGACAGCCTCGACGTCGCCCGCCGCGCCCTGGAAATCCAGCGCGCCTGTGGCGACGCCACCCTCGAACTGCTGCATGTCGTCGAATACGTGCCCGTGGAGCCGCTGAGCGATTCGCTGCTGCCCGCGGTGCAGATCGAATCCGAACTGCTCGATCGCGCCCGCAAGCGCATGGCAGACCTCGCCGACCACCTGGGCGTTGCCCCGCCGCCGTGGCGCATCGAAACGGGCAACGTGAAGGGCGAAATCCTGCGGATCGCCCGCGAGGCCCAGCCGGATCTCATCGTGATCGGCGCGCGTGAACGCCACGGCCTTTCGATCCTGGTGAACCTCACCGAAGACACGGTGCTGCACGCCGCTCCCTGCGACGTGCTGGCCGTGCGCCTCACGCCCAAGCCGGCCTGATGGCGATCCGCCGCGGGGCGGAGCCGCACGACATCCGCGTCGAGGTCGAAACCTCCTACCTCGCCGACCAGTCCGATCCTGCCGAAGGCCGCCACGTGTTCGCGTACACGATCACCGTGCACAACGACGGTACGCGGCCCGCCCAACTGCTCTCACGCCACTGGATCATCACCGATGCCGACGGCAAGGTGCAGGAAGTCCGCGGCGATGGCGTCGTCGGCGAACAACCCCGCATCGAGCCAGGCCAGGGATTCCGCTATACAAGTGGTGCGGTGCTCGAAACGCCCGTTGGCACCATGCAGGGCAGCTACCAGATGGTCGATGACGAAGACCAGCGCTTCACCGCAGTGATCACGCCCTTCCGCCTGGCAATGCCCGGCCTGCTGCACTAGGCACCATGGCACGCTACGCGATCGGCGACATCCAGGGCTGCCTGGAAGAACTCCACGCCCTCCTGGGGCAACTGCGTTTCAACGCGGACCGCGACGAACTCCTGTTCACCGGCGACCTTGTCAACCGCGGACCCGATTCCCTCGGCGTGCTGCGTTTCGTGCGCGCGCTCGGTGCGAACGCCACGACCGTGCTGGGCAACCATGATCTCCACCTGCTCGCGCATTGCTTCGATCCGGATCGTCCCCTGCGCAACGGAGACACCCTGCAGCCAATACTCGAGGCCAAGGATCGCGATGCCCTGGCGGAGTGGCTTCTGACGCTGCCGCTGGCGGTACACGACGCCCGCCGCGAAGAACTGCTGCTGCACGCCGGCCTCGTGCCGCAGTTCACGGCCACGGAGGCCGTAGCCGCTGCGGCCGAAGTGTCCCTCGCACTGCGCACCGATCCACGCGGCGTCCTGTCGCGCATGTACGGCAACGAACCCGAACGCTGGCGCGACGACCTGGACCGGACCGAGCGACTGCGCTTCACGGTGAACATGCTCACGCGCTTGCGCTTCTGCACGGAACGCGGAGAAGTCGCCCTGAAGCTCAAGTGCGCACCCGCCGACGCACCGCCACCCTACGCGCCCTGGTTCGCGCACCCTGACCGGGCAGCGTCGGATACACGCATCGTGTTCGGCCACTGGTCCGCGCTGGGATACCTTCGCACCCCAAGCCTGCTCTGCCTCGACACCGGCTGCGTCTGGGGCGGAGCGCTCACGGCGCTGGATCTGGACGACCCGACCGCCGAACCCGTCCGCATTCCTTGTCCCGCCTACCAACCCAAGGAGCTGCCATGAGCATCTCGATGTACAACGCCTCCGTTCCCGTCTACCAGCGCGTGCTGCGCGGCCTCGACGCCATCCTCGACAAGGCGGCCGCCTGGGCCACCGAGCGCAAGATCGAACCCGAGACACTGCTCAAGGCCCGTCTCGCCCCCGACATGTTCCACCTGACCCGCCAGGTACAGATCACCACGGACATGGCCAAGGGCACCTGCGCGCGCCTCGCAGGCGTCGAACCGCCCCGCTTCGAGGACAACGAAACCAGCTTCGCCGAACTGAAGGCCCGTCTCGCGAAGACCCAGGAATTCCTCGCGTCGCTGAAGGCCGAGCAGTTCGATGGCGCCGAGTCGCGCCAGATCAGCTTCAAGGTCGGTCCGCCGACGAACCAGCGCACGATGGAATTCGTGGGCCTGGACTACCTCACCGGCTTCGGCACGCCGAACGTGTATTTCCACTACGCGATGGTCTACGCGATCCTGCGCGAGAACGGCCTCGCCGTCGGGAAGAACGACTTTTTGGCATAAACCCCATGAAAAAAGCCGCGGTGGATCGCTCCACCGCAGCCTTTTCATCACCACGCAGCCCGGACGTACCGGGCCGCCAGGCTGTTTAGAACAGGCCTTCGATCTGGCCCAGGTCGTTCAGCTTGATGTGGTTGGCGGACGGCACCTTCGGCAGGCCCGGCATCGTCATGATCTCGCCGCAGACGACGACGATGAACTCGGCGCCAGCCGACAGGCGGATGTCGCGCACGTTCAGGGTGTGGCCCGTGGGCGCGCCCTTGGCGTTCGGATCCGTCGAGAAGCTGTACTGCGTCTTCGCGATGCAGACCGGATAGTTGCCGAAGCCACCGTCCGTGAACTCCTTGAACAGGTCGCGCACCTTGGCGTCCATGCTGATGTCGTCGGCGCGGTAGATCTCCTTGGCGATCGTGCGCACCTTCTCGACCAGCGGCAGCTCGTCGGCGTAGAGCGGCTTGTACTTCGCTGCGCCGCTCTCGGCGATCTTCACGACCTCGTGGGCCAGCTCGATCGTGCCCTTGCTGCCGTCCGCCCAGTGCGAGCAGAGGATCGCCTTCGAACCGACGCCGGCGCAGAGCTCCTTGATGAGGTCGTGCTCGGCCTGGGTGTCGGCGATGAACTTGTTGATCGCGACGACCGACGGCACACCGAACTTCGCGATGTTCTGGATGTGGCGCTCGAGGTTCGCGAAGCCCTTGCGCAGGGCCGCGAGGTCTTCCTTGCCCAGCTGGTCCTTGGCGACGCCGCCGTGCATCTTGAGCGCACGGACGGTGGCGACGATGACCACCGCATCCGGCGCGAGGCCGGCCTTGCGGCACTTGATATCGAGGAACTTCTCGGCGCCCAGGTCGGCGCCGAAGCCCGCTTCCGTGACCGTGTAGTCACCGAGGCGCAGGCCGGTCTGCGTCGCCATCACGGTGTTGCAGCCGTGGGCGATGTTCGCGA
>JBDLPS010000100.1:0-15627 GCA_039800965.1 Pseudomonadota bacterium | reverse complement strand
GTCGCCGCTCGAGCCGGGACTCGTGGTGCACGAGCTCTATGGGGAGCTCGCGCTCGATGCGCAGGAGGCGGCGATCGGGCCGGCACCGCCTGGCGTGCGCAAGCTCGTGCTGTCCACCAATGTCGCCGAGACCAGCTTGACCATAGAAGGTGTCCGCGTCGTCTTCGACGCCGGCCTTGTGCGGCGTTCGGTGTTCGATCCCAATACCGGCATGAGCCGGCTGGTGACCGAGCGCGTCTCGCGCGCGTCCGCAGCGCAGCGCGCCGGGCGTGCCGGCCGCGTCGCACCGGGCATCTGTTACCGGATGTGGGGCGAGGGCTCGCAGGCGACGCTGGCAGCATTCACGCCGCCGGAGATCATGACCGCCGACCTGGCTCCGCTTGCGCTCGAGCTGGCTGCCTGGGGCACTCGCGACGTGTCGGGGCTGGCCTGGCTGGATCCGCCGCCGGGCCCCGCCTTGGCGCAGGCCCGAGGAGTGCTGATGGCGCTGGATGCCATCGATGGCGAGGGGCGCATCACGCCACACGGGCGCGCAATGGCCGCGATGGGAACGCATCCGCGACTTGCCAACATGTTGCGGCATGCGCGCGAGGCCGGCCATGCGGCCTTGGCGGCGCGGCTTGCCGCCCTGTTGTCGGAGCGCGACCTGCTCCGCGGCGCGCGCGATCCGGATCTGCGCTCCAGGCTGGAGGCTTTGCGCCAGGGAGGGGCATCGCTCGATCGCGTCCTGCTGCTGCGATTGCGACAGCTGGCATCGCAATTCATGCCCCAGGGGGGCGGAGGCCGTGCGAGCGACGGTGACGATACGGAGGCCGGGGCCGTGCTGGCCTGGGCCTTCCCGGACCGCATTGCCCAGCGCCGCGGTGCCATCGAAGGGCCGTCCGGTGGCCGCTACCTGCTGTCCAATGGCCGCGGTGCGCGGCTCGAACAGGTCTCCACGCTGGGTAGCGCACCTTACCTGGTCGCGGTGGACCTCGACGATGCCGACGCCGTGGAGGCGCACATCCGCGTCGCGGTACCCATCACTGCCGCCGCGCTTGAGCGCACCCTCGCGGCGCACCTGGTCGAGGAAACCTTGTCTGGTTTCGATGCGCGTGAAGAGGCGGTGGTGGCGCGCCGCGTGAAGCGCCTCGGCGCCCTCGTGCTGTCGGAACGCGCCTTGCCGATGGTGGGAGAGGCTGCCGCCACGGCGCTGCTGGCGGTTCTGACGCAACGGGGGCTCGATACGCTTCCCTGGGATGATGCCTCGCGTGCCCTGCTGGCGCGCCTGCGCTTCGCGGCCGCGCTGCCGCGTGCCGCCGGGCAGTGGCCGCCCTTCACCGACGAAGCACTGCTTGCATCGATGCCGGAGTGGCTCGGCCCCCATCTGGAGGGAATCACCCGCCTGTCGCAACTCGGCCGCGTACCGCTTCGGGATGCGTTGCTGTCGCGGCTCGATTATGCCGCGCAGCGGCAACTGGAGCAGTTGGCGCCGTCCCGCCTCACCGTACCCACGGGCACCCAGGTCCCCGTGGATTACCTGGACGACAACGCACCCTGCATCGAGGTGCGCCTGCAGGAAGTGTTCGGCCTCGCCGATACGCCCCGCATCGGCGGCGGCGCCGTGCCCGTGACGCTGAAGCTGCTGTCACCCGCGCGCCGCCCGGTGCAGATCACGCGGGATCTCGGCGGATTCTGGAAGGGCAGCTATGCGGAGGTGCGCAAGGACCTGCGCGGCCGCTACCCGAAGCACTACTGGCCGGAGAACCCGCTGGAAGCCGAACCCACGCGGGGCCTGCGCCGGCCGAAGGGCTGAGGGGTACACTGCACCTTATGCTGTACCTCAAGGCCTTCCACCTGCTCGCGATCATTTCCTGGATGGCGGGCATCTTCTACCTGCCGCGCATCTTCGTGCACTACGTCGAGGGCCTGAAGGGCGCCGAGGACGTGCGCCGCCTGAAAGTGATGGGGCGCAAGCTTTACCATTTCACCAGCATCATGGCGGTCTTCTCGCTGGCGACCGGCATCGCGCTGTGGCTGACCTACTGGCAGGGTGCTGGCGGCTGGATCCACCTGAAGCTTGCCTTCGTGCTGGCGCTCGTCGCCTACCACCTCACGATGCGTTTCTACATGAAGCGCATGCAGGTCGATGGGCCCATGCCGACGTCTACCGCCCTGCGCTGGTACAACGAGCTGCCGCTGCTGATCCTGCTCGGCATCCTCTACTGCGTCGTGCTGAAGCCGTTCTAGACCGTCGAACTGAACAGCTGCGTGGCTGGCGCCTTGCGGATCAGCCGGGCGTCGAAAGCCATGCAGATGTTGCGCAGGAAGGTGCGGCCTTCCGGCGCGACGTGCACGCGCGTCTCGCCGTGCTGGCGGATCACGTCCAGCAGGCCGTCCTTCTGCATCTCGGTGAGCCGGTCCGGCACGCCGTCGAGGAAGGGCGTGTACCGCGCGTCCACCGTCCAGCCCGTCTCCAGCTTCGTCATCAGTTCCAGGATGTGTCCGCGCAGCACGACATCTTCCGCGTCGAGCAGGTGGCCGCGCTGGATCGGCAGTTCGTCCTTCGCGATGCGCTCTTCGTACTGCTGCAGGTTCTTCTCGTTCTGCGCGAAGGCATCGCCCGCGTCGCCGATCGACGATACGCCGAGGCCCAGCAGCGGCCTCGTGAAGGCCGGCGTATAGCCCATGAAGTTGCGGTGCAGGCGACCCTGGCGCGCAGCGATGACCAGTTCGTCCGTCGCGAGGGCGAAATGGTCCATGCCGATCTCCACGTAACCCGCAGCCTCCAGGCGCTCGCGCCCGAGCTCGTACAACGCGCGCTTGGCGTCGCCCTCGGGAAGGTCCGCTTCGGTGAAGCGTCGCTGGCTCGGCTTGATCCAGGGCACGTGTGCATACGCGTAGAACGCGATGCGGTCGGGCTTCAGGCGCACGACGGCGTCCATCGTCGCTGTGATGCTGTCCTGGGTCTGCAGCGGTAGGCCATAGATCAGGTCAAAATTCACGCTGCGGAAACCGAGCGCCCGGGCGTCTTCGGTGACCGTGCGCACCTGTTCCTCGCTCTGCAGGCGGTTCACGATGTCCTGTACGCGGGGGTCGAAATCCTGCACCCCCAGACTGATGCGGTTGAAGCCATGCCTCTGCAGCACGAGCAACTGTTCGTGTGTCGTCGTGCGCGGGTCGACCTCGATCGACAGCGAAGCGTCGTTCGTGATCGTCGAGCGCGACAGCAGTCCCTCGAGCAGCGCGTCCAGTTCCTCCGGATGAAGGAAGGTCGGTGTGCCGCCGCCGAGGTGGATCTCGCCCACGGCGAGCCTGTCGCGACCCAGCTTCTGCAGGTAGAGCCCGTATTCCTTCACCAGCGACTGGACGTAGGGCATCACGAGGCCGTGGTTGCGCGTGACGCGCATGTTGCAGCCGCAGTAGGTGCAGAGCGAACGGCAGAACGGGATGTGCAGGTAGAGCGCGGCGCCGGTGCGCGACGTGTCCATCGCGATGGCATTGCCGACGCGGTCGATCCATTCGGCTTCGGTCGGCGTGCGGTCCCAGTAGGGCACCGTCGGGTAGCTCGTGTAGCGGGGTCCCGGTACGTTGTACTTGCGAAGCAGCGCCAGATCCGTCGGCGTCATGCGAAGTACTCTCGCTGCAGCCGCAGGAAGAGCCGCACGTGCGCTTCGGGCGTCTTCTGCGTCACACCGTGGCCGAGGCCGCAGATCCAGCCGCGTCGCGCGTCGGCGGGCAGTGCCTTCATCTTCGACAGGAAGGCATGGATCAAGGGTTCCAGTTCGGCCGTCGGCAGCAGCAGGTGCTCCGGATCGAAGTTGCCCTGGATGGCGTAACGGTCACCGTACTTCGTCAGGACCTCGGCCATGTCGTGGCGCCAGTCGATGCCGAGCGCTGCGATCGGCAGGCCCGCCAGTTGATCCCAGTGCGCAGGGCCCGTGCCGCGCGAGTAATACAGCACTGGCGTGACCGGATCGATCTTGCGAAAACGCGAGAGCAGATCGGCCAGCACCGGCACGACCTTCGTGCCGTAGGTCACGGCATCGATCTCGCCGGCGGCAGTATCCATCACGGCGATGACCTCTGCGCCGGCCCTGGCCTGCAAGGACATGTTGTGGGCCAGCAGGTCGAGCAGCTTCGCGTTGAAGCCGTCGTAGAGTCCGTTGTCGAGGCCCGGTAGCGCGTCATGCGCATTCTCATGCGAGCCGGCGGCTGCGTACACGTACAGCGTGAAGGGGCCGCCCACGAAGCCGATGAGCCCCTTGTCCGCCCGAAGCCTCTCGCGCGTCAGCTTCATCGCATCGGCCTGGAACTGCATGAAGGCGGCCTTGTCGACGCCGCCCTGCAGGCGCTCCAGGTCGGCCCGTGTCTTCAGGTGGAAGGCGAGTTTCGGTCCCGGCGCATAGGTCAGCCCCATGCCCATCGCCTCCAGCGGAAACAGGAGGTCCGAGAACAGGATCGCCGCGTCGAAATTGAAATCGTGCACCGGGCCCATGGCCGTTTCGGCCGCGAGCTGCGGGTCCTTGCAGAGCGCGATGAAGTCCGCGTAGCGCTTGAGCATCTGGTAATGCGAGTGGTAGCGGCCCGCCTGGCGCATGAACCAGACCGGCGGGCGGCCCGTGTTGCGGCGGTGGAGGGCGGCGGACAGTGCGGTCTCGGTCATTCTGTGGCCTCGAACAGGTAGCCCACGCCGCGGATGCTGCGGATTGTCCGTGGGTTGGCAGGGTCGTGCTCCACCAGCCGTCGCAGGCGGAGGATGAAATTGTCTACGGTGCGCGATGTCGGGAATTCGTCCGGCGACCAGGCGCGGTCCAGTATCTCGTCACGGCTTACCGCAGTGCCGGCGCGTTCATGCAGCAACTTGAGTACCGCGCATTCCTTGTGCGTCAGCGCGTGGACCGCGTCGTCGACAGTCGCCGTGAAGCGACCGAAATCGACACTGGCCTTGCCGATGCGCGCGGTGCCGGCCGATGTCGCGCCGGTGCGCAGGTAGCTCGCGCGCTTTAGCACGTTCTGCACGCGCAGCAGCAGTTCGCGGAAGACGAAAGGCTTGGTGACGTAGTCGTCCGCCCCCAGCTCAAGGCCGTGGATGCGGTCTTCCGGCGTGCCGTAGGCGGTCAGGAAAATGATCGACGTTGCAGGGCTGCGTTGGCGCAGTTCGCGCGCGACCTCGAAGCCGTTGCCGTCGGGCAGCCCGACGTCGAGCAGCGCCACGTCGAACAGCCCGCCCGCGATGGCCTCGCGCGCAGCGGCGACGCTGGCGGCATGTCTCACGACGAAGCCGCTGGCGCGCAGGCGTTCTGCGAGCGTCACGGCGACGTTCGCATCGTCCTCGACCATCAGCAGCGGCACGTCCGCCATCCTGTGTCAGCCTGCTGCCGCGCGGAACCGCAGGCGAGCCTCGAATCCGCCACCCTCGGCATGGGCGAATTCCACGCTGCCGCCCATGCGTTCCATCAGCACGCGCACGAGGTAGAGTCCGACGCCCGTGCCGCTGGAGCTGGCGCCGCGCTGGAACATGCGGCCCAGCCGCGCCGGTTCGCCGGTGAATCCGCGGCCGTCGTCCCGGTAGCGCAGTTCCACGCCTCCTGGTGCGCGGCGGGCGGATAGTTCGACGCGTACGCATTCCACATCGCCGTGCCGCACAGAGTTCTCGACCAGATTGCGCAGGATCATCTGAACGGCGGAGGTATCGCCGCGCACGGCCGGCAATGACGGTTCGACCGATATCTCGAGGCGCGCCGCATCGCCTTCCGTCGCGACGATCGAGCCCATCACGCGGTTCAGCCACGGATCGAGGCGGATGTCCTGCTCCGCCAGCGAGCCACCGCCTTCGAGGCGGGCAAGTTCCAGCGTCTTGTCGATCTGCGATTCCAGCCGGTGCGTGTCGGCCAGCAGGCGCTCGACGAGCTCCGGCGTCGGCTCGCCTTCCGCGATCGTTTCCGTCTGCAGCCGCACGCTTGTCAGCGGGGTGCGCAACTCGTGGGTCAGTGCGGCGAAGAAGGCCTGGGTGCCTCTGGCGCGCAGCATGTCCCGCCAGTAGAACCAGAACAGCGCCGCCGACAGCGTGAGCAGCAGCAGCAGGAAGGTCCCGGACTCCCAGTACAGCATGCGCTGCGTCACCTGGACTTCCGCGACCGCTTCGGATGCGGGGTGGCCGGCGGCGAGGCTCAGTTCGGCGATGCGCCGCGCCTGCCGCATCACGATGGAGGCCCACCAGAAACCGAGCGCCAGGATGATCGCGAGCCAGATGCCCGCGAGCAGCACGATGACGCGCGATTGCCGGACCGGCTGGACGCTCAGCGCGCCTTTGCTGCCCATTGCTGCCACTCCTCGACGGACGGGAAGGCCGTGAACGATGCGATGCCCGCACGGCGTATGTGTTCGGCGGTCTTGCCGCTGCCGCTGGCGTGGTGCGCTTCAGGCGAGGCATGCGCCTTGCCCAGTTCGAACTGCGCCACGCTGCTCCAGTAAAGGTGGGTGGCCTTTCGGAGGGCCGCCGCGTCCAGCGGCATGGCATCCAGCGCATCGTAGGTGGGGATGACCTTCACGCCGCGCCAGGCGCCTTGTTGCCATCCGGCCCCCGCGCCAGCGTGGGTGAGGACGGTCCAGTCCGCCGCACGCGGCAGGCGCAGCACCGGTTCGGCCACGAGGCTGGCCGCGACTTCCGCGCCACGCCCCTCTGCGCAACCTTCGACCCACACGCCCTGCTCGGCGAGGCGGAACCAGCTCGCCGTACCCGAAGTCCAGACACGCTTGCCCGCTAGCGCCTGCGCGCCGCCGTCGGGCAGCGCGCGCGAGTGTGCGAGGAATACGGCATCGCCCTGAAGGGTCGCCTGCAACGCCCTCGCGTCCAGCACCGGCCGCACCGTTGGCGAAGCGACCCGCGTGCCATCGAACAACACCGCCGAGGCGGGCGCGGCGGGCAGCGCGGATTCCGGTTGCCAGCGACGGCCGGTGATGTCCTTGCCGTCAGCGGCGATGCCTCCGATCTGCAGCAATACACCGTCGGCGACGTCCAGTTGCGTGGCGCCGAAGCGCTGGTGGCAACCACCGCCGTGTTCGGCGAGCACGGCGCGTTCAGCGCCGATCGCGGCGCGCGTGGGGGGATGCTCCAGCGCAGCGAGCAGTTCGCGCGTGCGTGGATCATTCGCGCGGCATTCAATGGCCAGCGCGCCCTGGCCGGGCGCGGCCGGACATTCCGTCAGCGGCAGCACCATCAGGGGCAGTCCGGCCAGCAGTCCGTCGAGCAGGCTGCGGCCCTGCCGTTCGGTCACGGTGTCCGCATAGAGCCGCGTGAGGCCGGCGAGCGCGAGCACCACGCCGTCGAGCTGCCGTTCCGAACCGCGCGGTTCGCGCAGCCGGCGCAGGCGACTGTCGACATTGCCACGCAGCGGCACCAGTTCGATCGCGTTGCGCGCCGCATGCGGCAAGGCCCGCGAGAAGAATGCGGGCAGCAGTTGCTGGCGCCGGGGCGAGGCCGTGCCGATGCGCAGGCCGTGGCCGCCGGCGAGCCGCTCCAATGCATCCGGCGCGAAGATCGCGATGTCGCGCGGGTTCGCGCGTCGCGGGATCGCGCCCAGGGTCAGCTCCGTCGGGCGCTCGAGGCTCAGGTCTTTCAGCGAATGCACGGTGAGATCCACGCGACCTTCGCGCAGCGCGGCATCGATTTCAGCAGTGAAGAATTCCTTGCCCTCGATGCCCGACAGCGGCACGTTCTGGATGCGGTCGCCGCGCGTTTCGATGCCAACCATCTCGATCTCGAGGCCCGGGTGCGCGTCGCGCAGCGCCTGCGCGACCTGGCTGCTCTGCACCCAGGCCAGTGCCGAGCGGCGGGTGCCGAGTCGCAGCGTGATGGCGGTCATCGTGTCGTGTTCCTTCAGGTGCCGAGTGCCAGAAAGGCCGCGAGGTCTTCCCAGCCGTGGTTCGAGGTGCCGGGACGCGAGCCATCCGCATCGTCCAGCAGTGCAAGCTGTGCCTTGCCAAGGCAGGCGCGGCGCGCGCGGACGAGCAGGGCGTCGCGTTGCTCGGCTTGGGCGTCGCGCAGGCTGAACAGTTCGCGGAGGCAGGCAAGCCGCGGTACGCCCTGCCAGGCCGTACCGGCGGCATCCATGATGCCCAGATGCAGGATGCGCCCGCCACGGCCTTCCGCATGTTCACGCCAGGCGGCGACGCGGGCGGGGTCGCGCTCGGCATCCGCCGGCACGCAGAGCACCACGTCGCGCGCGTCCCGCCAGGCGGACAGTTCGGCCTCCAGCGTCGGTTCAAGCACCGTGGTCCTGTAGCTGTCGTCGCGCGCCCTTGCCTGCGCCAGCATCTCGAAGGCCCGGGCTGGGCTGCGGTTGTAGATGCGCAGGTCGGCGCTGTCGAGGTAGGGCAGGACGGTCGCGGCGAGCTGACCTGCGCCCACCAGCAGGGTCGTGCCTTCCGGACGGCCACCGATCAGCCTGCGCGCCAGTGAGCCGTAGGTCGCGCTGCCCAGGCCGACGATGTATTCGCTGCGGATTTCCTTCGTTTCCTGCAGCAGGCGCTGCATCCACGGCCGCAGCGCCCTCGCGCTGTCCGGGTGCTTCAGTTCGTACTGTCGCCAGCATTCCTTGATCTGGCCGAAGATTTCCGTCTCGCCCGCGATCTCGCTTTCGAGGCCGCTGGCGAGCCGCAGCAGGAAGCCGTAGGCGTCCGCACCCTGATAGAGGTCGCCGGCGCCGCCGTTGCCCGCCGGGACATCGCCTTGGTCGAAGGCCTGTCGCGTCGTCACCTGGACTTCCCGCAGGCAGGTCTTCACCACGCAGGCATCGGCCAGTTCCGGGACGTGCGCCACCGTGCCCGCGTCGGTCGCGGTGCGGCGGTTCAGCACGATCAGGTCGAGGAGGGACATGGGCAGGAGGCTAGTCTCCCTGCCCGGACCGTTTGTCACGGCCGTGTCACGCCGGCAGGCCTTCGTCCTTGCGGGCTGCCACGACGGAGGGACGCCGCGCGACCCGGTTCAGCAGGTCCGCCAGCCTCGGGAAGGCGGCCAGGTCGAGGCCGGTGCGGGGTCCCCAGCTCAGGATCACGTACAGGTAGGCGTCGGCGACCGTGAAGTCCTGCCCGGTCAGGTAGGGGTGGTCAGCCAGGGCTGCCTCGGCCAGTGCAAGGCGGTTCGCTGCGATTTCGCGCTGCTTCGCCTTCTGTTCCTCGCTGGTGTCCGGCCGGAAGATCGGTCCAAGCGCCTTGTGCACTTCCGAGTTGAGGTAGACGCACCATTCACTGACCCGGAAATGCCCCAGGGTGCCGGGCGCCGGGATCAGCCGGGCGGCCGGATTCAGGGCGCCGATCCAGGGAAGCAATGCGGGGGTTTCGGTCAGCACCTGACCATCGTCCAGCACCAGGGCCGGCACGTAGCCCTTGGGGTTGAAGGACAGGAAGTCCTGCCCGTCGGCGGTACGCTTGGTGGCGCGGTCCACCGCGAAGGCCTGGTGCGGGATGCCGGCCTCCAACAGCGATATATGCGAAGCCAGCGAGCAGGCGCCGGGCAGGTAATAGAGCTTCACGTGGGGCGTCCTTGTGTCGTTGGATACGGGTTATAGTTTAAAACATCATATTTACAAGGAAGCGGGGGACACGCGATGACGAACCAGTCGCCGTCCAGGGACGATCTGTTCGCCCTGTATGAGCGCATGCTGCTGATCCGGCGCACGGAAGAGCGGCTGCGGGACGAGAACAAGGCGGGCAACCTGCCCGGCGCGGTGCATCTGTACATCGGCGAGGAGGCGATCGCGACCGGCGTATGCGCGCACCTCGCGGACAGCGACATGATTACCAGCACCCATCGCGGCCATGGCCACTATCTGGCCAAGGGTGGCGACCTCAAGGCCATGATGGCCGAGATCTGGGCGAAGAAGACGGGGATCTGCAAGGGCATGGGTGGTTCCATGCACGTGGCGGACTTCTCCAAGGGCATCCTCGGTGCGAACGGCATCGTCGGCGCGGGATTCGCCATCGCGACCGGTGCCGCGTACTCCGCGATGCTGGCGGGCGAGGGCCGCGTGGTCGCCGACTTCTTCGGTGACGGTGCTTCGAACCAGGGCACGCTGATGGAGTGCCTGAATGTCGCGAGCCTGTGGCAGCTGCCGCTGATCTTCGTGTGCGAACACAACACCTTCAGCGAGTTCAGCCCGTCGAAGACGGTGACTTCCGGTCAGATCGTCGATCGCGCCCGCGCGTTCAACATTCCCTGCCACGTGATCGACGGCAACGACGTCCTCGCGGTCTGGCAGGCGATGCAGGACGCGGTCAAACGCGCCCGCAGCGGCGGTGGCCCGACCTTCATCGAGGCGCACACCTACCGCATCCAGGGACATCTGGAAGCCGAAGATCTTTTCCTTGGCGGCCAGAAGTACCGCGAGAAGGACGAGATCGAGGCCTGGAAGGGCCGTTGCCCGATCGCGTTCACGCGCGGCCAGTTGGCTGGAAATGCGGCCGATGTGGCGCGCCTCGAGGAAATCGAGAAGCGCGTGATGGCGCAGGTCGACGAGGCCGTGCGTTTCGCCGAGGAAAGCGAACCGGCCGATCCGGAGCTCGCCTTCAGCCTCATGTTCGACGGCCAGACGCCCTGACGGAGACTTTCGACATGGCAAAGAAGCGTTATATCCAGGCGATCAACGAAGCGCTCTTCGAAGAGATGGAGCGCGATCCCAAGGTGATCCTTTTCGGTGAGGACGTCGAACTCGCGATCATGGGCGACTGCCGTGGTCTCACCGAGAGGTTCGGCCGCAATCGCATCCGCAATACGCCGATCTGCGAGCAGACGCTCACGGGCATGGCGGTCGGCGCCGCGGCCGCAGGCCATCGCGTGATCCTGCACCTGATGTTCTCGAACTTCATCTACACCGGCATGGACGCCATCGGCAACCAGATGGCGAAGATGCGCCTGATGTCGGGTGGCCAGGCAAAGATGCCCATCACCGTCATCTGCTCCTACGGTGGTGGTGGCTCCAATGCCGCGCAGCACTCCGACACGGCCTATCCGCCCCTGTTGAACCTCGGTGGCATCAACGTGCTCACGCCGGCCACGCCGGCCGACGCGAAAGGCCTGCTGAAGAGCGCGATCCGCGGCAGCAACCCGACCTTCTTCATGGAAGCGGGCGGTCGCGGCGGTGAACAGGGTGAAGTGCCCGATGGCGAACTGCTCGTGCCCTTCGGCAAGGCGAACATCGCCCGTGCCGGCCAGCACGTCACGGTCGTTGCGATCGGCTCCATGCTGAAGCCTGCGCTGGAAGCGGCGAAGCACCTCGCCGCGGCCGGCATCGAGGCCGAAGTGATCGATCCGCGCACGCTGGTGCCCTTCGATCTCGCTGCGGTGCTGGCCTCGGTGCAGAAGACCGGTCACCTGGTCGTCTGCGACGAAGCGCGCGACCGCTGCAGCGTGGCGAGCCAGATCGCGGCTGAAGTCGCCGACGTGGGCTTCGGTCTTCTCAAGGCGCCGGTGAAGCGCGTGACCGTGCCGAACGTCGCGATCCCCTACGCGCCGAACGCCGAGGCGCGCGTGCTGCCGAACGCCGACACGATTGCCAACACCTGCCGTGGTCTTCTCGCATGAAGGTCACGCTCAAACTGGCTCGCGTCGGCATGAACATGCACGAGGCGACGATCGCGAAGTGGCACAAGCAGGCGGGCGACAGCTTCGCCAAGGACGATGTGCTTTACGAGATCGAGACGGAGAAGGTCACGCAGGAGATCGCTGCACCGGGCAATGGCACGCTGCTCGAAATCCTCGTGCCCGAGGGCGAGAACGCGAAGGTGAACGGCGGCGTCTGCGTCGTGGAGATCACCTCGTGAGCAGCAATGATGCACCCGTGAAGGTGAAGAGCGTCGGGCACACGGGCATCACGGTGTCCGATATCGATCGTTCGATCCGCTTCTATCGTGATCTGCTGGGTTGCGAGGTGAGCAACCCGGTGCGCGCGAATGGTCCCTTCTTCGAGGAGATCGTGGGAGTGCCCGGCTGCGAGATCGACGTGGCCTTCGCGAAGCTCCCGGGGCATGTCATCGAGCTGCTGTGCTATCGGGCGCCGCTGGGCCGTACGTCCACGCTGCGGGCCTGCGACCCGGGCTTCATGCATGTCTGTCTGAAGGTCGCGGACCTCGACAAGGTCGTGGCACTGGTGCGCAGCGCCGGTTTCAAGGCCGTGGGCCGCGTGCTCAAGGCCGAAGGCGGTCCGGTCGACGGGCTGAAGGTTGTCTATGTGCGCGACCCCGATGGCGTCGTGCTCGAATTGATCGAGGAGCCGAAGGGCGTTGTCCTCGAAGAGGTGTATTTCTCATGAAGGCTGCTGTTTTCAAGAAGCTGAACTCGCCGCTCGTCGTCGAGACCATTCCCGATCCGACGCCGGGCGACAACGAAGTTGTCGTCGAGGTCTGCCGCTGCGGTATCTGCGGCAGCGACCTGCACATCACCGAAGACCCGATCTTTGGCGCGCAGCCTGGCATGGTCCTGGGCCATGAGTATTCGGGCAAGGTCATGGCGCTGGGTCGTGGCGTCGACAACGTGAAGGTCGGCGACCATGTCGCGGTCTTCCCCGTGCACGGCTGCGGCCAGTGCGCGACCTGCAAGGCCGGCGTGCCAGCCTGGTGCACGAAGATGCGCATTGACGGCGGTGGCTACGGCCAGTACTCGCTCGCCGAGACGCACCAGCTCATCAAGCTGCCGAAGACGCTGGCGCTGGAAGATGGCGCGCTGGTCGAGCCGCTGGCGGTCAGCCTGCACGGCGTCGCGCTGGCGAAGCCGCAGGCCGGTGCCCGCGTGCTGATCGTCGGCGCGGGCCCCATCGGCCTGGCTGCCGCGTACTGGTCGAAGTTCATGGGCGCCAGCCGCATTGCCGTGACCGCGGGTTCGAATCGGCGTGCTGGCCTTGCCATGCAGATGGGCGCGACCCATTTCCTGTCGCCCGAGCAGGCGACGCCGGAAGGCGTGGCGGCCGCGCTGGGCGGTCCGCCGGACATCGTCTACGAAGCCGTCGGCAAGCCGGGCCTGATCCAGAAGGCCATCGAGCTGGTGAAGGTGCGCGGCCAGGTGATCGTGCTGGGCCTGTGCTCGCCGCCGGATACCTTCATGCCCTTCCAGTTCGTCAGCAAGGAAGTCACGCTGCAGGCCTCGGCCTTCTACGAGGTGCGCGAGTTCGAGCTGGCGGCTGACGTGCTGGACAAGGATCCGGACACGCCGCGCGCGATGGTCACGGACATCGTCGACCTGCCGAACATGCCTGACATGTTCGAGGCGCTGCGCCACCGCAGCACCCAGTGCAAGGTGCTCGTCAACCCGCAGCAGTTCTGACGCAAGGTGATGCCTATGATCCGCAAGTTCGTGCAGACGCTGGCCTGTCTCGTGATCGGTGCCGGCGCAGCGCAGGCTGCGCCGCTCACTGTCGAGGTCATGCAGACCGGTGCCGGAAGCCTCTTTACGAGCATCACGCTGGTCAAGGGCGAGAAGGGTGCCGTGCTCGTCGACGCGCCTTTCACGCGCGCCGATGCGCATCGCGTAGTGGCCTGGGTCCTCGAGAGCGGCAAGCACCTCGATGCGATCTATGTGACCCATGACCACCCGGACCACTTCTTCAGCATGGAAGTGATCACGCAGGCCTTCCCGGATGCGAAGGTCTACGCGGCGCCGCAGGTGGTGGACGACATCTGGAAGTCCATCCCGATGAAGATCAAGCGCTGGAGCCCGATGCTCGGCGCGAACGGGCCGCGCTATCCGACCGCCCCGGAGCCGGTGAAGGACGGCGTCATCACCCTCGAGGGTGAACGCCTCGAGGTGGTGGGCCCGATGCAGGGCGACCATGCGCACTGCACGGCGCTGTGGATCCCGTCGGCGAAGACGCTGATCGCCGGCGACATCCTGTTCAATGAAGTGCACCTCTGGCTGGGCGAGTCACTGCAGCCGGAGCGCAAGGCCTGGGCCGCGAGCGTCGATCGCCTCGCGGCGCTGGGTGCGAAGACCGTAGTCGCCGGTCACAAGAAGCCCGGCCTGCCGGATGACACCAGCGCGCTCGCCTACACGAAGAACTACCTCGTCCGTTTCGAGAAGGCCGTTGCCGAATCGAAGACATCGGCCGAGCTGCGCGCGAAGATCAACGCGGCGTTCCCGCAGACCATCGACCTGCTGGGGGATTTCCTGCTTGGCAATTCCTCGCGCGTCGCGATGCGCGAGGATCCGCCCTGGCAGGAATAGTCAGCTCTTCTTCACGAACTCCGACTTCAGGCCCATCGCGCCGATACCTTCGATGCGGCAGTCGATGTCGTGGTCGCCATCGACCAGGCGGATGTTCTTCACCTTTGTGCCGACCTTCACCACCGACGAAGACCCCTTTACCTTGAGGTCCTTGATGACGGTGACCGAATCGCCGTCCTGCAGCACGTTGCCGACCGAGTCGCGCACGACGCGCGCTTCCGGTGCTGCCTCGGCGGCTGCAGCCTGGGGCCATTCATGCCCGCATTCCGGGCAGATGAAATTCACGCCGTCCTCGTAAGTGAGGGCCGATGCGCACTGGGGGCAGGGGGGCAGGGTGTCCATGGCGCGCGAGTCTAATCGAGGCCCCCATGGGAGGGCAGCAGGATTCTCCGCGAGGGCCGGCCGACCAGGTCGAGGAAGCCGTTGAACACCGTTTCCGCGAGCGGCTGCATGGCCGTCATGCGCAGTGGCGTCGCCTCGCGTATGCCGGCCGCGTCCTGCGGCAGCGTGGCGGAAGCCAGTTCGTCCCGGTAGGCCGGCGTGCGCAGCCAGCGCTCGATCATCTTCGTGTCCGCCTCGAGGTGGAACTGGAAGCCATAGGCCGACTCGCCGAAGCGGAAGGCCTGCTGCTCGCAGGTGGCCGTGCGCGCGAGCTACACCGCCCCCGTCGGCAAGCCGTAGGTGCGGCCGTGCCACTGGAACACCGGCGCCCGCTCGCCCAGCGAGCCGACCACCGGGTCGGCGCGGCCTGCGTCCGTCGTCTCCAGGTCGTACCAGCCGATTTCGTGCCGATCGTGCCGCAACACCGGCGCACCCAGCACGTGGGCCAGCAGCTGGGCACCCAGGCAGATGCCGAGCACCGGTTTGTCCTGCTTCAGTGCCGCTTCGATCGTCAGCAGCTCGGTTCGCAGGTGCGGGTGGCGGTGCTGCTCGTCCACGTTCATCGGACCGCCCAGCACGACCAGACCCTGGTAGCGGTCGACGTTTGGCTGCGCGTCTGGATCCCGTTCGAAGTTGTGGAAGCGGATGCGGTGTCCCCGGGCGCGGATGCACGCATGCAGGGTGCCGAGCGGCTCGGCCGCGACGTGCTGGAAGACCATCAGGCGGGACATGTCCCTTCAAGCCTAGGGTGCTGGGCGGGGGACTGCAAACCGGGGCGGTGGTATCGTTGCGGCCTTCCCTCGGCGGGCCTGTAGCACAACGGTTAGTGCAGGGGACTCATAATCCCTTGGTTCTGGGTTCGAATCCCAGCGGGCCCACACTATTCCGCGATCAGCGGCATGTAATACGGCACCGTCAGGAACCCTGCCTCGATCTGCCTGATCTTTCCCTGCGGCGTGATCTTGAAGAGTTCCATCAGGTAGTAGCTGTGCGGAGAGAGATACCCCGACTGTTCGACGCTGCCATTCGCCAGCGTGTAGGTCTGCAGGCGT
>JBDLPS010000099.1:0-2518 GCA_039800965.1 Pseudomonadota bacterium | reverse complement strand
GTCGATTGCGGCCATGAACCGCGGTGCCGTGACGCCGTACTGCGTCGTCTCGTGCAGCATCTCGTTCGCGCGGCGGTAGGCGTCGGTAATGAGGCTCATGGCGCCAACTCCTTCACCGCAGACGCCACACGCTCCATCACCGGTCGCCATTTCTCGCCCGGCGCCATGCGGAACAGCCGCACCACCTCGGGCGAGTACCAGGGCATCGGCCCCTTGAGCCCGTAGCGCCATGCGGGCTTGTCCGAGATGACCCCGAACACCCGTTGCCCCGTCGCGCCCGCCAGGTGCAGCGCCGTCTGCGGCACGCTCACCAGCACGTCACAGGCCGCGATAAAGGCCGCCTGCTCCATCAGGTCGTTCGCAGGGATGTGCAGCAGCGGAATGCCCGCCTCCGCGCTCCTACGCGGCCCGCTGGGGCCGTATTGGATGCTGTAGGCGCTGCCGGCCGCATCGATCACCGGGCGCCACTCATCCGGCGCGCAGTTGCGGACGTATTCGTGGCTCGCCTTCGTGCCGCCATGCAGCCCGAACGCCACCCAGGGGCGCGGACCATGCGCGGCAAGCCATTGCTGCCAGTGCCGAACCCGGCTCACGTCCGGTTGCAGGTAGTGCGACCGCTGCGGCGGCACCATCTGGTCCAGCAACTCGGGCAAGTCGCCCAGGCAGCACTGCGCGTCCACCGTGCCGGTAAACTCGGCTTCCGTGCCGATCACTTCAAGCCGCGGGTCGATCAGCGACCGCCGCACCAGCGGAACCAGCTTCGGGTTGACCTCCAGCACCAGCCGATTGGACACGCGCGCCAGCAACAGGTCGAGGTACGACAGGAACATGACCTCGTCGCCGATGCCCTGCTCACCGCGCACCAGCAGCGACGCAACCGGCGTGCCGTCCCACTCTGGGGCGGTGTAGGTCGGGCGGCCATGCCACTGCGCCATTTTCTTGCGCCAGCGCCAGTGATGCCAGCCCGTCACCCACTCGCCCTTTTCGAGGTAGAGTAGGCCCAGATTGTTGTGCGCGGATGCGTGGTCCGGCTCCAGGGCAACGCACCGCTGCGCGGCCTCGATGCCCGGATCGGGATCGCCGTCCTGAACATAGGTCCCGGACAGGTTGCCCCACGCATCGGCGTGCTTGGGATCGATTTCCGCGGCGCGGATCAATGCGCGGCGCTTCACGTCGCGATGGATGCCGCCGATGAATGTCGCGCCGAGATTGACCAGCGGGCCGGCGTCGTCAGGGGCCAGCGCGCAGGCATAGGAGAGGAGCGCGATGGCGACACCCGGCCGGTTGAGGTTCGCCTCGCAGATGCCGAGGTTGACCAGCACGTTCGGGTTGTCGATGGCCGTTTCGGCCAAGGCGTCCAGAAAGGGTTCCGCCTTTTGCCACTCGCCCTGCTGCATGTGGGCGATGGCCTGGTTGAAGACTACGTTTGCGTCCTGCACGTATCCTCCAGAAAGAAGATGGGGGGGCGTGATTGCCCCCCCATCATTGGGTCAGGGCCGCCCGGCGCCGGCCGCCGTGTAGCGGACGATCATCCCGAACGTGCCGGTCACGGTGGCCGTGCCGGACGCGACCGACATGGTCACGATCCAGTACTGCTGAGCCGCGTCGTCCGAGATGGAGACCGTGGACGGCAGCGTGGTCGTGCCAACGACGACCTTCTGATCGGTCGCGCTGATCGTCGCCTTGCCGAACACCGACAGCGTGTTGAGCGCGCTGCTGGTGTAGCCCACGTCGAAGATGATGCCGCCCGTGCCAGACGACCGGCCATAGAACTCCATGCCGGTAATCGTGGCGCCGTTCGGAATGCGGCACATCTGGTAGACATCGCCGACGGACATCGTGACGCCGTTGGAGATGTAGCGGGACACCACCACGTTCTCGCCCACATGGACGAGGCGGTTAAGGGTACCCGCGTCAGCGGTGTAGGTTGCCATGGTTCAGGGCCTCCTTACGACGGCGCCGGCGAGTAGGTGGACATGGTGATCGTGCCGAAGTCCGTGCTGTTGAACACCGACTTCTTGACGCCGAAGATCATGCCGCCCAGCACGCCAAGCTGGTTGCCGTAGTCGAAAAGCTCTTCGCGCCACGTGACGCTGGAGCCGTCGCCACCGCCCGTCGCCATCACCGCCGCCTGCGAACCCGCCAGCACCGCCCGATAGACGTTGTTGGTGATGTTCGAGTTGGAGGAGGTGAAGCTGGGGAGGTAGCTCCACTCGTGCAGGATGACGTTGTTGTAGACGCCGAGCGCACCCGTGAAGATCGGGCTCTCCGACGACTGCATCCCCGCCATGGCCGACTTCTGGATGTCGAGCCACTGCCCGGTGTTGGTGTCCGTCCGCATCTGATAGACCTGATACGGATGGAGGAAGGCGACGTAGTAATCACGCCCGTTGACGCGCACGGGGCGCACCTTCGGCGTAAGCGTCTTCGCCTTGGCCACCGCCTTGTCGAGGAGCGTCAGCTTGAAGCCCCACGTCGCCGTGTTGGAGATGGACGCCTCCGTGCCCTCGCCGTTGGC
>JBDLPS010000098.1:0-11914 GCA_039800965.1 Pseudomonadota bacterium | reverse complement strand
AGTCCCGGCTCGAGCGGCGACTCCTCCAGCAAGCTGCGAAGACGACGGATCTCCGGTGTGCCCGGCAGAAAGGCGAGCACATCCCCTTCGGTCTCTGCGAGCGCTCTCCGCAAGCCGGCGACCACAGGCGCCAGCTGGCGCGACAATGGCAGATCAGGCTCGGGCAACGCGGGCAGGCCCCTGCCGAGGTAACGCACCGCCACCTCGAACTGGCGGCCTTCGGCACGCACCACCGGCGCGCCGCCCAGCAAAGCCCCCACGGCAGCGCCATCCAGCGTGGCCGACATCACCACGAGCCGCAGCGAGTCCGCCAGCGTGGACTGGGACTCGAGACACAAGGCGAGCCCGAGGTCCGCAGCGAGGCTGCGTTCGTGGAACTCATCGAAAAGCACCGCGGCGACGCCTTCGAGTGCCGGGTCTTCCTGAAGCATGCGCGTCAGGACGCCCTCGGTGACGACTTCAAGGCGCGTGCGCGCGCCGACCCGCGTATCGAAACGCATGCGATAGCCGACGGTACCGCCCGGCACTTCGCCCAGACTGCGCGCCATGCGGGCCGCCACGGCACGGGCTGCAAGCCGGCGCGGCTCGAGCAGGAGGATCCGCCGCCCCTGCGCCCAAGGCTCTTCCAGCAGTGCCAAGGGTACGACCGTGCTCTTGCCGGCGCCGGGTGGCGCTTCGAGCACCACGTTTCGCGCCGTCCGCAGCGCGGCGGACAACGCGGGCAAGACAGCGTGGATAGGCAGGACGTCCATGTGCGCGCAATGATATGCGGGCCCATCGACGGGGTCTGCTAACATCCTGCAACCTATCGACCCCGGCGATCGCATGCGTCCTGCAATCAAACTCACCCTGGCCGGCGCCGCGGCGATCGCGATTGCAGCGGCTTACGCCGTCCACTTCCGCCAGGGGCCGGTGCAGGACGCACCCCGTGCGGCAGTGGCGAACGCCCCCGCGCCACCCCCGGAGCCGGAACCGGAAGTTCCGCCCCCACCGCGCGACGCGCTGGATGAATTCACCTCGATGCTGCTCTCCGAGGCGGAAGACACCTGGACACAGGTCTTCGCCGAGGAAAGCGATACCTATCTGCCGCCGCGACTGCGCTTCTTCGACGGGACGACCCGCACCGGGTGCGGCAACGCCGTTGACGGCGACGGCACGTTCTACTGCGCGCCGGACCGGCGCCTGTACATCGACAAGGACTTCCACCACGGCATGGTGGAACGTGGCGCGGCGGAAGGTGGCCTGGCGCAGGCCTATGTGATCGCGCACTCCATCGGTCACCACGTGCAGAACCTGCGCGGCATCGAAGACCGGTTGCGGCGCGAGGAAGCGGCGCTGGGGCCCTACGACCGCAAGGCATTGCGGGTGCGTGCCGAACTGCAGGCGGATTGCTTCGCCGGCATCTGGGCGCATGGGGCACGCAGCGGGAAGAACGCATTCAAGCCGGCCGAACTCGACCAGGCCTTGTCGCTGCCCGCGGCCATCGCCACGGAACTGACCAAGCGGCACGAGCCGGGCGTGATCGTTCCCGACACCTATGCCCACGGAAGCCTGGCCCAGCGCAAGCGCTGGTTCATGGCAGGCTACAAACGGGGCCTTGCCAAGGATTGCGACACTTTTACGGTGCGTCGCCAGTAAGCGCACCCGCGCCCGGCCGCCGGCCGATCATTGCGACCAGTTCGCGGCGCGCATCGCCCAGCGCCGCACGCAGCCGCAAGAGTGCTTCGGAAGGAGCACCAGACTCGACGCTCCCGCCCTGCTCCATCCACAGCGACTCGACCAGCGAAGCATCCGCCGGCGCTACCAAGGCCACGACGCGACGGGCCCATTGCAGGCGGTCGGCCAACAGGCCCGCATCGACGACTTCGCAACCCGTCTCGAATTGACGGGCGGAAACGAATCCGGCGGCCGCCAGGCGGCCCAGCACCTCCGGTTGCAGCCGACCCGCATCGACCAGCACGAGCTCCGGCGCGCCCTCGACGCTGAGTATCGCGACGGCTGCGTCGGATGGCGGGGAGAAAGGCAGCAGCAGGCACGCCGCCCAAAGCGCCAGCGCGCCAGGACGATGGCGGACGGATCGTCGAAGGTCCATGATTTCCCGGGTCATTGCTGTGGCAGCTTGCCAGCCTGTAGCGGGCATGACTATTGTTGCGACCGCAACCGCAGACCACCACTCGATCGGGGGAACTTTCCATGTCGCGCTATCCGGATACCGTCCAGTTCAACCGCCTGAACCGCCCGATCGGCGTCGAATGGAATGCCCGCAACCTCGAGGTCCAGGGTGAGATCCCGACCGAGATCCGCGGCGCCTTCTTCCGCGCTGTCCCGGACCCGGCGCATGCGCCGCGCGACCCGATGGACATCGCGCTCTCGGGTGACGGCATGGTGAGCCGCTTCCTGATCGAGAACGGCAAGATCGACCACGACATCCGTTACGTGCGCACGCCGCGCTTCGAAGCCGAGCGCAAGGCGCGCCGCGCCCTGTTCGGCAAGTACCGCAACCCGTTCACAGACCTGCCCGAAGTGAAGGGGGTGGACCGCGCCGTGGCGAACACGACGCCGGTCTGGCACGCGGGCCGCCTGCTGATGACGAAGGAAGACGCGCGCGCCTACGAAGTGAATCCGCACACGCTGGAAACGGTGGGTCGCCATGACTTCGGCGGCAAGCTGCGCTCGGAGACGATGACGGCGCACGTGCGCGTCGATCCCGTGACGGGCGAGCTGTTCTCCTTCGGGTACGAGGCCGGCGGTCTATGCACGGACGACGTGGCCTACTGGATCGTCGACAAGGACGGCAAGCTCACCTCCGAGCAGTGGTTCAAGCAGCCCTATCTCTCGACGATCCATGACTTCGGCATCACCGAGAAGTACGCGGTCTTCCCGCTGTTCCCGACGCTCACGGATCTCGAGCGCCTGAAGGCCGGCGGCGACCACTGGCAGCACGAGCCGGATGGCGACAGCTGGATGGGCGTGATGCCCCGATACGGCAAGGTCGAGGAGATGCGCTGGTTCAAGGGCCCGAAGGGCGTGTCGGCCTTCCACTTCGTCAATGCGTTCAACGAAGGCGATGTCGTGCACATCGACATCTGCCTCACCAGCACGAACGCCTTCCCGTTCATGCACCGTCCGGATGACCCGTTCAACCCGATGACGATGACCGGCGGCCTCACGCGCTGGAGCGTCGACCTGTCGGATCCGAACGCCGAGCTGCAGTCGCGCGTGATCGGACCGCCGGGCGACCTGCCGCGCCTGCGCGATTGCGACCAGGGCCGCGCCTACGAGCGCTTCTGGCTGCCGACCTACGATCCGCGCATCGGACCGCCGGTGTCGGGTGGTCCGGTGGGTTCCTGCTTCAACGCGCTGCTGTACCTCGATGTGACGACGGGCCAGGTGCTGGATGCGCTGTCGCGCGGTCCGGGTTACGCCTTCAACGAGCCGGTACACGTGCCGTCGAAGACGCCGGGCCATGCCGGCTGGATCCTCGCCGTCATCGACCACGAGATCGACTTCGAACACCACGAATCGGAGCTCGTCATCCTGAAGGCCGATGCGATCAGCCAGCCGCCGGTCGCTGTCGTGAAGATGCCGGTGGCGCTGCGCCCGCAGGTGCACGGCTGGTGGGTGTCGGGCGAGCAGCTGGACGCGTCGAAGCGTCGCTGATCAGCGACGCAGCATCGCCTGGGCGAACCCGACCCAGGCGATGATCAGGAACAATCCACCGACCGGCGTGACGAGCCCCAGGAACTTCGGGGCACCGGCCAGCATGATGTAGATGCCGCCGCTGAAGCAGACGATACCGGCGATGAGCAGCGCGGCGACGGTCTTCAGTGCGGGCTGGTCATCCCCGCGCACCAGGACGCCGATCGCGAGCAGGCCCAGCGCATTGAACAGCTGGTAGTTCACGGCGGTGTGCAGCGATTCCAGCTGCCGAGGCTCCAGCACTTTTTGCAGCGCATGCGCCGCCAACGCGCCGACGACAATGCCGATCGCCATCATCACGCCGGCAATACCGAGCACGCGCGTGCTGTTCATCGCGGCCGGCCCTTCGGCCCACCCCTGCCCTTGAACGGGCCGCGCGAAGGACCGCGTGCGGCGCCTGGCTTTGCCGCACCGGCAGCCCCCGCGGTGCCCGGCGCACGCGGCGTGTGCGGCAGGCCGGTGTGCTGCGTGCGGAAGGGATGTTTGCCCACTGCAGGTTTCCCGCCAGGCGTGCGCTGCGTGCCGTGCTTGTAGCCGGCGCGCTGGCCTTCGGCGGCCTCGCCGGTGCCCCTGGGCTGGTACGACGGGATCAGGTGCTGCGGGCTGTTGCCGATGAGGTTCGCGCGGCCCATACGCCGCAGGGCCTCGCGCAGCACCGGCCAGTTGTTCGGATCGTGGTAACGCAGGAAGGCCTTGTGCAGGCGGCGCTGCCGCAGGCCCTTGGCGACAGCCACGTTCTCGCTGTCGCGCGTCACGCGGTGCAGCGGGTTCTTGCCGCTGTGGTACATCGCGGTGGCCGAGGCCATCGGCGACGGGAGGAAGGCCTGCACCTGGTCCGCACGGAAGCCGTGCGTTTTAAGCCATATGGCAAGCTCGAGCATGTCTTCATCGGTCGTGCCCGGATGGGCCGCGATGAAGTAGGGGATGAGGTACTGCTCCTTGCCTGCTTCCTTCGAGTACTTGTCGAAGAGTTCCTTGAAGCGGTAGTAGGTGCCCACGCCCGGCTTCATCATCTTCGACAGCGGCCCTTCGCGGACGTGCTCGGGCGCGATCTTGAGATAGCCGCCAACGTGGTGCTGCGCGAGCTCCTTCACGTACTCGGGCGATTCGATCGCGAGGTCGTAGCGCACACCGGAGGCGATCAGGATCTTCTTGATGCCGGGCAGCGCGCGCGCCTTGCGGTACAGCTCGATCAACGGCGTGTGGTCCGTGTTGAGATTAGAGCAGACCGTTGGATAGACGCAGGACGGCAGGCGGCAGTTCTTCTCGATCTCGCGGCTCTTGCAGGCGATGCGATACATGTTCGCCGTCGGGCCGCCGAGATCCGAGATCACGCCGGTGAAGCCGGGCACGGTGTCGCGGATCTGCTCGATCTCCTTGAGGATCGAGCCTTCGCTGCGATTCTGGATCACGCGACCTTCATGCTCGGTGATCGAGCAGAAGCTGCAGCCCCCGAAGCAGCCGCGCTGGATCGCGATCGAAAACCGGATCATCTTGTACGCGGGTATCTCGGCATTGCCGTAAGCAGGATGCGGACGGCGCTGGTAAGGCAGCTCGTAGACGAAATCCATCTCGTCCATCGCCAGCGGGATCGGCGGCGGATTGAGCCAGACATCCGTGTTGCCATGTCGCTGCACGAGGGCGCGTGCATTGCCCGGATTCGCCTCCAGGTGAAGGATGCGCGAGGCATGGGCATACAGTACGGGGTCTTTTTCCACCTGTTCGAAAGCCGGCAGCCGGATCACGCTGCGGTCGCGGTCGGCGGCTTTCACGCGGCGCACGAACTTCACCACGGTCTCCGGCGCATGGGTTTCGAGCGGCTCTTCGGTTTCGCCAGCCTGCGGCGCTTTTCCCGGTTCCATCGCATACGGATCGACCGGCGGGTTCAGGGGGCCGGGTGCGTCGAGGTGCGTGGAATCGATCTCGATGAAATCCGCGCCATGCCCGCGTCGCACGAAGGCCGTGCCGCGCAGGTCGGTGATCTGGTCGATGCGCTCACCCGCGTCGAGGCGGCGCGCCAGCTCTGCGACCTGTCGCTCGGCATTGCCGTACACCAGCAGGTCGGCCTTCGCGTCCATGAGGATCGAGCGGCGGACCTTCTCCGACCAGTAGTCGAAGTGTGCGATGCGGCGCAGCGACGCCTCGATGCCGCCGATGACGAGCGGTACATCCTTGAACGCTTCGCGCGCACGCTGGGCATAGACGATGACCGAACGATCGGGGCGCCTGCCTGCCTCGCCACCGGGCGTGTAGGCATCGTCGCTGCGGATGCGCTTGTCCGAGGTGTAGCGGTTCACCATCGAGTCCATGTTCCCGGCGGTGATGCCGAAGAACAGTCGCGGGCGCCCGAGTTCGCGGAAGGCCTCCGATCCGTGCCAGTCCGGCTGCGCGATGATGCCGACGCGATACCCCTGCGCCTCCAGATAACGACCGATGATCGCCATCCCGAAACTCGGGTGATCGACGTAGGCGTCGCCGGTGACCAGCACGATGTCGCACTGATCCCAGCCGAGCGCGGCCATCTCGGCACGCGTCATCGGGAGGAACGGAGCCGCGGGGCGCGGCGCGGGTGCGGAGCGGATCAACGGTTCGCGAGTAACGCGCCCCGGATCTCGGCATGGATCTGCTCGGGCGTCGCGAAGCCTTCGAGGCGGACCCAGTCCTTGCCCGGCGCAGGACGGACGAGTGTCACGGGCGCGTGGTTGGTCTTGTCGCCGCGGTACACACCGAATGCCTGCTGCACCTGGACGCTCGCCTTGAGCGTGCCGGTGTAATGCTGCCAGGTCGGGCCCGCGTGGAAACGCTTGCCGTAGTCACGCAGGCGGGCCGGCGTGTCCTCTTCGGGGTCTATGGAAATCGAAACGATGTGCACCTTGGCACGATCTGCCCCCAGCTTCTGCTGGAACACCGAGAGCACCTGGCTGGTGACCGGGCAGATGGTGGTGCAGGTGGTGTAGATGAAGTTCATGACGACGGGGCGGCCATCGTTCAATTCATCGGCGAGCCGCACGCTGCGGCCGTCCTCGCGCACGAGCGACAACTCCGGGATCGCGTAGGCACGCTGGATGCGCTGCACGTCCGGGTCGGACTGCTTTTCCATCATGTGGCGGTGCGCGGCATGCGGATCCGCCTCCGGAACGGCCGCGGCTGCTTCGGCATGGTGGTGATGGGAATGATCCATCTGCGACGCGGCCTGCTCGGCTGCGGCCAGGCCTATGCCGAAGGCCGGCGCCAGCACGGCACAAAACGAAACGAGCCAGGGCGACGCACGGAAACCTTGCATGGAATGCTCTCCTGCTGACAGGTGGGCGGCATCTTCCGCCAACGGCGGAGGCGGCCTCAAGGGGGGCAATCCCCCCATGGCGGACCGAGCTTCCCCCCTGCGACCACGCCGGGCCGGGGATCAGGGCGTGATCCACTCCGACAGCGGCGGGCCAGCCAGGGAGGATACGGCATCCCACGGGACGATATAGGCCCCCTTGGACGCAAAGCGCTGCCCCGGCCCGAGGCTGATGTGCGGGTAACGGGTTACCTCGAGGCCCGTGCCCAGACGATGCTCCATCGTCTCCAGCAGCAATTCACGCGAGATGGCATCCACCGCGTGGTAGTTCAGCATCCCGACGACGGTCGCGACGAGGTAAGCCTCGAACTGAAGCTCTTCATCGCCAGGCGGAATGCGGTGGTTCCGGAGCCAGGTCCTTACCAGGCCGAGGCGGGCATCACGCTGGGCCGGCAGTTCCTGCGGGTGGACCAGCCGGAGCCGGCCCGCGGCGTCACGCCCCGGTCCCCTGGCAAGGCGCGCGTCCAGCGCACTGGAGAGATACACGGCATTCGCCGCGGCGTTCGACTGCAGGAGCGTGGACGATGCCACGAGATCCGCCGGGCGCAGCCACAGCACGAAATCCGCACCGGGATGCTGGTCACGCAGACGCTCCCAGTACGCCACGTCCGGCGTGGCAGGCACTTGTTCATCGACAACGCCGGCGCCCGGATCGGCGGCGCGCAGCGCATCCGAGGCCGCGGCGGCTTCCGCATCGCCTTGGCGACGGACCTGCACCACAGGACGATGCCGATCCTGCCGATTCAGGAACTGCGCCAGCACGTCCGCCTCCAGCAGCACGCCCCGCGTCAGGTAGACCGTATAGAAGGACGGGCCGCCGGTCGCCGGCAGCGGGGTCAACGGGAAGATGCAGGGAATGCCCTCGCGCTCGCTGAAATCGTGGATCGGCTGCCATCCTGCATCGCCAAGGCCGCCGGCCAGCGCGAAGGCCGGCTTCGCGCGCTGGAAGGCCTCGAGCTGCGGCCCCCAGGTCCCGGGCGCACCCTCCAGGGACCAGACATCGAGCTCCCAGCGACGCGACGTACGACCGAGCGTCACCTGCCCCGTCTGTTCGCGGCGTTTCTCCGGGATCTGCCAGGTATTGCGGTCCTCGAGATAGGTGCGCAGCACCTGGATGAAGGTGTCGCGACGCGACGGATCGACGCCGGGCTGCACGACGATGGCGAAGTGCACCGCCTCCGACGTGACACCTGTCGGCGCTTCGGAGGACAGGCCACGAAGATAGGCCGTCAACGCCGCCTGTGATGCCGCATCGAGACGGAAGCGCGGCATGGTCGCGTTCATGCGCCGACCCGTGACATCGACACCTTCGGACAGCGCACGCGCAAGCAATGCATCGTCATAGGGTGGACGGACACGCCCCCCGCTCAACTGGACGGCACGCGCCTGCCGCAGACGCTCGCTGTTCTCGAGCGAGGCGACGGCCGCAGCGGTCGACGCGGGCCGGGCCCCGTGGAGGTTCTGGCCGACAACGCGCGCATTGATACCGAGGGTGCCGGGAGGTGGTGGCGCCGGCCTCTCACCGAACAACGCCGGCCCCGTGATGGAGCGGACTTCGATCGGCCCTTCGCTCGAACCATAGCCGCTGCGACGGTGGCAGGTCACGCAGGCCGCTGCGGCTCCACTGAAGGTGACGCCGGCCTGACCCACGCCCTCGAGCGGACGGCCATCGGCCAGCATGCCCTCACGGTAGATCCGTCGGCCGATGTCGGCCAGCGACGCATCCGACGCCACGGCAGGCGCCTGCTGCAGGAGCAGCAGGCTGGCGAAGGACAACAAGGAAGCCAGGAAACGCATGCGCATGGGGATGTTCATCGCGACGTGACCGTCACCGTCGCCTCGTTGGAGACGTGGCCTTCGGCATCCTTGATGGTGTAGCGAAAACTTTCCGCGCCCTTGAAGCCCGCCCGTGGGGTGTACGAAATGCTGCCATTGCGGTTGGCGGTCGCGCTGCCACCGTTGTCCGGCGCGGCAGTCAGCACCAAGGTGCCGGCGGCAAGGTCGCCGTCGGGGTCAACGTCGTTGGCCAGCACATAGAGCAGATAGAACGCGACCCGCACGCTGGCCGGACGCACCGGGGCCATGAAGGCATCGTTGCGCGCCTGCGGCGGACGGTGATTGGCGGTGATGATCGCCAGACCAGGCGTCATGCTGCTGTTGCCAGCGGCATCGTAGGCCCTGGCCTGCAACGTGTGACTGCCGTCTGCTTTCGCACGACTGTCGAACGTGAAGGCATAGGGTGCGGTCGTGTCGCTCGCGACCAGCACGCCATCCACCAGGAAATCCACCTGCGTCACGGCGACGTTGTCCGATGCGATGGCGCTGACCGGAATGGCGCTGCCGGTCAGGCTGGCACCCGCCGCCGGCGCGACAAGCGAGACCGTGGGCGCGGTGAGGTCCTGGGCCGGTTGGTAACGCTTGGCGGCCTGCACGGCGGCGAGGGCATCCACGCGACCATGGCCGTAAACCGCATCGTAACCGGGGTCACCCAGATCGACGGCCGTGGCCTCGAGCAACTGGACCGCCACCGTCGGCGTCACGGCCGCGTTGCTGCCGAGCATGAGTGCCGCGATGCCGGCGACGATGGGACTCGACATCGAGGTCCCCTCTTCCGGCAGATAGATACCGAATGGCTCGGTGGTCCAGATATTGGTGCCTGGCGCGGCGAGGTCCACGTAGGGACCGCTGTTCGAGAACCAGGCCTGCGCATCCGTCTCGTCGGTCGCGGCGACGGAAAGGATGAAGGGGTTTTCCGCGGTAGCGTCGTAGGTGCCGCTGTTGCCAGCCGCTGCCACCACGACAGCGCCGTGGTTGAAGGCGTATTCCGCGGCCGCACGGATCGTGGGGTCGCCCGCCAGGCTGGAATTGCCGAGCGATTCGAGGCTGATGTTGAGGACGCGGGCGCCGTGGTCCACCGCCCAGGTGATGCCCGCGGCGATGGTGGACGACGTGGCCACGCCGGTGTTGCTGGTCACGCGGACCGGCATCACCGGAGAGTCGCCGGCCAGGCCTGCGACACCCGTGGTGTTGTTCAGCAGCGCGGCGGCGACGCCTGCGACCGTCGTGCCATGGCCCGTGGCATCCGTGGTCGTCGTGCTGAGGCTGTAGGTGTTGTAGCCGGCCACCAGCTTGGCGGCCAGGTCGGGCTGGGCCGAATCGATGCCGGTATCGAGGATGGCAATGGTGGGACCACCGCGGGAAATGTCCCAGGCCCCGGGCGCATGGATGTGCGGCAGGTGCCATTGCAGGGAATAGTGATTGTCGTTGGGGACGAAGGCCGGACCATAGGCCCGGTTGCGATCCACGAACTCGACGTCCGGCAAGGCGGCCAGCCTGGCCATCAGCGCGGCCTCGCCACCCGCCCTCACGCGGACCCGGACCACGGGTCGCGAAGGCTGGCCCAACTCCTGGAGGTACTCGGCCGACTCGCGCTGGTAGACGGCGCGCCGGCGATCCGCGCTGGTGCCGGCCCGGAATCCGATGAGCACCTCGCCCGCGACCGGCCCGAACCGCAGTTGCCCCGGCCGCTCGAGCGGCCGTGCCAAGCCCGGCATCGCACCGGACAGGCCGACCACCAACGCCGTCAGCAGCAAGAAATATCGGGCGCGGAAACTCGGGTGCACGGCGCAACGGACCTGTGGTGACGATTACTGGGCGGTGTAAGACCCCACCTTATGATCGCCGAACTGGACCGAAACTTCCGCGCCCGGCGTCACACTGTTGCGAAGGTTCGGGTACAGGATCATGAAGACGGCCCCCTGCGGAAAGCGCCCCCCCTTCAGGGTGTGCTGGGGCGCATGCAGCGGCGGCAGGTCCCCGACCGCGAGGGTCGGCGCGTTGGTCGCAACGCCGAGCAGCTTGGTGGCCTTCGGGCCATCCACGACCCGGAACCGCACGTCGACCAACCCGCCCTGGGCAGTGACCACCATGCGGAGCACCTGCACCCCCAGCTCCCGCTCGGCCGCCGTCGGCTCGGGGAAGGCAGCGGCCTTGGCCGCCGGAACGGCTGCGACCGCAGGCTGATCCGGCGCGCCCGCGGCAAGGGCCGAGGCCCCCGCCACGAGGCAGGCCGCGAGCGCCAGGCCCGATGCGATGCGCGCGATGCCCGACATCAGCGCACCCGGACCGTGACCGTCGCCGTGGCACTCGTGGTGCCGGTCAGCGAGAAGGCGTACGGGAAGGTATAGGTGCCGACCTTCGACGCGCGGATGTTCTGCGCGGTGTTGGTGACGCCACCCGTGAAGGACGACGGGACGGTCAGCGTATAGCTGAAGGTGCCGTTGGCATTCAGGGTGACGGTCATCGTGGCGCAGTTGGGGTTGGGTCCGGTGACGTTGGGGTTCGCCAGGGTACAGTTGCCCGTACGCGTGACCGTCGGCGACGTTCCTACCACCGCCTGGCCGGGCACGCCGGCAGGCGTGTCGTTGGCGAAGACGTTGAACGTCGGTGTAATGGTCTGCGTCAGCGCATTGCCTGCCGCATTGTTCTGGATCGCAAGCTGCGGCGCGGTGTCGTTCGAGGCACGCACCGTCGCCAGCACGCTGAGCGACACCGACGTCACGGCACTCCAGTTGCCGAGCCGGTCCTTCACACGGACATAGACCGTGTGGGTACCGGCCGTCAGGCCCGACACCGACAGGTTGGCCGTCCGGGTCGCGAGTGCGATGCGCGAACCGCTGGCCGGACCCGCTGCCGTGCCATCAACCCAGTATTCGCCGATGTCACCGCTGGTCGGCAGGCCGCTGCCGCCCGCGTTGTCCGTCGCGGCGACGGTCAGCACGTTCGTCACGTTGGCGCCGACGACGATCGTCGGATAGGACAGCGTCGCCGCCGTGATCGTCGGGCCGGTGTGGTCAACCAGCAGCGCGGCGCTGC
>JBDLPS010000097.1:0-2542 GCA_039800965.1 Pseudomonadota bacterium | reverse complement strand
CACCTCGCGCAGTCTTGCCTCATCCGGCGGAACCGCGGCGGGAACGGGAAGCGCAGGACTGTGCCCCGTCGTAGCGCCCCAGGCGATGTCCGCGGGCAGCAGCAGCGTGGCGATCCGGCCGGGCCGAGCGCGGGCCGCTGCCACGGCTTCCGCTGCATCGGCCGACAACCGGTCCGGACTGTCCGCCATGCGCAGCCAGTCCGAGACGGGCCTCGCGATCCCTTCGAGATCGGATTTCAGCGGGCTGTCCCAACGCTTGTGGTAGGTGGCGTGATCCCCGACGACGTTGACGATCGAGCTCTGGGCACGGCGCGCGTTGTGCAGGTTGGCGATGCCATGGCCGATGCCGGGACCCAGGTGCATCAAGGTCATGGCGGGTCGCCCCGTGATGCGGGCGTAGCCATCCGCCATGCCGGTGACGCCGCCCTCGAACAGGCCCAGCACCGGCCTGATCCGGGGCAAGGCGCCCAAGGCCGCGACGAAATGCATTTCGGACGTGCCGGGGTTGGCAAAGCAGACATCGATGCCCGATGCCGCCATCGTGCGCATCAGGCTCATCGCGCCCGTGACCGGTTCTGCCGCCATATACCCCCCGTTGCAGCTGCCGTCCACTTTACGGCAGGGCGGCGCCAATCGCACCGCGGACATGGACGGCACACGGCACGATCTTCTATCTTTCGGGATCGACAAGAACAGAATGACCGGGGGAAACAATGCGTGGTAGCGGAACATCGCTCGTCCGTCTGCGGCTGAAGGCTGTGGCCGGGCTCTCGATGGCCGGCCTGGCGCTGGTCACGCTGCCAGCAATGGCGCAGCAGGCCTCGCATGCGAAACAGCTGCTCGAGGCCAACTGCACCAAGTGCCACAACACCACGGACTGGGCAGGTGGCGTGGCAATGGACACGCTGGATGTCGCGAAGACCGGCGAATCCCCCGACGTCTGGGAAAAAACGGTCAACAAGCTGCGGGGCCGCCTCATGCCGCCCGCCGGCGAGAAGCAGCCGGCGCAGGCAGACGTGGACGCCATGATCGCCTATCTCGAGGGGTCGCTCGACACGGCCGCGAGATCAGGGTCGCAGCGCGTCGCCCACGTCCCCCTGCAGCGCCTGAACCGCATCGAGTTCGCGGAATCCGTCAAGGATCTCATCGGCATCGACATCAATGCGCGGCAGGACCTGCCGACGGAAGCCGAAGTCGATGGTTTCAGCAACATCGCTCACGCGCTCGCGGTATCGCCCTCTTTCACGGAGCAGTACCTGTCCGCCGTCCGGCGCGCAGTGCGGCTCGCCGTCGGCGAACCGCTGCCGAAGATGGCGAAGGTCACCATCCCGGTCCGTCCGGCCATGGCGACGGACTTCCCCCTCGGCACGCGCGGCGGCATGCCGCGCGGCGGCATCCGTTTCACCCATGTGTTCCCGGCGGACGGCGAATACCACTTCAACGTGCCGGAAGAAGACTTCATCGACATGGGCCTGTATCCGCGTGGCGCCCAGACGGTGGCCACGCTGGTGATCCTGGTCGATGGCGTCGAGGTCGTTCGCAAGCAGATCGGCGGCCCCGACTTCCTCGATCTCGCCGACCGTGACGGAAAGGACGGGCGCAAGGCGATCCTCGCGAAGGTGAACAGCAGCGCGCCGGTGAAGGCAGGACGGCACGAGGTCACCATGACTTTCGTGGAGCGTTCACGCGCGCTCAGCAACGACGCGACCGTCGGCAACACCTTCGGGGGCACCGGCGGCGGATTCGGCCCGGGTCGCGTATCCGACGTTCCCATCATCCAGACGGCCATCGAGATCGAAGGCCCCTTTGCGCCGCGTGGCGTATCCCTGAGCGACAGCCGTGCCCGCATATTCGTCTGCCAGCCCAAGCATGAATCCGAAGAGAGGGCCTGTGCCGAGCGGATCGCGCGCGGTTTCGCCACGCGCGCCTTCCGCAGGCCGGCGACCGATGCCGACGTGCAGCGCCTGATGAAGCTCTACGACGTTGGCCGGACGGAACCGGGCGGCTTCAACGCCGGCATCACGGAACTGGTCACCGCGACGCTCTCGAGCCCCGACTTCCTCTACCGCGCCCTGCCCACGTCGACGAGCTCGCAGGATGCGCGCCTGCTGACGGACCTTGAACTGGCCTCGCGGATCTCCTTCTTCCTGTGGAGCACGGGCCCGGACAAGGAACTGCTGGACCTCGCGACGGCAAAGCGCCTGACGGATCCGGCGGTGATGCAGGCCCAGGTGACGCGCATGCTGAAGGACCCACGCGCGAAGAACCTCGTTGAGAACTTCGCCCTGGCCTGGCTGAACCTCGAAGACCTCGACAAGGTCGAGCCGCAGGATCCGGGCTTCAACGCCGCCATGCGCGCCAACTTCGAATCCGAGATCCGGCTGTTCATCGGCAGCGTACTGCTGGAGGACCGCAGCGTCGTCGACCTGCTCAACGCGGACTGGACCTTCCTGAACGAGTCGCTGGCGCGCCAGTACGGCGTCGAAGGCATCAAGGGACCGCAGTTCCGCCGCGTCACGCTGAAGAACCCGAACCGCTTCGG
>JBDLPS010000096.1:0-5024 GCA_039800965.1 Pseudomonadota bacterium | reverse complement strand
GATCGGAGGTATCCCTTCACGCCGTCTTCCTCCGCCAGGTCAGCCCTGGCTTTCGCGCGTTTCGCGGAAATCGATGTCCGGCCAGCGCTCGAGCATCAGCGAAAGATTCACCCGCGACGGGGCCAGGTACACGAGCGACCCCGAATGGTCGACCGCGATGCTGTCGTGCGCCTTGCTGCGGAATTCGTCGAGTTTGCGATCATCCTTCGCATAGACCCAGCGCGCGGTGTGCACGGTGATGGGCTCGAAGGTGCACTGCACGCCGTACTCGTCCTGCAGCCGGAACGCGACCACTTCGAACTGGAGTTGCCCGACTGCCCCCAGGATCAGGTCGTTGTTGCGTACCGGGCGGAACAACTGCGTCGCGCCCTCCTCGCACAACTGGCCCAGCCCCTTCTGGAGCGCCTTCATCTTGAGCGGGTCCTTGAGCACCGCACGACGGAACATTTCAGGTGCGAAGTTCGGGATGCCGGTGAAGATGATGTCCTCGCCTTCCGTGAACGTGTCGCCGATATTGATCGTGCCATGGTTGTGCAGGCCGATGATGTCGCCGGCGTAGGCCTCCTGGGCTGCCGAACGGTCACCCGCCATGAAGGTCAGGGCATCCGCGATGCGGACGTCCTTGTCGAGGCGCACATGGTGGAAGCGCATGCCGGGCTGGTAGCGGCCCGAGCAGATCCGGAAGAATGCGATGCGGTCGCGGTGACTGGGATCCATGTTCGCCTGGATCTTGAACACGAATCCCGTCAGCTTCGGCTCGGTCGCCTGCACCTCGCGCTTGCGCGTCGCCCGCGGCCGCGGCGCAGGAGCATGCTGCGTGAACGTGCGAAGCAGCTCCTCGACGCCGAAGTTGCTGATTGCCGACCCGAAGAAGGCCGGCGTCTGCCTGCCTGCCAGATAGAGCGCGGGGTCGAAGGCAGGTGTCGCGCCGCGCACCAGCTCGACCTCGTCGTAGAACGCCTGCGCGCCATCACCGAAGAACTCGCGTGCCGCGTCGCTGCGCAGGCCATCGATGATACGGTTCTCGCCGGCTCGACCACGCTCACCCGCCTCGTAGACATAGATGCGGTCCTCGAGCAGGTGGTAGGTACCCTGCAGCGCGCGCCCCATGCCGATGGGCCAGGTTATCGGCGCGACGGACAGGCCCAGCACCTTCTCGATCTCGTCGACGAGCTCGATCGGGGCACGTCCTTCGCGATCGAGCTTGTTGATGAAGGTCATGATCGGCGTATCGCGCAGCCTGCAGACCTCCATCAGCTTGATGGTCCGCTCCTCCACGCCCTTCGCGCAGTCGATGACCATCAGCGCGGAGTCCACCGCCGTCAGGGTGCGGTAGGTGTCTTCGGAAAAATCCTCGTGGCCCGGCGTATCAAGCAGGTTCACGATGCAGCCGTTGAACGGGAACTGCATCACGGACGACGTCACGGAAATGCCGCGTTGCTGCTCGAGGCGCATCCAGTCAGACGTCGCGTGGCGCGCGGCCTTGCGGCCCTTCACGGTGCCTGCCAGCTGGATCGCGCCCCCGAAGAGCAGCAGCTTCTCGGTGAGCGTGGTCTTGCCGGCGTCCGGGTGGGAGATGATCGCGAAGGTGCGCCGCCGCGCGACTTCATCGGCGATTGGGGTCATGGGATCCGTTTCCTATCGACGTTTGGCGAGCATGCGGCGCAGGACGACGGCGTCCTCGCGACCCGCTGCGGCCGGGTAATAACCGCGGCGGACCCCTATCTGGGAGAACCCGCTGGACTGGTAGAGGCGGATCGCCGCCGTATTGGACGGGCGCACTTCCAGGAACATCTCGCCCACGCCAAGGCTGCCGGCGAATTCGACGAGGTGTTCCAGCAGGCTCGCACCGAGGCCACGGCCGCGGAACGGCGCCGAGATGCACAGGTTCAGGACGTGCGCCTCACCCGCCCCGGTGCTCATGATGCCGTGCCCGATCAGGATGTCGTCGATCTCGACGACGCAACAGACGTAGCCGGCACGCAGGCAGTCGCGCACGATCCCCTCGGTCCACGGGAAGGGGTAGGACGCCGCTTCGATCCGCATGACCGACGGCACATCCGCATGCGTCATGTCGCGGATCATCACCGCCGGCACCGGCATTTTGCGTTCAGCCACCATCACCGCCCCCGCCGTCCCGGTGCACCCTGCGGGCTAGCTTGAGGTCTTCCCAAGCCTTGCGCTTCTCGCCCGGCGAGCGCAACAGGTAGGCCGGATGGTAGGTCACGACGAGCGGCGTGCGCCCATCGCCGAAGCGGTGCACCTGGCCGCGCAACTTGCCGATCGGCGCATCGGTCGCCAGCAGGGTCTGCGCCGCGATGCGCCCCACCACCAGCAGGATGCGGGGCTGCACCAGCTCGATCTGTCGCCGCAGGTAAGGCAGGCAGGCGGCCACCTCCTCGGGCTCGGGATCGCGGTTGCCGGGAGGCCGGCACTTCAGGACGTTCGCGATGAACACCTGGTCGCGCGGCAGGCCGATGGCTCGCAGCATGGCGTCCAGCAACTGACCGGCCCGACCCACGAAAGGCTCACCCTGGCGATCCTCGTCGGCACCCGGTGCCTCGCCGATCACCATCCATTCGGCATTGCGGGCGCCGACGCCGAACACGGTGCGGTTGCGACCGGCATGCAAGGTGCAGCGGGTGCAGGCGGCGACAGCGGACTCGATGTCCGGCCAGCCGGCGACCACGGCAGGCGGCGACTCGACGGGCTGCAGCGCCACGTCACCGCGCGCGACCCACTGCTCGATGCCGAGGGCGTCGAGATAGCGGCTGCGGATATCCATCGCCGGGCGGCCGGGAACGGCCGCGTCAGCCGTTGCCTTCCGCCGGCGCCGGGCGGTGCGGCCGGCGCAACAGGCGGCGGTACAGCCAGGTCAGCGGTCCCGACAGTGCGTAACCGCCGAACACCACCAACAGCGAAGTCGGCGGGTACGCGGCGATCGCCACGAAGACCAGCGGCACCGCGATGAAGGTCGCGAATTTGACCGGACCCTCGAGGTTGAACTGCTTGAAGCTGTTGAAGCTGAAACGGCTGACCATCAGCGCCCCCGCGCAGGCGGTGACGGTGAAGGCGATGAGCAGGCCCGGAAGGCCGGGCTCGTGCCATTCACTGGCCGACCAGATGAAGGCCGAGACGATTCCCGCCGCGGAGGGGCTCGGCAGACCCTCGAAGTAGCGCTTGTCCTGGCCGGTGCGGATATTGAACCGCGCCAGGCGCAAGGCCGCGCAGACGGCGTAGAAAAACGCCGCCAGCCAACCGATGCGACCCCAGACCCGGCCGTACTCGTAGATGCGCTCGACGCCCCACTGGTAGGTCACCAGCGCCGGCGCGACCCCGAAGGAGACCATGTCAGACAGGCTGTCGTATTCCTTGCCGAAGGCGCTCTCGGTGCTGGTCAGGCGCGCGACGCGCCCGTCCAGTCCGTCGAACACCATCGCGGCGAAGATCGCGATGCCGGCCCGCTCGAAGTTGCCGTCGATCGCCGCGACGATCGCGTAGAAACCCGAGAACAGGGCGCCGGTGGTCAGCAGGTTGGGCAGCAGGTAGACGCTGCGGCTGCGCGGCCGGGAGACTGTCGGTTCGGTGCTCATAAGTGCCGGCAATCATAGCAGGCTGCTAGACTCACCCGCTTACCCACCGACCTTCCGGCCCCCCATGCGCCTTTCCCAGTACCCGATCAATACCGTCAAGGAAACCCCGGCGGAGGCCGAGGTCGTCAGCCACCAGCTGATGCTGCGGGCCGGCCTGATCCGCCGCCTGTCCGCCGGCATCTACACCTGGCTGCCGATGGGCCTGCGCGTCCTGCGCAAGGTCGAGGGCATCATCCGCGAGGAAATGGACCGGGCCGGGGCGCTGGAGGTGCTGATGCCCGCCGTGCAGCCGGCCGAGCTGTGGCAGGAATCAGGCCGCTGGGAGCAGTACGGTCCCGAACTGCTGCGCATCAAGGATCGCCACGAGCGACCCTTCGTGATCGGACCGACGCACGAGGAGGTCATCACCGACCTCGCCCGCCGCGAGCTCAAGAGCTACCGCCAGCTGCCGGTCAATTTCTACCAGATCCAGATGAAGTTCCGCGACGAGATCCGTCCCCGCTTCGGCGTGATGCGCGGCCGCGAGTTCATCATGAAGGATGCCTACTCCTTCCACGCCGACCAGGACTCGCTGCAGGCCGGCTACGACGCGATGAAGCAGGCCTACACCCGCATGTTCGACCGCATGGAGCTGACCTTCCGCGCCGTGCGCGCGGATACCGGCTCCATCGGCGGCAACGCCTCGGAGGAATTTCAGGTGCTCGCCGACTCGGGCGAGGATGCGATCGCGGTATCGGACGGTGACGGCTTCGCCGCGAACCTGGAACTTGCCGCCGCACTGCCACCCGCGGCGCCACGCGGCGGCGCCACGGCAGCCATGATGCAGGTGGCCACGCCGCGCACCCGCACCATCGCCGAACTGAGCGCGCTGCTGGGCGTGCCGGCCGACCGCACGGTCAAGACGCTGGTCGTCGAAGGCAGCGAGGGCGACGTCGTCGCGCTCCTGGTCCGCGGCGACCATGAGCTCAACGCGGTGAAGGCGCAGAAGATCCCCGGCGTGGCGAATCCATTGCGCATGGCCTCGCCGGAGCGCGTCGTCGCAGCGATCGGCGTGGAACCTGGATTCATCGGTCCGGTCGGCCTGAAATGCCGCACCGTGGCAGACCACGCCGTGTTGCAACTGTCCGACTTCGTCTGCGGCGCGAACCTGAGGGACGCGCACCTGACGGGCGTGAACTGGGGCCGGGACCTGCCGGAGCCCGAAGCCGCAGACCTGCGCAACGTCGTAGCCGGCGACCCGAGCCCGTCCGGCACCGGAGTGCTGCGCATCGTGCGCGGCATCGAGGTGGGCCACATCTTCCAGCTCGGCTGCAAGTACAGCGAAGCGCTGAAGGCCGAGGTGCTCGACGCCGCAGGCAAGCCACTGACCATGCTGATGGGCTGTTACGGCATCGGCGCCACGCGCGTCGTCGCCGCGGCCATCGAGCAGAA
>JBDLPS010000095.1:0-2696 GCA_039800965.1 Pseudomonadota bacterium | reverse complement strand
GCCGGTGCGGAACTCCCGGTTCCAGGAGCCGTGCAACACTGCGAAACCGTCGCCGAGGTACTCCTTGGGGAACACCGACCGGCCGGAGGTCGACGTATAGAACTGCAGGGACACCGAGGCGGAATGCGCCTGGTAAGGCACGTCCGGCAGCGAGACCTTGCCGGCCAGGTCAGGTCGCGCGCCGGCATGGCGCGGATCCTCGTGGCTGCCCATGTAGTACCACGGCCAGCCGTAGAACTGGCCTTCCTTCACGCGCGTGGAATAGTCGGGCACGAGGTCGTCGCCCAGCATGTCGCGCTCGTTGGTGGTGCACCAGAGATCACCCTTCGCAGGCTGCACCGTCAGGGCGACGCAGTTGCGGATGCCCGTTGCATGGAGCTTCGGCTTGCCGGGCTGCGCGGCATCGAACACCAGCACCGCCGCGCGGTTCGTCTCGCTGCCCCAGGCCGCACCCGCCATGGCCCCGCTCTCGAAAGCCTGCGCCTCGGCGACGCTTTTCCTGGGGATCTGCTCGGCGACGTTGGATTCGGAGCCGACCGACACGTACATCCGCCGGCCATCGAGCGAGAAGGCGAGATCACGCGTGAAGTGCCCGCTCGCCTTGCTCGGGTAGAGCTCGGGAACGACGACCTCCGGTACGCCGGCCGCCACCGTCTGGCCGGAGCGGTACGCGTAACGCACGACGCGGTTCATCTCGGCGACGTAGAGCCACCTGGGGTCATCCGCCGGCACGAAGGCCATGCCGAACGGAAGGTTCAGGCCCTGCGCGAAAGTGCTCACCTTCCCTGCCCTCGAACCATCAGCGGAAGGCCGCAGCACGGTGATGCGGTTCGAATTCGTCTGCGCGAGGAACACATCCCCGTTGGGGGCCACGCGCATGTTGCGCGCGCCGGGCAGGTCCCGTGCGAAGACCTCGACCTTGAAACCCGCCGGCACCTTGAGCCTCGCACCGGGGGGACGATCGACGAGCTTGGGGAATTTGGCCGCAGACGGCGTATCGAAGGGCGCGGGCAACTTCGCGAGGTCGATGCGATGGCGGCGGCCGGGCTGGTCCTTCTTCCAGTCCTGCTCGCCCTTCGGCGGCGGCGCATTGGGGTTGGGCGGTGGCGGCACGAATCCGGCCCGCGGAGGCGGCTCCTTGAAGGTGCCATCCTTCAGCGCATGGAAATACGCGACGACGTTGGCACGGTCCGTCGCATCCGCGATTGGAATCACCATCGCCGAACCGGGAACCACCGTGGTCGGAGAAGCCAGGAAACGATCGAGCGTGGCGGCGTCCCAACCCAGCTTCGACGCCTTGAGCGCCTTCGAATAACTGAAACCTGCGGCAGAAGCGGCCTTGCGGCCGACAACGCCCTGCAGCGAAGGACCCTGTGCACCGCCGCCATCGTTGGGCGCCGCGCTGTGGCACAGCGCGCACTGCGCCTGGAACACGGCCTTGCCTGCGCCGGCGTCGGCGCCGAGCGCCGGACCTGCGAGCAACACTGCCGCCAGCGCGGCACTCGTTCTGATGATCATGCTCAAGACCCCCGGAGGTCGGTTGCAAAACGGTCCGGCGCAGCATGCGCCTTGCCGGCCCGCAAGGATATCCACTGGCCGCCGCGCTCAGGGCGCTCCGAACCCTGCGTTGTCGAACAACGCGCGGGCAACCGGACCGCGGAGGAACGCGACGAAGGCCTTCGCATCGGGCGACGCACCCACCACCACCGCTGCAGGGTAGGTGATCGGTTCGTGCGTACCGACGGGGAAAGTATCGACGACCCTCACCTTCCGCTCGCTGCGCGCGTCCGTTGCATACACGATGCCCAGCGGCGCTTCCGCGCGGGCGACGAAATTCAGCGCCGTGCGGACGTTGTCCGCGCCGACGACCCTTCCGGCGACGGTCGGCCAGACACCCAGCGCAGTGAGTGCCGCCTGCGCGTACTTGCCGGCCGGCACGCTCGACGGATCACCGATGGCAAGTCGGCCTTCGGGACCGAGCGCTGCGGCGAGGCCAAAGCCCGGGGCGATGCGCAACGACGCCGCACTGCCTGACGGCGCGACCAGCACCAGGCGGTTTGACACCACGTCCACGCGCGTCGCCCCCTGCAGCTTCCGCTTCGACTGCAGGTAATCCATCCATTCCTGGTCGGCGGACACGAACACATCGACCGGCGCACCGGATTCGATCTGTCGCGCCAGGGCAGAGCTCGCCGCGAAAGAGAAACGCAACGGACGACCACCCTGGCGTGCATAGGCGTCGCCGATCTCCTGCAGGACATTCGTCAGCGACGCGGCGGCGAAGACGGTCAGCGGCGGCTCTGCCGCAACGGCCATCGAGGCGACCGGCCACGCCAGCAGCAAGCCCACCATGCAACGGAGCATCAGGGACATCGGCATCCTCGAAGCGTAACGCTATATCGTATTAGATATTCCCAATGCACCGCTAGCCGGCCGGCGAGCGGCGCCGCTACACTGCGGGCCATGCGAAAGCCGCAGGCCCACGTACGCATCGATTTTTCCGAAGGCTGCTCGGTCGGCCCGGGAAAGATCGCCCTGCTCGAAGGCATTGCCCGCACCGGGTCGCTGTCCGCGGCGGCACGCAGCCTGGGCATGAGCTACCGCCGTGCCTGGCTCCTGCTCCACAGCGTGAACGATGCTTTCCACGAACCGGCCGTGGAACTGAGCGTCGGCGGCAAGGACGGCGGTGGCGCCCG
>JBDLPS010000094.1:0-5423 GCA_039800965.1 Pseudomonadota bacterium | reverse complement strand
CACGCCCGCAGGCCGAAATCCAAGCGGAAATGCCATGAACTACCCCGAACTTGCACTGCTGATCGACGGCGAATGGGTCAAGGGCGAAGGGCGCGCGACCGTGCCCGTCATCAACCCGGCCACCGAGGAGGTGCTGGGGCACCTGCCGCTCGCCACGAGGGCGGACCTGGACCGTGCCCTGGCTGCGGCGCAGCGCGCCTATCCGGCCTGGCGTGCCATGGCGCCGCACCTGCGTGGCCGCATCCTGCACAAGGCGGCGGACCTGATCCGCGAGCGCTCGGAAGAGATCGCGCGCCTCGCCACGATGGAGGAGGGCAAGACCCTGCCCGAGGCACGAATCGAGGCCGGAATGGCCGCCGAAATTTTCACCTGGTACGCGGAAGAGGGCCGTCGTGCCTACGGCCGCGTGCTGCCGCAGCGCATGCCGGGCGTGCGCATGACCGTCGTGAAGGAGCCGGTGGGCCCCGTCGCGGGCTTTGCGCCCTGGAATTTCCCGCTGGGCAATCCGGCCCGCAAGCTGGGCGCGGCGCTGGGCGCGGGCTGCCCCTGCATCGTGAAGCCGGCGGAAGAAACGCCTGCCTCGGCCCTGGCCATTGCCAAGGCGCTGGTCGATGCGGGTGTACCAGCCGGCATCTGCAATGTCGTCTTCGGCGTGCCGGCGGAAGTATCCGAGCATCTCCTCTCGTCACCCATCATCCGCGCGATGTCGTTTACCGGTTCCGTGCCGGTGGGCAAGCTGCTGGCCGCGAAGTCGGCCGAGCGCATGATCCGCACGACGATGGAGCTGGGCGGCCATGCGCCCGTCATCGTGTTCGACGACGTCGAACTGGATGCCGTGCTCGACATGGCCGTCGCCGCCAAATTCCGCAACGCGGGCCAGGTCTGCGTGTCGCCGACGCGCTTCTACGTGCAGGAGAAGATCTACGAGGCCTTCTGCGAAGGTTTCGCGGCGCGTGCCAGGGCGCTGCCGGTCGGCAACGGCCTCGACGAGAAGAACCGCGTCGGACCGCTGGCCAATGAGCGCCGCATCCCTGCCATCGAGGCCTTCCTGCAGGACGCCGTGGCGCATGGCGCGAAGCTTCGTGCCGGTGGCAAGCGGATCGCGGGAAAGGGCTATTTCTTCGAGCCGACCGTGATCTCGGATGTGCCGGATACGGCGCGCATCATGAACGAAGAGCCCTTCGGTCCCGTTGCCGTGATCAACAAGTTCAGGGACCTCGCGGACGTGATCCCGCAGGCGAACCGCCTGCCTTATGGTCTGGCGGCCTATGCCTTCACGCAGAACGCGAAGCGCGTGAACCAGCTGGGCGAGCAGATCGAGGCCGGCATGATCGGCATCAACAGCTTCACGATCGCGGTGCCGGAATCGCCCTTCGGCGGCGTGAAGGAAAGCGGCCACGGCTCCGAGGAAGGCATCGAGGGTCTCGATGCCTGCCTCGTGACGAAGTTCATCACCGAGAGCTGATCATCGCGGCGGCGCCGCGCAGGCGGCGCCAGGTCCAGCGCAGCAGCACCAGGGCGGCGATCGCTTCCAGCACCGTCAGCACGGCGGCCAGCAGGGCCGGGCGCTGCGCCGCGCGTCGCTGGTATTTCGCCCGCGCGCGATCGCGGGAGATCTCGATGCTGTCGTAGAACGTCGGCACGACCAGCAGCGTCAGCAGGGTCGAGGTGATGGTGCCGCCGATGATCGCCACGGCCATCGGGCGATAGAAATCCCCGCCCGGACCCACGCCAATGGCGACGGGCAACATGCCGGCGATCAACGCGAAGGTGGTCATCAGGATCGGACGCAGTCGCTGCCTGCCGGCATGCATCAGCGCCTCCTCGCGATCCACGCCCGCGGCTTCCTCCTTGCGGGCGCAGTCCAGCAACAGGATCGCGTTCTTGGCCACGAGGCCCATCAGCATGATGACGCCGATCAGGCTCATCAGGTTCAGCGTGCCACGCGTGGCCAGAAGTCCCAGCACCACGCCGATCAGCGAGAGCGGCAGCGAAAGCATCACTGGCAGCGGCGCCGTGAACGAACCGAACTGCATCACCAGCACGAGGAACATGACGGCGATGCCCATTAGCAGTGCGCTGAACATGGCGCCGAAGACTTCTTCCTGGTCCTGCGATTGCCCGCCCAGCGAGATGCCGTAGCCTTTCGGGAAATCGATGCTGCTCGCGAGCTTCTTCGCATCGGCGGTCACTTCGCCTGCGCTGCGACCCTCGGCATTGGCCGACACGGTGATCGTGCGCTTGCCATCCAGGTGCTGGATCTGCGCCGGGCCCTTGTCCATCGTGATGGACGCGATCTGCTCCAGCGGCACGAGCCTTCCGCTGGTTCCGACGCTCACGGGCAGGTGCTCGATGTTGGCGGCGTCCACGCGGTCATCCGGATGCAGGCGAACCGCCACGTCGCGTGATTCACCCGATGGGTCGACCCAGTCACCCACCTCGACGCCCGCAAAGGCCACGCGCAGCGCCTGCGCCGCATCGTCGATCGTGATGCCCAACTGGTTCGCGACGCCGCGATCCAGTTCGATCCGCAGTTCGTCCTTGGGTTCCGGCTCGGAGAGGCCGACGTCCACGGCGCCGGGAATGCGCTTCAGGCGTTCCATATAGTCGCTGGTGATGGCCATGAGCCGGCGCGAATCCGGTCCGTAGAACTGGATCTGGACGGGCTTCGAGGCCCCATTGTTCAGATCGTCCAGCACGACGTATTCGGCACCGACCAGGCGCTTGAGCCGGCCGCGCAAGTCACGGGCAAGCTCTTCGCCGCTGCGATGGCGCGTGTTGCTGTTGCCGATGTCGACGTAGACGCGACCGGTCGTCGCGTTGACGCGCGAGTTGGTGGCCTTGGTCTCCGGCATCGCACGCGCCATGGCGGCCGCCTGCTCGACCTTGAGGCGCGTGTAGTCGAGGCTGGCACTGGAGGGCACGCGCACCTGGATGGCAATGCTGTCGCCGTCGCTCTTGGGCAGGAAGGAGGAGCCTCCCAGTATCGCCTGCAGCGTCAGCGCGCCGACGAAGCTCAGCAGGGCGATCAGGGCCATGGACTTGCGATGGCGCAGCGCCCAGGCGATCACGTTGCCATAGCGGTCCGCCTGCAGGTCGAACCAATGGTTGAAGCGCGCGAGCACGCGACCGATGGCATTGCGCGAGCCTGCATGGCCGCCCGGCGGATCGCCCCAATAGGCCGAGAGCATCGGGTCGAGCGTGAAGGAGATGAACAGGCTCACCATCACCGACGTGGTGACCGTGACGGCGAAGGGCCTGAACCATTCGCCGGCGCTGCCGCCCATGAAGGCCACCGGCACGAACACGGCCATGATCGAGAACGTCGTCGAGGCGACGGCCGGGCCGATTTCCGCCGTGCCGCGGCGTGCGGCCGTGATGCGGTCCTCGCCCTGTTCCAGATGGCGCACGATGTTCTCGCGCACGACGATGGCGTCGTCGATCAGCACGCCGATGGCGAGCGACAGGCCCAGCAGCGTCATGAAGTTCAGCGTGTAGCCGCAGAGCCAGACGGCGATGAAGGCGGCGATCGCGGACGTCGGCAACGACAGCGCGGTGATCAGCGTCGAGCGCCAGGAATTGAGGAAGGCGTAGACGACGAAGATCGTGAGGCCGGCGCCGAAGATCAGCGCGTCGATCACGTTGTTGAGATAGATGTCCGCTTCTTCGCCGCCATCGCTGGTGACGTCCAGGTGCGTGCCTGCGGGCAGGGTGGCGCGGGTCTCCTCGATGACCTTGCGCACGGCCTTGGCCACCGAGACCGTGCTGGCATCCTTCGCGCGCGTGATGGACAGACCGACGTTGGCCTGGCCGTTGCGCATCGAATAGCTCGACACTTCCGCGAAGCCATCCTGGATCGTCGCCAGCTCGCCGAGTTTCACGACCTCGTTGCCCTGGCGGCGCACGACGACGTCTTCGAACTCGCGCGGCGACTCGATGCGGCCCACCAGGCGGATGCTCTGTTCGTCCAGCGCACCCTTGATGCGGCCGACAGGTGCTGTGGTGTTCTGCCGCCGCAGCGCGGCCACCACCTCGGCCACGGAGACGTTGTGTTCGCGCAGCTTTCCGGCGTGCAGCAGCACCGACAGTTCACGGTGCAGCGCGCCGGTCACATCGACGGTGGAAACGCCGGGAATCCCGCGGAAGCGATCAGCGAGCTGGTCTTCGGCCAGGCGCGACACGGCAGCATGCGTCTGTGTTTCGGAAGACAACGCCAGCTGCATGACCGGTTGGTTGGAAGGGTCCTCCCGGATCAACACGGGTTCACGCATCTCCAGGGGCAATTTGTAGCGGACGCTCGCGATCGCGTTGCGGACTTCGTCTGCCGCTTCCACCAGGTTCTTCTTGAAGTCGAAGATGATGATGATCTGGGCGCGGCTTTCGAGCGCGTTCGAGCGGATTTCGCTGACCTGCGGAATGCTCTGCAGGCTCTTCTCGACGCGATTGATGATCTCCTTCTCGACGGTTTCCGGCGATGCGCCGGGATACGGGATGCTGACCACCAGCACCGGTTCCTGCACGTCGGGCAGGGAGTTCACGCGCAGGTGCTTCAGGGCCAGCAGGCCAAGGCAGACCAGGACGATGACGATGGCAACCGTTGCAACCGGCTTGCGGATGCTGAAATCCGAAAGGAACACCGGTTCAGCCTCCCGCCGGTTTTGCGTTGGCGCTGATCTCTATTCGCTGTCCATCGTGCAGGGTCGAGTCCGGATGGCGCAGGACAACTGTGTTCTCCTCGATATCACCACGTATCACCTGCAGGCCGCTGCGCGTGTCGCGTTCGCCCAGTTCCACCACGACCTTGCGCAGCGTCTTGCCATCCCGCTTCCAGACGAAGTGCGTGTCGCCGTCGTGCTGGAGGGCCGTCGGGGGCAGCGTCAGTGAGGCACTGCGGGACGTCTCGATCCGTCCCTCCGCGAAGAGCCCGGCGACGCGTGGGCGCTGCTCCGGGTCGGTGAAAGTGACCACTACACCCACCTGACGGGTGGTGACGTCCGCTTCCGGGTTCACGCGGGCGATGCGGCCGGGGAAGCTTCCGCCCCCCTGGCCTTGCACGCGGAACGTGACGTTCTGACCGGGCTTCACCTCTCCAACGCTGCCGGCCGCGATGTAGCCCTCGAAGCGCAGGCTGCCCGGGTCGATCACCTTGATGAGCTCCCGGCCGATCTGCACGGTATCGCCTGCGGATACCTTGCGATCGGACACGATGCCGTCGAATGGCGCTTTCACGAGCGTGCGATCCAGCTGCTGCTTCGCGGCGACGACGCGTGTGCGCGCCGCTTCGGCGTCGCTTGCCGCGCTGTTGCGGCGGATCTCCGCATCCTCCGCCTGCTGGACGGAAACAAGCCCGCTCTCGCGCAGTTGACGCAGCCGCTGGTACTGGCGCTCGGCCTGGTCCAGTGCATTCGTCGCCGCTTGTGCCG
>JBDLPS010000093.1:0-2999 GCA_039800965.1 Pseudomonadota bacterium | reverse complement strand
CGATCGTGCCGTCGTCGGCGAAGAGGTTCGCGAGGTCGTCCCACAGCAGGGTGGCCAGGTAATAGCCATAGGTCATCTGCAGGTTCTCGATGGCCGTGATGTCCTCGGCCTTCGCGAGCTGCGCTTCCAGGCGCGAGAGCTGCAGGTTCAGCGCCCCGGTGGCCATGTTCATGGGCAAGGGCTTCGCGCGCGCCGGCCGGGCACCCGTGACAGGGTGTGCGTAGTGGAAGGACACCGCGCCGGTGCCTTCGTAGCTGCCGGGGTTCTTCGCCGAGGGTGCATCCGGCTTGATCGCTGGTTCGAAGCGGGAGGCTGGCAAGGAGGCCTTGTGCCAGCCTGCCTCGTAGGGCGTCACCATCGTCGTATAGAGGCGCAGGCGGTGGATCCGCCAGCTGCCGTCTACCTTGCGGTATTCGTTCTCGTAGACGCCCGTGCCCCATTCATGGAACTGCCCCCCGCGGGCCAACTGCGCGAACCAGTGCCAGCGGCCCTTCGCATCCTTGCCGTCGGCGCCGACGTTGACGATGCCCTGCAGCTGCATGTTGTCGTACAGCATGTCCTGCAGCTGGCCTTCCGGCGCGATGGCCTGCAGATAGGCCTTGATGTGGTCGGCGCCATGCCAGACACCACGTCCTGCGACTTCCAGTTCCGCATCCGGCGTGAACAGTGCCGCAGCCTGTGACCACTGGTTCTTGTCGATGTAGAAGCCGTAGATGCGCTGCAGGTTCTCTATTTCCAGCTGATCGGCCAGTTGCTGCACGTCGGCGGCCAGTTGCGCGACGCGCTGTGTCGCGGCTTTGCCACCCAGCGGTGCGGGCGTGGCGCTTGCCGGTGCCGCGGGCCAGGCGATCTTCGCGGCATTCACCGGCCGGAAATGAAAGGGGGGCGTGTAGGCACGCGGCCACACGCGGTAGGGGAAGGTGGTCGGTGCATCCGGCATCAGCGTGGTGACGAAGCGACCACCATTAACGTCCGCGTGGTTCGTCCATCCGCCCTCGTAGGGCGAGTAGACGGTCTGGAACCAGTGCAGCGACCGTATCTTCCAGACGCCCTGTTCCTTGACGTATTCGTTCTCGAAGGGGCCTTCGCCCCACACGGCATCCTTGCCTTTCTGTCCGGCCAGGATGACGTCGCGCCAGGTGCCGCGCGCACTGCGCCCATCCGGGCCGAGCGTGATCACCGGCATCAGCTGGAAGTGCTCGTTGAGTTGCCCGGCCTTGAGTCCGTTGTGTCCCTTGCCGTAGGCGTGCAGGTAGGCGCGGACCCGTTCACGGCCACGGAAGACGCCATCGAGCGCCATCTCGATGCTGCCGTCGCGCGCGAAGAGGTTGGCGGCTTCGTCCCACAGGCCCCGGTCAAGGTAGTAGCCATAGGCCCTTTGCAGGCGCTTGATGGCGAGCGTGTCCTGCACGCGCATCGCGCGTGATTCCAGCTGTGCGACGCGCACGCCCATCGCCGCATCGTCGGCGACGGGCTCCTGCGCGGCCTGTGCCGAGTCGATGCCGGTACCCATCAGGGTTGCGAGGGCCAGCGCCGCCCCCAGTCGCTTGGGGCGGCTCATCGTCCGCTCACCGGATTCTTGTAGTGGAAGGGCGTGATGAACTGTGCCGGGTAGGGCTCGTACTTCAGCGATGTCGGCTGGTCCGGCGGATAGCCCGGGAAATAGGACATCATCGGTTGCGCCTTCTTCGCCCAGCCGTCGTCGTAGTCGGTGTACATGCCCATCGTTCCCATGAGGTTCTGGAACTTCCAGACGCCGTTTTCCTTGATGAACACGTTCTCGTAGGTGCCGTCGCCCCACTGGGCCGCCCGGCCCGTGGCGCCGAACATCACCAGCAGGCGCGCACGCACACGTGCTGTGTTGCCGTCGGGCGAGACGTGCACCACCGGCTGCAGCGGCATGTGGTTGAACATCGCGCCGGCTGCCGGTGCGCTCAGGCGTCGCATGTACTCGTAGTTGCGGTCCAGGCCGATGAACACGCCGCGGCCCAGGATCTCGAGCGTTGAGTTCTGCGCGAACAGCGCCGAGATCGCGTCGGGCAGGGACTTGTCGACATAGAAGCCATAAGCGGCCTCAAGCGTTTCGACCGCATCCACCGCCTGCAGGCGGTCGAGCTTGAGCTCCAGCGCACGAACGGCCGCTTCCAGTTCAGCGACGGTCTTCGCCGCCGCGGGCGCGGCCTTCGCCGCATCGCTTGCAGACATCAGTTCGCCGGCACGTTCAGGTCGGTCGATGTGGAAGGGCGGTTCGAAGGACGCGGGGTAGGGCGCGTAGGCCACGCTCGACGGCCGCGTGGGCTTCACCTTCGACTTGCCGTAACGGTAGGCGGAAGATGCGTCCGCGCGGGTCCAGCCGCCGGCGTAGGGCGCATAGAAGCGCTCGTAGAAGTGCACCTGGCGCAGCTTCCACACGCCGCCGTCTTTCACGTATTCGTTCTCGAAGGTGCCGGCACCCCAGTTGCCGCCGGTGGCGTCGCCATGAATGCCGTCGTAGATCCACTGCTGCCACCGGGCCTTCGCTGTCCGGCCATCGGGCGAAATCGTGATGAGCGGCGAAAACTGCGGGTGGTTGTTCAGTTGCCCCTTCATCAGCCCCGGCTTTCCTTCCGTCAGGCTGTAGAGGTATTTGCGGATCGCATCCTTGCCGACGTAAACACCATTGAAGCCGAGTTCCAGGCTGCCATCGTCGGCGAAGAGATCGACGACCTCGTCCCACAGCGCCTTGTCGACATAGAAGCCATAGATCTGCTGCAGGTTCTTCAGTTCATCGTAATCGGCGACGCGGCCGGCACGATGATCGATGGCGCCGATGCGTTCTGCGGCGCGCGCAAGGCGAGGACCGAGATCGGGGGCCGCCGGTGCGTTCTGCGCGGGGGCAGCAAGGGGCAGTGCTGCCAGCAGCAGCGAGGCGAGGAATGAGTTCTGCGTCATGGTCGTGCTCCTCCGGCTCACGGGTCCCAGCCCACGGGTTTGCCCGTGACGGGATGCGCGTAGTGGTA
>JBDLPS010000092.1:0-3317 GCA_039800965.1 Pseudomonadota bacterium | reverse complement strand
AGCTGCCGGCCTGCGCGTCCCGAAGTTCGGCAACCAGCGTTGCCTCGCCGGCCGTAAACACATAATTGCGGCGCACGGCGGCGTCATTGACCTCCGGTGCGTAGAGGTCGAAGTCCTGCAGCACCGCGTGCAACTCGAGCACGCCCGGCCCGCCGGCGTCGACGATTTCGAAACGCCCGCCCCGGATCATCACGCGGGCAAAGGCCTCGCGCGCGAGCCGCGACAGCTCTTCCCGCAGCTTGGCGACCTCCTCCGGCTTCACGTTGCGGTGCTGCTCGGCCCAGCCCTCCTTGAACCTCACCTCCACCGTCGCCAGGCGCAGTTTGCGGTAGGCGGCAAGATCGGCTGCGAAAGCCGGCAGGGCGACCAGCAGGCAGAGGGCGAAGAGGCGGGAAAGGAGACGGCGCATGCGTATTTTCCCGATGGTGGAGGACGGATCCGGGGCGCGATTATACGCTGACTCGTTAGCCACCCTCTGGACATTGCCTGCCCGGGCAGTTAATAAGGATCTCCATGAGCGCCCCCACAGAAGTCCCGACTGCGACCAGCGCAGAGTCGTTCTATTCCGGCAGCGGCTGGACCGCCGAGGACTCCATCGGGCACCTGCTCCGGCAGGCCCTGGCGAGCCTCTCGCGGGCTGCCGAGGCGGAAATGCGCCTCTGCGGCCTGACCTCCGTCCAGTGGGCACCACTCATGATGATCGCGCGCGGCGGGCATCCCACCGCGGCGAGCCTCGCGCGAGACCTGAGCACCGACACCGGCGCCATGACGCGCATGCTGGACCGGCTCGAGGCCAAGGGACTGCTGACGCGCCGCCGCAGCGAAACCGACCGCCGCGTGGTCGAATTGGCGCTGACGGAACTGGGTCGCCAGACGACGGATCAGATCCCGCTGCACCTGGGCCGTGTCTACAACAGCCATCTCGGCGGCTTCACGCCGGCCGAATTCGACCAGTTCAAGGCTTTCCTGCGCCGCCTGGCGCACAACGGCTCGGCCCCGGGCTGAGGAAGGATCAGCGGTACCCGCGCGCCTGCAACGCGAAGAGTTGCGCGTAGCGACCGGCCTGCTGCATCAAGGCGTCGTGCCCACCGAGCTCGACCAGCCGACCCTGGTCGATCACCGCGATCTGGTCTGCCATGCGCACGGTCGAGAACCGGTGCGAGATCAGGATCGTGATCCGCTCGCGGGCCAGTTGCCTGAAGTGCTCGAAGACCTCTGCTTCCGCCTGGGCGTCCATCGCGGCGGTGGGCTCGTCCAGCACCAGCACGTCCGCGCGCGTGCGCATGAAGGCTCGTGACAGCGCGACCTTCTGCCACTGCCCGCCGGAAAGTTCGCGTCCGTCCCGGAACCACTTGCCCAGTTGCGTCCCATAGCCCTGCGGCAACTGGTCGATGAAGGCATCCGCCCTGCCCTTCGCGGCAGCCTCGCGCCAACGCACTTCGTCCTCGAAGCTGCGCTCGTCGCCTGCACCGATGTTCTCCCCGACCTTCATCTGGTAGCGCGTGAAGTCCTGGAAGATGACGCCGATGCGCTCCCGCAACCGCACCTCGTCCCATTCGCGCAGGTCCAGTCCGTCCAGCAGGATGCGGCCGGAAGTCGGCGGATAAAGCCGGGTCAGCAACTTGATCAGCGTCGTCTTGCCGGAACCGTTGGCCCCGACGAGCGCGAGGCTCGTGCCGGGCGCCAGGTGCAGGGAAACATCATGCAGCACGTCCTCGGTGGCGCCCGGATAGCGGAACCCCACGTGTTCGAAGCGGATGCCGTCGGCAGGGTCCGGCCCCTGCGTGGCGCTGCCCTGCGGCGGCGTCACGGGCGTCTCGAGGTACTCGTAGAGCGTGGACAGGTAGAGGTTGTCCTCGTAGAGGCCGCTGACCGAAGACAGGGCGGCCGACACGGCCGCCTGCCCCTGCCTGAAGAGCAGCAGGTACATCGTCATCTGACCGATCGTCACCTCGCCGTGCACCGCGCTGACGGCAACCCACGCATAGGCGGCGTACAACGTGCCGGTGGCGAGCAGGCCCAGCGCGAAGCCCCAGCCGTCGCGTCGCAATGCCAGGCGTCGGTCCTCCGCATACAGGCGGCCGAATATCGCCTTGTAACGGCCGAGCAGCCGGGGCCCCAGTCCGAAGAGTTTCACTTCCTTGGCATGGTCATCGCGGGCAATGACCGACTCCAGGTAGTCCTGCATGCGTTTTTCGACGGAGCGCCAGCGGAACAGCCGGAAGGCATCGCTCGAGAACTTGGTCTCGGCCACGAATCCCGGCAAGCCGGCAAGCAGCAGCACCACGACCGCCCAGGGCGAATACGCCGCCAGCAGGACCCCGCAACTGGCGAGAGAGACCATGTTCTGCGCCAGGCCGAAGCTGCGCATGACGAGGCTGAGCGGACGCAGTGACGCTTCGCGACGCGCCCGGATGAGCCTGTCGTAGAACTCCGAATCCTCGAAGTGGGCGAGCTCGAGGGTGAGCGCCTTCTCCAGGATCATCACGTTGACGCGGTGGCCGAGCTGCGCACGCAGCAGCGAATTGGCGAAGGACAGGCCGCGGGTCACCAGCGCGAGCAGCGCGATGACCGCACCCTCCAGCAGCACAAGCTCCAGCACGGGACCCGCATCGCCGCGGCCGGAAGCCGTGCCGGCCACCACGGCGTCGACGATGCGCGCGCCGATCCAGGCGATCAGCGCCGGCAGCGATCCGGCGGCGATGGTCAGCAGTCCGAGCGCGGCGGCAAGGCGCGGATTGGTCTCGCGCACGAGGCGCAGCGCGAGGCGGCTGTAGCGGAAGACGGACAGGAACTCGCGCAGGAGCTGCCGGAATTCCGGCGGCTGCGGCGGCGCGAGCGGTGGCGGGCGACGCATGCGTTCAGCCCCGCATGCCCGGGGCGGGATCGGCCTGGTCGGACGGGAAGTTCACGGGATTCTGCACGGCGGCGGGCAGTCTAGCCCGGAAACTGCTACCCTCGGCGCCCTTTTTCCCGCCTCCGGAAGGCGCCGAGCGCGCCGTACGCCCCATGACCCAGCCGATCCGCAACATCGCCATCATCGCCCACGTCGACCACGGCAAGACGACGCTCGTCGACTGCCTGCTGAAGCAGTCCGGCACCTTCGCCGCCCACGAGAAGCTCGGCGAGCGGATCATGGACTCCAACGCCATCGAAAAGGAACGTGGCATCACGATCCTCGCGAAGAACTGCGCGATCGAATACGGTGGCACCCGCATCAACATCGTCGACACCCCGGGCCACGCCGACTTCGGCGGCGAGGTCGAGCGCGTGCTGTCGATGGTCGACGGCGTGCTGCTGCTGGTCGACGCCGTCGA
>JBDLPS010000091.1:0-3274 GCA_039800965.1 Pseudomonadota bacterium | reverse complement strand
CGTTGGCGACGCGCGGCAGGTAGAAGATCGACGCCGCGCCGAACTTGGTGCGGTCGCACACGCCCTCGATGTCGAGCGCGCGGGCCAGCACGGGAGAGAACCAGTTGTCGAACATGAACGTGACGCTGTCGAGCGCGAGCGGCTGGTCGAAGGGAACGACGACGCGGTAGCGCGGCTCGCCGGGCGTGTGGCTGTACGTCGTCCAGACGACGCCAGCAAGACCACGCGCAACGAGTCGTTGATGCACATGCTGTGGATCAGGTGCAATCTCGCCGGTCGTCTTGTTGGTCTCGACATCGAGCGCGATGCCGGTGCGCGCCGCGAGGTTGTCGGTCGAGCGCGTGCCTGCGAACGTCGCGACGCTGATGGCCGTGCCGTCCTTTGTCCCGAGCGTGTGCATGGCGAGTCGTTTGGCGACACGCTCCCAAGGCAGGTCGAACAGTTCGCCCTGCCTGTCGTATTGCGATGACCACCTCGTGAACTTCACTGGAACCCGTTCCGGTAAAACGGCCCCTCGATGGTCGTGCGCACATGCTTCGTCCAGTCAGCCTGCCGCCGAAACATCTCTGCCTGCAACTCCGCTTGGTGGTAGCTGTCGGCCAGAGACGACACGCCGTGATCGCGGCCATCCCGGGAACGCCACTCCATCAACACCGTCCAGTACGGGATCACGCCGCCCTCCGACGGTGCGGAACGATGCCCATCGGGATGGGGTAAGGCTCGGCGGCACCGAACTTCAGGACGTGCAGTTCACGGTCCTGCAGGAACGCGTTCCACGTCTTGATGAGCAGCGCCAACTGGATGTAGTTCTTGATGCGGTGCGTGCCGCGCCGCGTCAGGAAGTAGGTGCGGCAGGTCAGACGCGGGTCGCCGCGAAGCAGGCCCTCGCCCGACGACAGGCCACTCAGGAAATCCAGCGCCTTGTCGCGATCCACCTGCAGCGCGAAGTACAGCGTGGCGGCCAGCGGTGCGCCTGCCATGATGAGGCGTACCTGCTTCGTGTTGCACACGAACGTCGCGGCTTCCTCGACGCCGGGGTACCTGCCCATCAGCGCCAGCGTCTCGGCGTTTGACAGCTTGTTCAGGATGTTGTGGTCGTTCGACATCACGAAGTGAACCAGCTTGATGGCGGCGGCGGTGGACATGCCGTTCTTGACGCCGGACGCGGCCAGCACGTCACCGGCCGAACGCTTGACGCCGCTGTCGAGCGTCGCGAAGGCGTCCGGCGTGATGTTGCGGACGACGACCGACGATACGGCCCGGTTCGCCTCGATGATCGCCCAGAGCCTGTGCTGGCCGTCGAGCAGGTTGCCCTGCGGGTCGAACACGATGGCTTCGCCGTTCAGCTTCCAGCGGCCCTCGCGTATCTCGTTGGCGATCATCTTGACGTGCGTGTCCCTGACGCGGCGGTTCACGAACGTGTTGGCTTCAAGCCAGCCCTGCGCCTTTTCCGGCGTGATAACTTCGATGCTCGATGTGACGGTCATGCAGTCTCTCCTCGGTAATCGGCGCGGATGCAGTGGATGTAGGCCCAAACCGCGCGCCTGATCTCTTCGGCTACGGGCCTCCGGTGCTTTGCGGCCCACCAAGCCAGCACCTTGAAATCCTCGTCGGGCAGCGACGCCACGATGCGCGGGTCGTACTCTCGCCGCTTGGGTCCGTTGACCCGGCTCCCCTTCGCCGCCTTCCGGCGGATCGTGTGCGCAGTCATCGCTCTCCTCGAAAAACAGGGGGCGCACGATAGAGCCGAAATTGATTCAAACGCAACAGGGAAATCGACAATACAACATCTGGTGTGGTTACCCTTTGGAACCACTAAAAAATAACTCAAAAAATAATCGACACAGTAGTTGACCGACCCCGGGCATTCCTGTAGAAGAGAGGGGTCGGACGCACCCGGCACCAACCCAAAGAGGTAGACGATGGCCAAGCTGAACAAGACCCAGATCGAACTGCTGACCGACGCCGTCCGTCACTCGCGCGGCCTCGTCTGTGTCATCTCGGGCTACATCACCAGCCGCCGCAACGGTGCCTACGGCACGCGCAAGTCGGCCGCTGGCCGCGCCCTGCGCGAGGCGGGCTACCTCGTGATCGTGCAGCCCTACGTCAGCACCCGCCACCCGCTGTGCCACCGCATGGGTTCGGACATCGGCGGCGAGACCACCTACCAGATCACCGACGCTGGCCGCGCCGCTCTGGCTGCCGCAAAATAATTCGACAAAGTATTTGACCCGGCCCCTCTCTTCGAGTAAAAGAAAGGGGTCGGCAGGGACCGACACCAACCTAAAAGGAACTTCACCATGGCCAATTTCATCAAGATCGAAGCCCACTACCTCCGCCCCGGCGACACCGTGCTGCGCCCGAGCGAGGACGGCGACGCGATGCGTTCCGCCGAGATCGCCAACATCGGCCGCAACACCATGGGCGTCGTCCGCCTGCGCCTCTCGGAGCGCGCCAGCGATGTGTGGGTCGTCGGCAACGGCGACAAGGTGTTCGCCGTTCTTGGCGATGCCCGGTAAAATAATCCGACATAGTAGCTGGCCATCAAAAGGACAGCGTCCTGCTGGTCTGCCGGTAATCGTGAACTAGGAAAGGAACCCGACAATGTTGATGACCGAGATCGAAGCCACCGACAAGCGCTGCTGCACCAAGACCAGTTTCGGCAATGCGTACTGCATCGCCTCCGCGTGCATGGCGTGGCGCTGGCGCTGCTGGGTAAACGACGAGGGCATGATCTACTACTACCAAGCCGACGGCAGCGAACTGCACGAGAAGCTGGGCAACAAGCCCAGCGACCAGCGGCTCGGCTACTGCGGACTGGCAGGAAAGGACAACGCATGAAGGACGTAGCTTTTGAGATCAGCAACTTGCAGGCCGACATGCGACGACTCAAGGAGCGGCTGGCCGAGCAGGACACCGAGATCGAGTCGTTGAAGGCGGCAATCAAGATCATGCTGGCCGCCGTTGGCCGCCGCGAACTGGAGGACCGCAAGAATGGCGGTTAAGCCGGAAGGCCAGACGCCTGTGATCTTCGCGTGGGGGTCGAGCGTGTTTGCCTGCAGCGACCAGCGCTGGGAGTTGATCCTGCGCTACGTCGCCACCAAGGACCCGCGTCTCGACGAGACCGTGGATCGCTGCCAGAGGCTCTCTAACAGGCCCCTCGTGCAGTTGGGGGTGATGTCCCGGGACGAGGCGGAAGCACGTCTGGCGGCCAGAAAAACGGCCCTAGCGGGCACGCTGGAGGCACCACCGCCGGTCGTCCGCCAGCGCGGCC
>JBDLPS010000090.1:0-24628 GCA_039800965.1 Pseudomonadota bacterium | reverse complement strand
AAACGCCAGATACTGGCGACCACCCGCCTCGTAGGTCACCACGCCGCCAGCCAAAGAACCACCGGTCTGCAGCGTATTCACGAGCTCGCCCGAAGCGCTGTCGAAGACCAGCAGGTTGCCCGCCAGGTCACCGGTGAAAGTCACGCCGCCCGCCGTCGGCGTGACGCCGGCCACCACCGGCTTTTCCGCGTGGTACTTCCATTTGACGATGCCGGTCTCGGCATCGATCGCCGTAACCCAGCCCGTGGTGTCACCAACCTGCTCGACGCTGCCACCGAAGCTCACCGCGTTGGCACCGTATTCGGTCTTGCCCAGCTTCACGATGAAACAGGCGTCCACGGCACCGGTGATCAGGAGGTTGTTGCGCCGGTCCAGCGCAGGACCGTTCCATTCCACGCCCCCTGCATAGCCCGGGCACATCTTCATGCCCTCCTTCGTCGGCATGGGCGCCGCCTTCTCGACCGTCGTCACCGGCGTACGGAACAGCATGCGGTGTGTGTCGCGGTCCACACCGGTGACATGACCATCCTTGCCGGCGAAAACCAGGTAATCCCTCGCGCCCTTGCCCCGATAGAGCACCGGTGGCGCGACCATGTCGAGATCCATCCAGTCCTCGGGCGAAACCTGGAACCACCACTTCAACCCGCCCGTGCGGGCATCCAGCACGACGATGGAATCAGTGAACAGGTTGGCGCCGGGACGGTAGGCCTTGTCGATATCCGGCCACGGGTTGCCCACGGGCACGAAGAGCTCGCCGGTTGCAACGTCGAGCGTCATCGCGCCCCACACGCCACCGCCACCGGTCTTCGCGGACTCCGGACGCTTCCAGGTGTCGGCACCGGTCTCCTTGCCCATCGGGATGGTATGGAAGCGCCACAGTTCCCTGCCGGTGGCCGCATCGAAGGCCATCACGCGCCCGCGCACGCCCAGCTCGCTGCCGCCGATGCCCATGTAGACCACCCCGCCCCAGACCAGGGGCGCGGCCGCCGTCGACTCACCCAGGCGGGGCGCGGCGATGGGCGTCTTCCACAGCAATTTGCCCGTCGCGGCGTCGAGCGCGATGAGCCGCCCGTCTCCAGTGCCCCGGAACACCCTTCCGCCATCGACCGCGACTCCGCGCGTGGACGGTGAGGAGCGCTCCTCGTCCGGCGTGTAGCTGTAGCGCCAGCGCAGCTGGCAATTCGTCGCATCGACTGCGACCGTCTCGGAACCGGTACCGGTGTAGATGACGCCATCCACGACGATCAGCCCGGAATGGAAGGACGTCGGCCCATCGATCTGCACGCGGCAGACCTCGCCCAGTCGCTTCGCATTCGCCGGAGTGATTTCCTTGAGGGGCGAATAACGCTGGCCGTCGAGCCGGTTGTTGTAGCTCAGCCATTGGGCACCGGGCGTCGCGTTCTGGGCACCCGCGGGCGGAGCGGCGACGACCGCGGACATGAGGGCCAGCACGGTGCTGGCGAATCGGCTCGATGACATGGAACGATCCCCCTTGCTCTATGACGGGGATTAAACCCCAGCCGAGGCCGCCCCGGGGAGGGGATCCCCTCCGCGACAGCGGTGCCCCGGTTGGCGTAAAGTGCGCCCCCAGACCCGTTTTTTCAGGATCCAAGACGATGGCCGAATCCCAGACGACCGGAACCGCCCTGTACTACACCGACCCGCAGCCCGTGACCCTCGAAGCGCACCGCCACTGGCGCCTGAAGGACGGCAACGTCGCCTTCACGAAGGATTCGCTCGGCGTACCGGTCGTCATCGGCGAGATCATCGATGCCGCGCGCAATTACCCGGTTCTGTTCGCTGCCGGCGAAGAAGGCGGCCCGCTTGCGATGACCGGCATCGACACCGGCAACCTGTTCGTCACGGGCGAGCACTGGGAAGGGCGCGTGTACATCCCCGCCTACGTCCGCCGCCACCCCTTCATCCTGATCGGCATGAAGCCGGGCCCGAACCCGGAAGACCTGGCCCTGGGCGTCGACGCGGCGTCCCCGCGCTGGGTCAAGGAAGAAGGCTCCACGGAAGGCACTGCGCTGTTCGACGGCGACGAGCCGAGCCAGCTGACGAAGGACGCACTGCAGTTCTGCAGCGCCTACACGTCGGATGCGCAGGCCACGCAGGAATTCATGAAGGCACTGCGCGACAAGGGCCTGCTGGTCGATCGCCGGCTGGACTTCACGCTGCCGGGCGACAAGAAGTACGCAGTCGAAGGCTTCCAGCTGATCGATGCGCAGAAGCTGACGGACCTCGACGGCAAGACGCTGATCGACTGGCACCGCAAGGGCTGGCTGGCCGCCTGCTACGCGCACCTGCAGTCGCTGTCGCGCATCGACGAACTGCTCGACCGCCGCGCCCGCCAGGAAGCCACGCCGGCCGCCTGACGTGGAAGCCCGCCGCCGGGGAGCACTCCGGTGGCGGGCGTCGGGTCAACCCGCCGCCGGCGCCTGCCGGATGCGGATGTTCAATTCCTTCAACTGACGCTCCGCCACCTCGGTCGGGGCATCCGTCATCGGGCAGGCCGCGGTCTGCGTCTTCGGGAAGGCGATGACATCGCGGATGCTCTCCGCACCGCACATCAGCATCACCAGACGGTCCAGGCCGAAGGCCAGACCACCGTGCGGCGGCGCGCCGTACTTGAGGGCATCCAGCAGGAAACCGAACTTCAGTCGTGCTTCGGCTTCGTCGATGCCCAGCAGTGTGAAGACGGCTGACTGCATGTCCTCGCGGTGGATGCGGACGGAGCCGCCGCCGACTTCCGAGCCGTTCAGCACCATGTCGTAGGCCTTGGCGACCGCGCTGCCGGGATCGGCCGCAAGCGCCGAGGCATCCTCGACCTTGGGGGCGGTGAACGGGTGGTGCATGGCGACCCAGCGCTTCTCGTCGCCATCCCACTCGAACATCGGGAAGTCGATGACCCACAGCGGTCGCCAGCCCTGCTCGACGAGCTTGAGGTCCTGGCCAAGCTTGAGTCGCAGCGCGCCAAGGGCGTCGCTGACCACCTTGGCCGAATCGGCGCCGAAGAAGATCAGGTCGTTGTCCTGCGCGCCGGTGCGCTCGAGGATGCCGGCCAACGCGTCGTCGCTGAGGAACTTGGTGATGGGCGACTGGAGGCCATCGCGACCCTTCGCCTTCTCGTTGACCTTGATGTAGGCGAGGCCCTTGGCGCCGTAACGGCCTACATAGGCGGTGTAGTCGTCGATCTCCTTGCGCGACAGCGCCGCGCCGCCCGGGGCGCGCAGCGCGGCGACGCGACCCGTCGGGCTCGCGGCCGGCGCCGAGAACACCTTGAAATCGCAGCCGGCGACGAGGTCAGCGACGTCGACGAGTTCCAGCGGCACACGCAGGTCCGGCTTGTCGGATCCATAGCGGCGCATCGCCTCGGCGTAGGACATGCGCGGGAACGGATCCGGCAGCGCGATCTCGAGGACTCTCGCGAAGATGTCGCGGATGAGCCCTTCCATGAGCCCCATGATCTCGTCCTGCGACAGGAAGGACGTCTCGATATCGAGCTGGGTGAATTCCGGCTGGCGATCGGCGCGCAGGTCCTCGTCGCGGAAGCAGCGGACGATCTGGTAGTAGCGGTCGAAGCCCGAGACCATCAACAGCTGCTTGAAGATCTGCGGCGACTGCGGCAGCGCGAAGAACTTGCCATGGTGGGTGCGCGAGGGCACCAGATAGTCACGCGCGCCTTCAGGCGTCGCCTTGGTGAGCATCGGCGTCTCGATGTCGAGGAAGCCGTTGTCATCCATGTAGCGCCGCATGGCGCTGGTAACGCGGTGTCGCAGGCGCAGGCGCTGGTTCATTTCCTCGCGGCGCAGGTCGAGGTAACGGTAGCGCAGGCGGACTTCCTCGCTGACCTGCTCGTCCAGCTGGAAAGGCAGTGGCTCCGAACGGTTGAGCACCGTGAGCTTGCGGGCAAGCATCTCGACCTGGCCGGAAGCGATGTTGGCGTTGGCAGTGCCCGTGGGCCGCGCCCGGACCAAGCCCTGCACCGCGATCACGTACTCGTTGCGCAGGCGTTCCGCGTCGGCAAAAAGCTGCTGGTCGTCCGGATCGAAAACGACCTGGACCAGACCCTCCCGGTCACGCAGGTCGACGAAGATCACGCCGCCGTGGTCGCGCCGGCGGTTGACCCAGCCCGCGACCGTGACTTCCTGACCGATGAGGGACTCGTTGACCTGGCCGCAATAATGGCTGCGCATGGGAAAAACCGCTGGAAAGTGAACCGCGGGATGTTACGGAGCCGCCCCTGCCGGCGCAACCAAGGCGCCCCACAAGCCCGGTCAGGCTGCGCGATCGCCGCTCTGGGGACGCATGGTCGGCGGAACGACCATGCCCAGCGTCACGATCATCTTCATGGCCTCGTCGATGCTGATGTCCAGCTCGATGACCTCGTCGGCAGCCGCCAGGAAAATGAATCCGGAAGTCGGATTGGGCGTCGTCGGGACGAAGAGGCAGAGCTGAGCCTTGCCCGTCTTGCGGTCGATCTCCGCGAGATCGCTGGCAGTGACGAAGGCGATGCTCCAGATGCCCTTGCGGGGATACTCGACGAGCACGACCTGCCGGAAGGATCCGCCCGAATCCGACACCAGGGTCTCGGTGAAGCCCTTGACGCCGGAATAGATCGAGCGCACCAGCGGAATGCGGTTGAGGAACTCCTCCCACCAGCCCACCAGGGTGCGACCGATGAGGTTGGCCACCAGCAGGCCGGTCAGCAGCAGGACCACCAGCGCCACGATCGCCCCGAAACCGGGCAGATGGAACCCGAGCAGCACGTCCGGCTGGTAACGCGCCGGCAGCAACGGCAGCAGGCGATCCATGAGGTCGAGCACGAAACGGAACGCCAGATAGGTGACGAACAGGGGCACCCATACCAGCAGTCCCGCCATCAGGTAGCGACGAAGCCCCCTGACGAACCGCGCCTTCACTTGCGGGCCTTGGCTTTCTTGCGGGCCGCCGCCTTGGCCTTGGACTTGGCCTTGGCCGGCGCAGGCTTGGCAGCCGCTTCCTTGACGGCCTTGGATGCCTTGGGCTTCGAATCACCGTCCGATGACGAGGAGGTGTCCTTGTCCGCCCCGGCCAGATTGCGCTTCTTGTCGGAATCGGTCTTGAAGTCCGTTTCGTACCAGCCGCCACCCTTGAGGCGGAATACCGGCGCCGAAACCAGCTTCACCAGCCGGGATTTGCCGCACTCGGGGCATTTCTTCAGCGGTGCGTCGGAAATCTTCTGCAGGACCTCGGTCTGCGCACCGCAGGCCTGGCACTGGTATTCGTAGAACGGCATGCCGCGGATTATGCCTCAGCGGCGCGCTTTCTCGAACACCAGCTGCCCTCCGCGCCAGTCCACCGACACGGCGTCGCCGGGCAGGAAGTCGCCACGCAGGATGCGCTCCGCCAGCGGATTCTCCACCTGCTGCTGGATTGCCCGCTTGAGCGGCCGGGCGCCATACACCGGATCGAAGCCCGCTTCGCCCAGAAGGTCGCGCGCGTCCTCGGTCAGGTCCAGCGTCAGGTCGCGGTCGGCCAAACGTTGGCGCAGGCCGGCAAGCTGGATATCGACGATCACGCGGATCTGTTCCGCGCCCAGGGGATGGAACACGATGATGTCATCGATGCGGTTGATGAACTCGGGCCGGAAGTGCTCCTGCACCCGGTCCATGACCTTGGCGCGCATCTTGTCGTACTTGCGCTCGCCGGCGAGCTGCTGGATGACATCCGAACCCAGGTTCGAGGTCATGATGATCACGGTGTTGCGGAAGTCCACGGTGCGGCCCTGGCCATCCGTCAGGCGGCCGTCATCCAGCACCTGCAGCAGCACGTTGAAGACGTCCTTGTGGGCCTTTTCGACCTCGTCGAGCAGCACGACCGAATAGGGCTTCCGGCGCACGGCTTCCGTGAGGTAACCGCCCTCTTCGTAACCGACGTAGCCCGGGGGCGCACCGATGAGGCGCGCGACCGAGTGCTGCTCCATGAATTCCGACATGTCGACGCGAACGATCGCGTCCTCGCTGTCGAAGAGGAACTCGGCCAGTGCCTTGCAGAGCTCGGTCTTGCCGACGCCCGTGGGGCCCAGGAACAGGAAGGATCCGTTCGGGCGGCGCGGATCGGACAGACCGGCACGCGAGCGACGGATCGCGTTCGACACGATCTGCAGGGCCTCTGTCTGCCCCACGACGCGCTTGCCCAGCGCCTCTTCCATGCGCAGCAGCTTGTCCTTCTCGCCCTCCAGCATCTTCGCGACAGGGATCCCCGTCCACTTCGACACGACCTCGGCGATCTCTTCCTCCGTGACGCTGTTGCGCACGAGGGTGGTTTCCTTCTGCTCGGCGGCCTGCGCCTGCTGCAGCTGCTTTTCCACTTCCGGGATCTTGCCGTACTGGAGCTCGGCCATCTTCGCGAGGTCGTTCGCGCGACGCGCGGCTTCCAGCTCGACCCTCAGCTTCTCGAGCTCCTCCTTGAAGGACGCCGCCCCCTGCAGCTGGGCTTTCTCGGCCTTCCAGATCTCCTCGAGGTCCGCGTATTCCTTTTCCAGGCCGCGCAGCACTTCCTCGAGCGCCGCGAGGCGCTTCCTGGATGCCTCGTCGTCCTCCTTCTTCAGCGCGACCTGTTCGATGCGCAGCTGGATGATGCGACGCTCCAGCTTGTCCATCGACTCGGGCTTCGAATCGATCTCCATGCGGATCCGGGCACCAGCCTCATCGATGAGATCGATGGCCTTGTCCGGCAACTGCCGGTCCGCGATGTAGCGATGCGAAAGCTGCGCGGCCGCAACGATCGCCGGATCGGTGATCTCGATGCCGTGGTGGACCTCATAGCGCTCCTTGAGTCCGCGCAGGATGGCGATCGTGTCCTCGACCGAGGGCTCGTCGACCAGCACCTTCTGGAAACGGCGCTCCAGCGCCGCATCCTTCTCGATGTATTTGCGGTATTCGTCGAGCGTCGTCGCACCGACGCAATGCAGTTCGCCGCGCGCAAGCGCCGGCTTCAGCATGTTGCCGGCATCCATGGCACCCTCGGCCTTGCCGGCGCCGACCATGGTGTGCAGCTCGTCGATGAAGAGGATGACCTGGCCTTCCTGCTTCGAAAGATCCTTGAGCACTGCCTTCAGCCGTTCCTCGAATTCACCACGGAACTTCGCGCCCGCGATCAGCGCACCCATGTCGAGCGCCAGGATCTTCTTGTTGCGCAGCCCCTCCGGCACTTCGCCGTTGACGATGCGCTGCGCGAGGCCTTCGACGATGGCGGTCTTTCCGACGCCGGGTTCTCCGATCAGCACCGGATTGTTCTTGGTGCGACGCTGCAGCACCTGCACGGTGCGACGGATCTCGTCGTCACGGCCGATGACCGGATCGAGCTTGCCGGCGGCGGCGCGCTCGGTCAGGTCGATGGTGTACTTCGACAAGGCCTCGCGGCTCTCCTCGGCGTTCGGGTCATTGACGGCTTCGCCGCCCCGGACCTCGTCGATCGCCGTCTCGAGCTTCGCCCTGGTGGCAGCAGCGGCCTTGAGCAGCTTGCCCAGCTCGCCCTTGTCCTCGACGGCGGCGAGCGCGAACAGCTCGCTGGAGATGTATTGGTCGCCGCGCTGCTGCGCGAGCTTGTCGGTCACGTTGAGCAGCCGCAGCAGGTCCTGCGACACATGCACCTCGCCCGGAGCGCCCTCCACCTTCGGCAGGCGATCGAGCAAGGCCGTGAGGTCGGCACGCAGCTTGGCCACGTTCACGCCCGACTTGGCGAGCAGCGGGCGCAGCGTGCCGCCCTGCTGGTCGAGCAGGGCGGCAAACAGGTGCCCCGGCTCGATCATCTGGTTGTCGCGACCCACGGCGAGCGACTGGGCGTCGGCCAGGGCGTTCTGGAATCTGCTGGTGAGTTTGTCGTTGCGCATGGGGACATCTTGGGGACGTCCCGGCCGGGTTCAATAGCGGGTTTCCCGCAATGCGCACTTGCCCGTCAGTGGCGGAACAACTGCTCCACGGCATGGATCACCGCCACGCCGGTCGCCATCAGCACGACCTGCCAGAAACTGGCCCGCGGATCGACGCGGCGATGCAGGCCCGGGATCAGGTCCGCGACGGCCACGTACAGGAGGCTGGCCGCTGCCACGCCCAAGGCATATGGCAGCACGGCAAGCGCATGGGAGAGGGCGAAATAGCCGACCAGGCCACCGACGATGGACGCAAGGCTGGTCCCCAGGTTGTAGAGCAGCGCCCGCGCACGACTCATCCCGCCATGCAGGAGCACGGCGAAATTGCCCACCTCGCTGGGAATCTCGTGGGTCATCACGGCGATGCCGGCCATGATCCCGAGGTTGACGTCGGTGAGGAACGCAGCGGCGATCAGCACGCCGTCCAGCGCGTTGTGGACACCATCGCCGACCAGCATCATGACCGCCGAGGCATGGTCCCGGTGACCGGCATCCGGCACGTGGGTCTCGCAATGGTCCTCGTGGCAGTGACGCCATAGCACGAGCTTCTCGAGAACGAAGAACAGGGCGATGCCGGCCAGCAGCGCGGCACCCACGCGCCCCACGCCGCCCTCCCCGGCGTGCTCGACGGCCTCGGGCAGCAAGCCCAACAGGGCCGCCCCCAGCAAGGCTCCTGTCGCGAACGCCACCAGGAACGGCAGGGCGCGGGCACGCACGGACTCGCCCAGCAGCAGGAAGCTGCTGGCAACGAGCGCACTGAAGAGGCCACCCAGGAGGGTGAACAGGACGATCCAGCTGAGCGTGTTCAAGGGGAGCAGTGTATCAGGGGGCAGGCTCGAGCCAGATCAGGCTCGCCATCCGGCCCGTGCGCCCGCCATCCCGCCGGTAGGAGAAAAAACGGCCCTGCTCGGCAACGGTACAGAACCCGCCCCCAGTGACTGATACGACGCCGGCGCGAACCAGCGCCCGTCGGGCGAGGCCATACAGGTCGCACTGCCACCGCCCACGCTCGTTGCCGACGAAGGCCGGGGACGACGCCGGATCGATGTCCAGAAAGGCTTCGCGCACCTCCTCGCCGACCTCGAAGTGCGCAGGCCCGATGGCGGGCCCCATCCAGGCGAGCAGGTCGACACCGGGCGCAGCAGCGGCCAGCGCCTGGACCGTGGCGCCCAGCACCCCTGCGGCCAGGCCCCGCCAGCCGGCGTGTGCAGCGGCCACGGCACTGCCGTCGGCAGCACAAAAGAGCACCGGCAGGCAATCCGCCGTCTGTATTGCACAAACGCGCCCCGGCATGCGGGTCACTGCCGCATCGGCCTCACGGCCGCCCGGACGATCCAGGTCCGCGACCACGCGCCCATGGACCTGCAACAACCACGCCGGCTCGGCGGGCAGAGCGGCTGCGGCAGTCAGCCGACCGAGATTCAAGGCCAGGGCTTCCGGGGCATCGCCCACCCGTTGCCCGAAGTTGAGGGAATCGAAGGGCGGCGCACTCACGCCACCACCCCTCAGCGTGCAGAGCGCACGAACCCGGATCGGTGCGACCCAATCCGGCCGGAGAAACAGCGGACCGCCCATCAGGATCCAGTGGCCGCCGTCCGCAGCACTGCCAGCAATTGCGCGAGGTCTTCAGGCAGGGGCGCCTCGACGTCCACCGTCTTCCCCGTCACCGGATGATCGAACTGCAGGCGGGCGGCGTGGAGCGCCTGCCGCCGGAAGGCCTGGAGCGCGGCGCGCGCGACCGGATCCTCGCCGGCGGTGAGCTGGCGCCTGCCACCGTAGGTCGGATCGCCGACGAGCGGGTGGCCGACGTGCGCCATGTGCACGCGGATCTGGTGGGTGCGACCGGTCTCGAGCTGGATGCGCAAGAGCGTGTGGTTGCGGAAGCGCTCCGCCACGCGGTAATGCGTCACGGCGTCGCGGCCGTCCGCCCGCACGGTCATCTTCAACCGGTCGGTACGGTGTCGACCGATAGGCTGGTCCACGGTGCCACCGCCGGTGACTCGCCCCACGACCAGCGCCAGGTATTCGCGGCGTACCGCATGTTCACGGAGCATCTCGACAAGCACCTTGTGGGCTTCCAGCGTCCGCGCGACGACGAGCAGGCCGCTGGTGTCCTTGTCGATGCGGTGCACGATCCCGGCTCGCGGCACGTGGGCCAGCTTCGGGTCCTGCGCCAGCAAGGCATTCTGCAGGGTGTGCGATGGGTTGCCGGCTCCAGGGTGAACCACCAGGCCCACGGGCTTGTTGATCACGAACAGGTGGCGGTCGGCATGGACGATGTCGAGGGGGATCTCTTCGGGCGCGACCGAATCATCCGCCGGTATTTCCGCCCTGACGTCGACCACCTCGCCACCGAACATGAGGTCGCGGGGCTTGGGTCGTCCGCCATCGACATCGACAGCGCCGCCCTTGATCCAGCCGGCAAGCCTCGAACGGGAATACTGCGGCAGGGCCAGGGCCAGGGCGGCGTCGAGACGCATCCCGGCCGGCGATTCCGGCATGACGAGGCGGTATTCGCGAACTTCAGTGGACATCGGAGGTCTTTGAGGGGTAACGGGTAGCGCTTTCGCTATACTCTCACGTTCACACGAGCCTGGATTCAACCCGATGACCCCGATCCGGACCGCCGACGCGTCGCGCCAGAGCCCCTGGCGGATCCTGTTGCCCGCCCTCGCGGCCGTGGCACTGGGCCTGCTCACGGCCTGCACGAAGGATTCCGCGAGGTTGTCCCGGCTGTCGCCGGACACGCTCTACGAACGCGCGGGCAAATCGCTGAAATCGGGTGACTACGCGGATTCCATCCGCCTGTATGAGGCCCTCAACGCCCGTTACCCGTTCACCGACCAGGCCCGCCAGGCGCGGCTCGACATCATCTACGCCTACTACAAGAACAAGGAAAAGGAATCAGCCACCGATGCGGCCGAAACCTTCATCCGCGAAAACCCGGCACATCCCCGCGTGGACTACGCCTGGTACCTGAAGGGGCTCATCGAATTCGAACGCACGCCCTACAAGGTCGAAAAATGGCTGGGCGTGGACATCGCGCAGCGCCCGCCGACGACGGCGCGCAAGTCCTTCGACGCGTTCAAGGTCATCCTCGACCGCTATCCCAAGAGCCCTTACGCGGCGGATGCCAAGCGCCGGATGGTGTACCTGCGCAACAGGCTGGCGGACTACGAGATCCAGATCGCCAAGTACTACCTCGAACGCGGCGCGTGGGTCGCGGCGGCCAGGCGCGCCGAGCAGTGCGTGGAACAGTACGACGGCGCCCCGGTGACCCGCGAAGCCCTGCGCATCATGATCGACGCGTACCGTCGCCTCGGTTACGACGAGCTCGCCGCGAACACCGAGAAGGTCTACAAGGAAAACTTCCCCGAGGAAGACATCACCGACCTGGGCAAGAAGCCCTGGTGGAAGCTCTGGGACCGCCGCCGGAGCTGACGCTCAGCGACGATAGCCGTTGGTGATCGGATAGCGCCAGTCGCGACCGAAGGCGCGGCGGCTGACGCGGATGCCGGGCGGCGACTGGCGGCGCTTGTACTCGTTGCGCTTGACCATGTCGAGCACCCTGCCCACCACGGCACGATCAAACCCCCTCGCCACGATCTCGTCGACCGAGAGGTCTTCCTCGATGAAGGCCTCGAGTATGGCATCGAGCACTTCATAGGGCGGGAGCGAATCAGTGTCTTTCTGGTCGGGACGCAGCTCGGCGGTCGGCTCGCGCTCGATCACCCGGGCGGGGATGGCATCGCTGCCGCCAGCCAGGTTCGCGACGACGTTGCGGTATCGGGCAAGGCGATAGACCAGCAGCTTGCTGCAATCCTTGATCGGGGCGAAACCACCGTTCATGTCACCATAGAGCGTGGCGTAACCGACAGCCATCTCGCTCTTGTTGCCCGTGGTCAGCAGCATGCGGCCGGTCTTGTTCGAGATCGCCATGAGCAGCAAGCCACGGATGCGCGCCTGGATGTTCTCTTCGGTCGTGTCCGGCGCCCTACCCGCGAACTGGCCGGCCAAGGACTCCAGCGTCGCCGCGAACATGTGTTCGATGGGTATCGACCCATACTGCACGCCCAGCGTGCGCGCCTGCGCTTCGGCGTCGTCGATGCTCATCTGCGATGTGTAGCGCGAGGGCATCATCACCACCTGCACGCGGTCGGCGCCCAGGGCGTCAACGGCGATGGCCAGCGTCAGCGCCGAATCCACGCCACCGGACAGGCCCATGACGACGCCTGGAAAACGGTGCTTGCCGACATAGTCGCGGACACCGAGCACCAACGCGCGATATACGCTTTCCTCCGGCTGCAATTCAGGCGCGACGGGATCGGCACCGACCGCCCGTGCCACGACCCGACCCGCGGCATCCCGGAAGAAGTCCACACAGCAGGAATCCTCGTCGAACGCGCGCGCGCGCAGGACCAAGCGACCATCGTGGTCGAGCACGAAGGAGCGCCCGTCGAACACCAACTCATCCTGCCCGCCAACGAGATTGACGTAGGCGATCGGCAATCCGACCTCCAGCACCCGCTCGCGCAACACCCGCTCGCGCTCGCGTTGCTTGCGCTGCTCGTAAGGCGAGGCATTGAGGACCAGAAGCAGCTCCGCGCCGGCATCGAGGGCCGCCCGGGCGGGCTCGGGCTCCCAGATGTCCTCGCAGACCAGCAGGCCGACGCGGAAGCCCTTCAGCGTGAACACCGTGGCGCCTTCGCCAGGGGAGAAATAACGCTTCTCGTCGAAAACCCGGTAGTTGGGCAGGCATCGCTTGCGGTGGTTGGCGGGCGGGCCGTCACGACGCAGCAATTTCGCGGCGTTGTAGATCCGCGCGGCATGGCCGTCGCCCTCGTACTCCGGATAGCCGACGACAAGCGCCGGCAACGACGGCTCCGTTTCGGCACCCGAATGGACGACGTCATCCAGCGTTGCCAGCGCCTCCTCGAGCTGGGACCGCAGGCCACGATGGAAGAGCAGGTCCTCGGGCGGATAGCCGGACAGCGTGAGCTCAGGGAACACCACGAGGTCGACGCCGTCGGCCGCGGCGCGCCGACCTTCGGCGAGCACGCGGCCCAGGTTGCCCTGCACGTCCCCGACCAGCAGGTTCAGCTGGGCGAGCGCGACCTTGAGGACGCCGGCGCTCACGCCTCGCAGGTCACTTCTTCTTCGCCGGCTTGCGCGTCGGCTTGCGGACCGGCGCCTTCTTCACGGCCTTCTTCGCGACGACCTTCTTCTTGGCAACCTTCCTGCCGACCTTGATGGAAGATTTCTTCGCCACCTTCCTGGCAGCCTTCTTGGCCGCAGGCTTGGCTGCAGGCTTGGCTGCAGGCTTGGACTTGCCTGGCTTCTTCCTGGCCGGCTTGCGCGGCGCGATGGCCTCGGCCTTCGCGCGCTTGGCCGCCCGACGCTTCAGCAGGTCCGCCATCGCGGCACCGAGTTCGGCGGGCGACTGAACGGTACGCACACCGGCCGCCTCCAGCGCCTTGTACTTGTCGGCGGCCGTGCCTTTGCCACCAGCGACGACGGCACCGGCATGGCCCATGCGTTTGCCCGGAGGTGCCGTCACGCCGGCGATATAGGCCACGACCGGCTTGGTGACGAACTTGGCGATGTGGGCCGCAGCGGCCTCTTCATCGCTGCCGCCGATCTCGCCGACCATGATGATGCCTTCGGTCTGCGGGTCGCGCTCGAAGAGCTCGATCACGTCGATGAAATTCATGCCACGCACCGGATCGCCACCGATGCCCACGCAGGTGCTCTGGCCGAGGCCGTTCTGCGTGGTCTGATGCACGGTTTCATAGGTCAGCGTGCCGGACCGCGACACGATGCCGATGCGGCCCTTCTTGTGGATGAAGCCCGGCATGATGCCGATCTTGCATTCGTCCGGCGTGATGATGCCCGGGCAGTTCGGCCCGATGAGGCGGGTGCCCGTGCCGGCCAGCGCCGTCTTCACGCGGATCATGTCGTTCACCGGGATGCCCTCGGTGATGCAGACGACCAGCTCGATGCCGGCATCGGCCGCTTCGAGGATCGCGTCCGCGGCGAACGGCGCCGGCACGTAGATCATGCTGCAGGTCGCGCCGGTGGCCTTCACGGCGTCGCGCACGGTGTCGAACACCGGCAGGTCGAGGTGCGTGGTACCGCCGCGGCCCGGCGTGACGCCGCCCACGATGCGCGTGCCATAGGCGATGCACTGCTGCGCGTGGAAGCTGCCCTGCTTGCCCGTGAAGCCCTGGACGATGATCTTGGTGCGCTTGTTGACGAGAATGCTCATGGGTTCGATCCGTCCTTACTTGGCGGCAGCGGCGACGACTTTCTTGGCGGCGTCGGTCAGGCCCTCGGCAGGCAGGACCGCAAGGCCGCTCTGCTTGAGCATCTCGCGCGCCTGGCTCGCGTTCGTGCCTTCGAGGCGCACGACAACGGGGACCTTGACGCCGACGTTCTTCACGGCGGTCATCACGCCTTCGGCAATGACGTCGCAACGGACGATGCCACCGAAGATGTTCACGAGGATCGCGCGCACGTTCGGGTTGGACAGGATCAGCTCGAAGGCCGCCGTCACGCGCTCCGGCGTCGCGCCGCCACCGACGTCGAGGAAGTTCGCCGGCTTGCCGCCGTGCAGCTTGATGACATCCATGGTGGCCATCGCGAGGCCGGCGCCGTTCACCATGCAGGCGATGTCGCCATCGAGGGAGACGTAGTTGAGGTCGTGCTTCGCCGCGCGGGCCTCCATGGGGTCTTCCTGCGACTCGTCGCGCAGGGCTGCAAGGTCGGCGTGGCGGAAGACCGCGTTCGGATCGATGCCGATCTTGGCGTCCAGGGCGACGAGCTTGCCATCCTTCGTGACGATGAGCGGATTGACCTCGACGAGGCTCGCATCGTTGTCGATGTAGAGCTTGTAGAGGGCCTTCAGGATCTTGCCGAACTCGGCGATCTGCGGACCGGAGAAGCCAAGGCCGAAGGCCAGGTCACGCGCCTGGTAGCCCTCAAGGCCGACCGCCGGGTGGATCGTGGCGGAGAGGATCTTTTCCGGCTCATGCTCGGCGACCTCTTCGATGTCCATGCCGCCGGCGGCCGATGCGACGACGGCGATGCGTCCCTTTTCGCGGTTCAGCGTCAGGCTCAGGTAGATCTCGCGCTCGATGGCCGAACCGGACTCGACGTAAACCTGACTGACAGGCAGGCCCTCCGGGCCCGTCTGCTTCGTCGCGAGGCGCGTACCCAGCATGGCGGCGGCGGCGGCCCGGACGGCATCCAGATCCTTCACGACCTTCACGCCGCCGGCCTTGCCGCGGCCACCGGCATGCACCTGGGCCTTGACCACCCATACCGGACCACCCAGGCGGCGCGCCGCCGCGACGGCTTCTTCGGCAGTCCCGGCCACCTCGCCCGCCGGAACGGGGATGCCGTATTCGGCGAACAACTTCTTCGATTGGTACTCGTGCAGGTTCATCGCGCGCCCTTGGGTTCGGTGAGCCGGATATTGTGGCGAAACGGCATCGCGCTCGCCACCCTCGCGGACGCCGGATCGCAGGCCGGCGGTGCTACATTCACCACCAATGGGTACCGCGCTGGACACCACGGGCAGGAACGGAGGCGACGCGCTGTCGGACCTCGCCTGGCGAGTGACCGGGCTGCTCGACCTCTACCGCATCCTGTCGACGGCGGGCCTGTTCATCCTGGGGCGCCTGTCGGTCACCGTCGGCATGCTCAATCCGCCGCACGCGGCGGCGCTGCAGGCCCTCTGTCTGGTTCATTTCGGCGCCGCGATCGTGCTGGTGCTGTTCCGGCACCGCCACCGACCGGACGCCGACGTGCTGGCGCTCTCCCACGTGGCTACCGATTCCCTGGGTTTCGGCGGCATCGTATGGGCCGCCGGAGGCATCTCGAGCGGCCTCGGCATCCTGCTCGTGCTGCCGGTCGGCGCGATGGCGCTGCTGGCGCGGCACGAAAACCGCAGTTACCTGCTCGCTTCCCTGGCGACGCTGGCGTTGTTGCTGCAGCAAGTGGCGACGCATTTCAGCGGCGACGCAGGCCCGGGCGAGTACATCGCCGCCGGACTCCTCGGCTGCGTGCTGTTCGTGACGGCCGTCAGCGTGCGTCCGCTCGCCAACCGGCTGCGTGACAGCGAAAGCCGCATGCGGCGACAGGAAATCGACCTCGAAAATCTGGCGCAACTGTCCCAGTACATCGTCCAGCACCTGAGGGAAAGCATCCTCGTGATCGACGCCAGCGATCGCGTGAGGCTGATCAACGAGTCCGCGGCCGCGCTGCTGGGCCCGTCGATCGCCACCCGTGGCAGCTGGCTCGGCGAGAGCTCCCCTCGCCTCCTGCACATGGCCTCCGCCTGGCGCGGCGCCGGAGAGCCGGACGACCGGGACGGCGCCTTCCTGGCGGCCGACGGGCTGCGCAGCGTACAGCCCCACTTCGTGCAACTGGGACCGACCCGGGACGACGCGGTGCTTGTGTTCCTCGAGGACACCAGCCTGCTTGCGAAGAAAGTCCAGGAATCCAAACTGGCCGCGCTGGGACGACTGTCGGCCAGCATCGCGCACGAGGTCCGCAACCCCGTCGGGGCGATGAGCCACGCCGCCCAGCTGCTGGCGGAATCGACCGCGCTGCCGGAGGCGGACCGGCGCCTGACGCGGATCATCACGGGCAACGCCACGCGGGTCAGCAGGCTGGTCGGCAACATGCTGGAATTCTCACGCCGCGGCAGCGGCAACCCGGAGCGCATCGAACTCGGCGCCTGGCTCGCCCGCTTCCGCGACGAATTCTGCGCCACGCTGCAATTGCCGCCCGACAAGCTCGACATCCGCCCCGCCGCGCACCCATCCCCCGGCGAACCAGTGGCTGTCCGCTTCGATCCAACACAACTGCACCAGATCATCTGGAACCTCTGCCAGAACGCCCTCGCCCACGGGGGCGCCGCGACGGCAGGACAGCGGATCGACATCGCCTTCGGGCGCCTCGCGGGAAGCGGGCGCCCCTACGTCGAGGTCTCCGACCGTGGCGCCAGCGTTCCGCAGGCGCTGCGCGAGCGCGCCTTCGAGCCCTTCTTCACCACGTCGGGGCTCGGCACGGGCCTCGGCCTCTTCCTGGCGCGTGAACTCGCGCAGGGCAACGACGCAGCGCTGGTATTCGATGGCCGCGAGGGAGGGGGCAGCACGCTGCGACTCGTCTTCTCGGACCCCGCGCGATGGAGCACCTGACCATGAGCGACGCCCGCATCCTGCTGGTGGACGACGAACCGGACCTGCTCGAACTGCTGGCTCTGACCTTGCAGCGCATGGGCCTCGACACGGCGACCGCGCTGACGGTCGAGGACGCACGCCGCAGGCTGCTGTCGGAGCGTTTCGACCTCTGCCTGTCGGACATGCGACTACCGGACGGCGATGGCCTGGACCTGCTCGCCTGGATCCAGGAACACTGTCCCGGACTGCCAGTCGCCATCATCACCGCCCACGGCAACGTCGAGACCGCGGTCCAGGCCCTGAAGCGCGGCGCCTTCGACTTCGTGTCGAAGCCGGTCGACCTCGCCGCACTCCGGCAACTGGTGTCGCGCGCGCTGCAGCTGGCAAAAAAGCGGATGGAACCGACGCCGGCACGTGCACCGCTTCTCGGCCGGTCGGCACCGATGCAGCAACTGCGGGAACTCGTGGCACGCGTCGCGCGCAGCCAGGCACCGGTGCACATCACCGGCGAATCCGGGACCGGCAAGGAACTGGTGGCGCGACTCATCCATCATGCCGGCCCCCGGGGCGACGGCCCCTTCGTGCCCGTGAACTGCGGCGCCATCCCCGCCGAACTCATGGAAAGCGAATTCTTCGGCCACCGGCGCGGCAGTTTCACCGGTGCCGTCAGCGACAAGAGCGGGCTGCTGCAGGCGGCGGAAGGCGGCACGCTGTTCCTCGATGAAGTCGCCGACCTGCCGCTGCACATGCAGGTCAAGCTGCTGCGCGTGATTCAGGAGAAGACCGTCCGACCCATCGGCGAATCGCGCGAGCAGCCGGTGGACGTACGCATCCTGTCCGCGACCCACCGCGCCCTGCCGGATCTGGTCGCAGCAGGCCTCTTCCGCGAAGACCTGTATTACCGGATCGACGTGATCGAGCTGCCCGTCCCACCGCTGCGCGAACGGCGGGAAGACATCCCGGAGCTGGCCGCGGCGACGCTCGAACGCCTTTCACAGCGGTCCGGGCTCTCCTTGCCGACGCTGGCCGACGACGCCCTGACGCTGCTCGGTGAATATGATTTTCCGGGCAACGTGCGCGAACTGGAAAACATCCTGGAGCGCGCCCTGACGCTCTGCGATGGCAGTCGCATCGAGGCCGCCGACCTGCAGCTGCGCCCGACGGCGCCGCAACTTCCCGCAGCGCGCGGCCCGGTGGCCGAAGATCCCGCTCCAGCGGAGGACGATGGCGTGCTCGGCGCGCGCATCGAGCAAGTGGAGCGGCAGGCCATCCAGCAGGCGCTGGAACAGACCCGCTACAACAAGACCGCCGCAGCGCGTGTGCTGGGAATCACCTTCCGGGCCTTGCGCTATCGCATGCAGAAGCTGGGCCTGAAGTGACGCCAGGCGTCACATTGTGACGCCACCTGACGCACCACCCGCACATCCAACTCCCGGAACCCCCGCCAGAAGCGGTCCGGGAAGATGGCACGCCACTTGCTGCAGTTCCGGTACGGCACACACGCCGACCACCACAGCCGCGGGAGCAATCGCACATGAATAAGGTCCAGAAAGGTTTCACCCTGATCGAATTGATGATCGTCGTCGCGATCATCGGCATCCTCGCCGCGATCGCGATCCCGGCCTACCAGAACTACATCCGCCGCGCGGCCTACACCGAGATCGTCAGCGCGATGTCGCCTTACAAGCTGGCCATCGAAGAGGCCTACCAGAACGGCACGACCCTGGTGTCCATCACGGCAGGCGGCGGCACCACCGGCCTGCCGGCCGACCTGTCGGCGACGACGGGCATCGTGGGCAGCGTGGCAATCGGCGCCAATGGCGTGATCACCGCCGCGCCGGTAGACGGCGCCAAGGGCCTCGCCGCGACGGACGTCTGCACGCTGTCGCCGACCGAAGACACCGCCAACAACAAGCTCACCTGGTCGTACGGTGACGTCTGCGTGACCAAGGGCTACGTCAAGAACTGACCTGCCGCGGGCTGACACGCTCCGCCCGATACGGGGCCGCCCTCCGGGGTGGTCCCGTTTTCATTTGAGGACAGCGGATTTCCGTGTGCCGCGTCACGCGGGGCCCCTCGGGCCTTGTGCCATAATCCCCGCAGGTTCGGTTACCCGGCGCGCAGGCCTGCAGCACCCATGAGCGACAACGTCCCCACGGCGAACGGCGGCACGGCGCGCATCGGCGTCGGCGGCCTGCCGCAGCGCCTCGTCAAGGACGGCGTCATCAGTCAGGCCGCGGCGGACAACGCCCTGCGGCGCGCGCACGAACTGCATTCAGGCTTCGTCACCCAGCTCATCGCCGCCGGCTCCGTCAACGGACGGGACGTGGCAATGGCCGCCTCGGCCGAATTCGGCGTCCCCCTGATCGACCTCGACGCGCTGGTCGTCGACCCCGAAGTGGTGCATCTGGTCGGGGACAAGCTACTCGCCCGCCACCGTGCCCTGCCGCTGTTCCGTCGCGGCAAGCGGCTTTTCCTCGGCATCTCGGACCCGACCAACCAGCAGGCCGTCGACGACATCAAGTTCCACGTCGGCCTGCAGGTCGAAGCCGTAGTCGTCGAGGACGACAAGCTGCAGCGGGCCATCGACAAGCTGATCGAGGCCGCAGAACACTCCTCGCTCGCGCTGGGTGACGACGAAGGCCTCGATCTTGAGGGCCTCGAGATCACCGGCGACGAGGATGCGCCGGCAGACAACATCACGCGCGACGACGTGGAGGACGCCCCCGTCGTCCGCTTCGTGAACAAGCTGATGCTCGACGCGATCCGCCGCAACGCCTCGGACATCCACTTCGAGCCCTACGAAAAGGCCTATCGCGTCAGGCTGCGCATCGACGGCGTGCTCAAGGAAGTCGCGCAGCCGCCGGCGCAACTCGGCCCCAAGCTGGCTGCGCGCATCAAGGTCATGGCACGGCTCGACATCGCCGAACGGCGCGTCCCCCAGGACGGGCGCATCAAGATGCGCATCTCCAAGACGCGTGCAATCGATTTCCGCGTCAGCACCTGCCCCACCCTGTGGGGCGAAAAGATCGTGCTGCGTATCCTCGACCCGTCGCAGGCGATGATGGGCATCGACGCGCTCGGCTACGAAGCCTTCCAGAAGGACATCTACCTCGCCCACCTGGCCAAGCCACAGGGCATGATCCTGGTGACGGGCCCCACCGGTTCGGGCAAGACGGTGTCGCTGTACACCGGCCTCAACATCCTGAACCGCGAAGACACCAACATCTCCACCGCGGAAGATCCGGCCGAAATCAACCTGCCCGGCGTCAACCAGGTCAACGTCAACAACAAGGTCGGCCTCACCTTCGCGTCCGCGCTGCGCGCCTTCCTGCGACAGGACCCCGACGTCGTCATGGTCGGCGAGATCCGCGACCTCGAAACCGCCGAGATCGCCATCAAGGCCGCGCAGACCGGCCACCTCGTGCTCTCGACGCTGCACACCAACGACGCACCGCAGACGCTGACGCGACTGGTGGACATGGGCGTCAAGCCCTACGCCATCGCGACGTCCGTCAGCCTCATCATCGCCCAGCGCCTTGCACGTCGTCTCTGCGCGCACTGCAAGGCACCGCTGGACATCCCCGCGGAGGCACTGCGCAAGGAGGGCTTCCGGGACGCGGACATCGCCACCGGCTTCCAGGTCTTCGGCCCGGTGGGCTGCGACCAGTGCACGGACGGCTACAAGGGCCGCGTCGGCGTCTACCAGGTCATGCCGGTCACCGAAGAAATAGGTCGCATCATCATGGCCGGGGGCAACGCGATCGAAATCAGCGACGCCGCCGCGCGTGCCGGGGTCTGGGACCTGCGGCGAGCCGGCCTGGCGAAGGTGGCTGCAGGCCTCACGAGCCTGGACGAGATCAACAGCGTGACGATCGAATAGGGACCCGGACATGCCTCCAGCGAAGAAGGGCGACAAACCGGCGTCGGCCGATGCGAGCTTCGCATGGGAAGGGCGCGACAAGCGGGGCCAGCGCGTCCGGGGCCGCACGACGGCGGCGAGCGAACAGTCCCTGCGCACGGAACTGCGCCGCCAGGGCATCGTCCCGACCCGCGTGCGCCGACACCGCGCCAGCACCAGTGGCGGCAAGATAACGCCGTCGGACATCGCCGTGTTCAGTCGGCAGCTGGCAACCATGCTCGGCGCGGGCATCCCGCTGGTGCAGGCCTTCGAGATCTGTGCCGCCGGCCTCGAGAAGGCATCGATGCGCAGGCTGGTGGGCGAGGTCAAGGCCGACATCGAGGCGGGCGTGTCGCTGCACGAGGCACTCGGCCGCAGGCCGCTTCATTTCGACAGCCTGTACGTGAACCTCGTCGAGGCCGGAGAGCATGCGGGCGCGCTCGATTCGCTGCTCGACAAGATCGCGACGTACAAGGAAAAGACAGAGTCGATCAAGAAGAAGGTCAAGAAAGCGCTGTTTTACCCGGCCGCCGTGCTCGTGGTGGCGATGATCGTGACCACCGTGCTGCTCATCTGGGTCATCCCGCAGTTCGAGGAACTCTTCAAGGGCTTCGGTGCAGACCTGCCCACCTTCACGCAGATGGTGATCAGCCTCTCCAAATCGGTCCGCCAGAACGGGCCGACCTTCGTCGCCATCATCGCTGCAGCGGGTTTCGCGTTCCGTTACGCCCAGAAGCGTTCCGCAGCGATGCGCGCCGAACTGGACCGCCTGTCGCTGCGCCTGCCTGTCGTCGGCCCCATCCTGAACAAATCGGCCATCGCCCGTTTCGCACGGACGCTGTCGACGATGTTCGCCGCAGGCGTGCCGCTTGTCGAAGCGCTGCAGTCGGTGGCCGGCGCCACGGGCAACATCGTGTTCGAGAACGCCGTGCTGCGCATGCGCGACGAAGTCGCCACCGGCCAGCGACTGCAGGTGGCCATGGAAAACACCGGCATCTTCCCCAACATGGTGGTGCAGATGATCGCCGTGGGAGAGGAAGCCGGCGCGCTGGACACGATGTCCGGCAAGGTCGCCTCGGTCTACGAGGAGGAAGTCGACAACGCCGTGGATGCCATGGCCAGTCTTCTCGAACCGCTGATCATGGCGGTCCTCGGCGTCCTCGTCGGAGGCCTCGTCATCGCGATGTACCTGCCCATCTTCAAGATGGGTTCGGTCGTCTGACGGCGAAGCCGGGCTCCACACCATGCAGGCCCTCCTCCAGGACTCCCCCGTTGCGCTGTGGACCTGCGCCTTGCTGCTGGGCCTGCTGGTCGGCAGTTTCCTGAACGTCGTCATCCTGCGGCTGCCTGTGATGCTGGAGCGTCGCTGGCGGGCGGAAGCGCTCGAAGCGGTCGGCCAATCCGCTCCGGACGACCCGCCCTTCGACCTCGTGCGCCCACGCTCCTGCTGCCCGGCCTGCAAGGCGCCGGTGACGGCGCTGCAGAACATCCCGGTCATCAGTTACCTCTTCCTGCGGGGACGCTGCGGCACGTGCAGCAAACCGATCGGCCTGCGTTACCCGCTCTACGAACTGGCGACCGCCCTGGCATCGGCGGTGGTGGCCTGGCAGTTCGGCCCGACGCCCGCCTGCGTCGCCGCACTGCTGCTGACCTGGTTCCTGATCGCGCTTGCCGGCATCGATCTCGACACCCAGCTGTTGCCGGACGACCTGACGCTGCCGCTGCTGTGGCTTGGCCTGCTGGCCAACCTGCTGCTGCCAGCCACCGCGCCCGACCTTGCCCTGCCCGCAGACCTGCGCTCTGCGGTGATCGGCGCCATGGCCGGGTACGGATCGCTGTGGAGCCTTTACCAGCTGTTCCGCCTCCTGACCGGCAAGGAAGGCATGGGCTACGGCGACTTCAAGCTGCTGGCCGCCCTCGGCGCCTGGCTGGGGTGGCAGATGCTGCTGCCCATCGTGCTCGCCGCGGCGGGCGTTGGCGCTGCCGTCGGCATCGGGCTGATCGTCCTCCGCCGACAGGAGCGGGACGTCCCCATGCCCTTCGGCCCCTTCCTGGCGGCGGCCGGCTGGCTCGTGATGCTCTTTGGCCGGGACGTGGTGGACGCCTACCTTGGCTTCTTCAGCCCCTGACTCGCCCTTGGCCCGCCGGCGGCGCCAGCCACCGCCCTTGCGCATCGGGCTGACCGGGGGCATCGCCAGCGGCAAATCCACCGTGGGAGCCCTGTTCGCGCAACTGGGCGTGCCGGTGATCGACACCGATGAGATCGCCCGACACGTGGTGGAACCCGGCTCCGAAACCCTCTCCGCCATCGTCCGTCGTTTCGGAAGCGCGATACTCACCGCCGATGGCCACCTGGACCGCCGTCGCCTGCGCGAGATCGTCTTCGCGGATCCTCAGGCCCGGCAGGACCTCGAGGCGCTGACGCACCCCGCCATCCACGCGGAAACCGAGCGACGGAGCGCCGCTGCCGGCGGCCGTTACCAACTGATCGCAGTGCCGCTGCTGGCGGAAAAGGGGCTGGCATCGCGGTACGACAGGGTATTGGTGGTCGATTGCGACCCGGCGACGCAGCAGGCCAGACTGCAGCTGCGGGACGGCTCGGGGGAAGGCCAGGCGCGGGCCATGCTTGCCGCCCAGGCCACTCGGGAGGCGCGGCTTGCCCTGGCGGACGACGTGATCCGCAACGACGCAGGGCTCCCCCGGCTCGCGGACCAGGTGGCCGCCCTCCACGCCCGGTACGTCGCCCTGGCCACCGATCGGTCCACCCGGGTTTGAAATGGATTGTCCCCCCTTGGCGGGCTGCGCCAGAATAGGGCGATGACCCAGCAGCTGGAACTGGACACCGAACTCCCGGGCGGCGCCGGCACCGGCTCGCCCCTGGTGTTCGAGCAGCCGCTCAACGAGCGGATGCGCACCTTCCTGCGCCTGGATTACCTGTACAGCCAGGCGCTGTACCACAACGAGAAGGCGAGCCCCTGGGGCAGCCGTGCCGCCGTCTCCAGCCTGATCGACATCCTGGCCATTTCGACGCGCGGCGACGTGCGCTCGGACGTGCTGAAGGAACTCGAGCGCCAGCTCACGCTGCTCAACGAATTCCAGAACAAGGCGGGCGTCGATGGCGGCCGGTTGCGCGCGTTGATGAACAACCTGCTGCGCTTGCGCAGTGCGCTGGCCGAAGCGGGGAGTGCCTACCTGCAACCGCTGCGCGATTCTGAGTTCCTCGCCGCCATCAAGCACCGCAGCGCCATCCCCGGCGGCACCTGCGAATTCGACCTGCCGGACTACTTCTTCTGGCTCAACCAGGATCCTGCGGCGCGCACCCAGACCTTCAACGAATGGCTGGGCCTGCTGCGCCCGCTGTGCGATGCGATCGCCGAACTGCTCTGGCTCACCCGCCAGAACGGCCGCTCGAGACAGGAAGTCGCGCTGGGCGGTTGCGCGAGCATCACGTTCGAACGCGACACGCCACTGCAGTTGCTGCGTGTCACCGTACCCTCCGATGCGGGGCTCTATCCGGAAATCAGCGGCAGCCATTACCGCTACAACGTGCGTTTCCTGCGATGGAACGGTCTTCTGGCGCGCGCCACGCAGGTCACCGCGGACGTTCCCTTCACCCTGACCTGC
>JBDLPS010000089.1:0-5133 GCA_039800965.1 Pseudomonadota bacterium | reverse complement strand
GCCGCGCACCTGGGAGGACATGTCCGGACGCAACCAGAACGTGCTGAAGGTGATGATCGAGCCATTGGTCAAGGCGATGTTCTTCGTCGACGCCGTTGGCCTTGCCAGCCCCTTCCAGGGTACGGCGGGGTTCGAGGCATGGTTCCAGTCGCAGGGCCCGCGTGACCGCAAGGGTCGATCCCTGCGGGAACTCGACCTCAGGACGAAGGTGTTCCGTTATCCACTGAGCTACATGGTGTATTCACCCGGCTTCGATTCCTTGCCGCCTGTCGTCAAGGAATACGTCTACCGGCGGGTGGGCGAGATCCTGCAGGGCAGGGACCGCAGCGGCGTATACGACTTCATCCCCGAAGAGGACCGGAGGGCGGCGCTCGAGATCCTGGTCGCCACCAAGCTGGACTTCGCAAAGTTGATGTCCGCCGGAGCGTCGTGACGTTCCGGAGGTTCTCGTTGCCGTCGTTCAGGCGCGACCGCTGGATGCGGCACGGCCTATCAATACGATGCCCGTGACGATCAGTGCCGTGCCGGCGAGCTGCGCCGCGCCGGGCCGTTCGCCGAGCAGGAGCGCACCCATCAGCAACGCTGCCGGTGGTCCCACCGTGCTGACCAGCGCGCCCTTCACCGCTCCGATGCGCTGGATCCCCGCGGCCTGCATGAGCGTGGGCAGGAACATGCACAGCACCGCCAGCGCGGTCAGCAGCAGCCAGCCCCGTGCCGTGACGCGGAGGGCAGCGTCCACGGGGTGGTAGGGCAGGCAGAGGAGCAGGGTGGCCATCGTCGCCGCCACCATCGCTATGATCGTGAACCCTGTGCTGCCCAGTTCCAGCATGGTCCGCTCGCCTATCAGGAAGTAGGTCGCCGTTGTCGTGGCGCAGAAGAGGACCATCGATGCGCCGCCCAGGTTGCGTTGCCAGGCCGTCGCATCGAATCCGCCGACGACGAGCAGGATGCCGATGTATGTCATCAATACCGCGCCGACGACTGTCCGGGAGGGGAAACGTCGCGTCGTCACGGCGGTGTAGAGCACCACGATGGCCGGATAGCTGAAGAGCAGCGAACGCTCCAGGCTGACGTCGATGAGTTCGAGCGCGTGGAAGTCGATCAGCGCCCCCACGGCATAGCACCACACGCCGGCGAAGGCGGCGCACAGTACCGCGCGCGTGGGCAGGCGTCCCACCTGCAGGCCTCGCTGGAAGGCAAGGCCCATGAACAGCGGCAGCGCGATCAGCGCCCGAAGCAGGGTGAGGGAGCGGAAGTCGACCCCTTGGGCGTACAGCGCCTTGGCGAAGAGGCCCTTGCTCGCGAAGAGGATCGCGCCACCTGCGGCCAGCAGCAGTCCGGCGGTGGCCCGACGGGTCGTCTGGGTAATCGGCATCCAGCAAGGATGCCACCGGCCGTGGCCGCGCAGGTAGAATCCGGCCATCGTGCATCGCGACCAGATCACATTCCCCGAAAAGCACCTCGCGCTCCGCGAGGATGTCCACCAGTTGGGTGCGCTGGTCGGGGACATCCTGCGTGAGCAGGGCGGGGATCCCTTGTTCAACCTCGTCGAGGGTGACCGCGTCGCTGCTATCCGGCGACGCGAGGAAGGCGCCGCGGACGAGGGCCTGGTGCTGCGCGTCGCCGGACGACCACCGGCGGTTGCCCGCGACCTCGTGCGCGCGTTCTCGACGTGGTTCCAGGCCGTGAACCTCGCCGAGCGTGTCCACCGCATCCGTCGCCGTCGCGAATATTTCCTGGCAGACAGCGCGCGCCCACAGCCGGGCGGCGTCGAGGATGCCCTGACGGCGCTGAAGGGCCAGGGCCTCTCGCTTGACGACGTGCTCGACCTGTTGTCGTCGCTGCGCATCGAACCGGTGTTTGTGGCGCATCCGACCGAGTCCGCCCGGCGCACCCAGTTGCGGCGCAACCAGCGCATGGCTGGCGTCCTGCTAGACCGATTGAACCCGAACCTCGATCCGCATGAGCAGCGCCACCTCTGGGCGCGCATGCGCATGGAGCTCACCACGGGCTGGCAGACGGAGGAGCATCCTCGCCAGCGACTCACGGTCGCCGACGAGCGCGAGCACACCATCTTCCATCTGGCGGAGGTGCTTTACCGCATCGTGCCGGCGTTCTACGAAGAAGTGGCCACGGCGCTCGAAAAACTCTATGGCGCCTGCATCTCGAACCTTGCGCCTCCGACCATCCTGCGCTTCGGTACCTGGGTCGGCGGTGACATGGAAGGCACGCCGGACGTGCATGCCAAGACGATCCGCGAAACCCTGCTTCGTCAGCAGCAGGTGATCGTCAACGCGTATTTCGGCGAATGCCAGGAGCTGGCCCAGTTGCTGTCGCAGAGCGCGAGCCGCGTTCCGGTCTCGCCCGCGCTGTCGCGTCGCATCGACGAGTACATGGTCCTTTTGCCTGGCGCCCAGTCGATCGCCCCCGCGCGCCACGACCGCATGCCGTACCGCGTTTTCTTCGGCCAGGTTTCCGAGCGGCTGAGGCATACCTACGAAGGGCGGCCGAGCCGCTACGAGGATCCGGCCCAGTTCCTTGCCGACCTCGACCTGGTGTCGGAGAGCCTGCTCGCCAACCACGGCGTGCATGCCGGTTTCCAGGTCGTCCGGCGACTGGCGATGCGGGCGCGTACCTTCGGGTTCCATCTCGCCACGCTCGACCTGCGCCAGCAGGCCGATATCCACCATCAGGTTATCGCGCAGGGGCTCGATGACCCGAAGTGGATGTCGCGGTCGGCCGCTGAGCGGTACCGGCTGCTGGAACAGGTGCTGGAACGTGATGCCGGTCCGCGCGGGGTGCTGGATGCACTCGGCAAGCGCACGCTCGCGGTATTCGATGCGGCCTTGCAGGGGCGCAACCGCTATGGCGATGAGGCGATCGGTTATTACGTCGTCAGCGGTGCATCCGGTCCCGATGACGTGCTGGCACCGCTGGTGCTTGCGCGCTGGGCCGGAGCCTATGACCGGCGCACCGGTCAGGTCGGGCTCGATGTCGCGCCGATGTTCGAATCGGTCGAGGCGCTTTCGGAAGCGGGCGGGGTCATGCGCGAAGTGCTGTCGTCGGCGGTCTACCGGCGGCACCTCGAGGCACGGGGCAACCGGCAGTGCGTGGTGATCGGCTATACCCATGGAAGTCGCGAGAGCGGCTTCCTGCCGGCCCGGCTCGCCGCCCATGACGCACAGCGCGAACTGGCCGCAGAGCTGTCCGCGGCGGGCGTGAGGCACGTGCTGGTCCATGGGCGGGGTGGCAGCGTGGCGCGGGGCGGTACCCGTATCGACGGGTTGCTGACCGCCGCGCCCGCGGAATGCGTGAACGGCGTGCTGCGCCTCACGGAGCAGGGCGAGACGATCAGCCAGAGCTATGGGTTGAAGCCCAATGCCATGCGCACGCTCGAGCGCGCCTTCAGCGCGCTCTCCCTGGCGACTGCGGCCAGCGCGCGCGGCACCGCGCGCCGGGAGAGTGCGGCCCAGCACGCGGTCGCATCGACCGTCGCGGCGCAGGGCATGGCGGCCTGGCGTCGCACGGTCCTCGAGGATCGTGAGTTCTATGATTTTTTCCGCGCCGCCACGCCCATCGACGTGATCGAGCGGATGCAGATCGGTTCCCGCACCGTATTCGAGGGTGGCCTGGGCCGGACGGCCGTGCAATCGATCCGTTCGACACCCTGGGTGTTCGCCTGGTCCCAGTCACGCCACATGATTCCGGGCTGGTTCGGGGCTGCGGATGGCCTGCAGGCCGCGATCGAGGTCCATGGACTCGCCGCCGTGCAGGACGCCTACCGGGGCTGGCGCTTCTTCGGGCAGGTCGTGGACGACCTGGAGACGATGCTGGCGCGCGCCGACCTCGCCATCGCGCAGCACTACGACCAGCTCGCCAGCCCGTCTCTGCAGCGCTTTCCGACGCTGCTGCAGGCCGACCACGCGCGCTGCGTCGAGCAGGTGCTGGCGATCAAGGGCGCCGGTGAGCTGCTCGATACCGACCGCACCCTGCAGCGGGCCATCCAGCTGCGCAATCCCTACGTCGACCCCATGAACCTGATGCAGGTCGACCTGCTGCGCCGCTGGCGTGCCACCGGCCGCGAGGACGAGGACCTCTTCCAGGCCCTGCTCGCCAGCGTGTCGGGCATCGCCCAGGGGCTGCAGACGACGGGTTGAGCATGAGCTGTTGCCGGGGCGGCGACTGGCCTCGGCGCCCTCCCGGCGGCACAATGCAAGCCCGATCGGGAGCCTCCTAACCGTGTACCGCTACGACACCCTGGACCAGACGCTGGTCGCCGAACGCGTCGCGCAGTTCCGCGACCAGACCCGCCGCTTCCTTGCAGGGGAGCTGGGCGAGGACGAATTCAAGCAGCTGCGCCTGCGCAATGGCCTGTACATCCAGCGCCATGCGCCGATGCTGCGCGTCGCCATCCCTTACGGCCTGCTGTCCACGCGCCAGCTGCGCATGCTCGCGCACCTGGCGCGCAAGTACGACAAGGGCTACGGCCATTTCACGACGCGCCAGAACATCCAGTACAACTGGCCGAAGCTCGAGGACGTGCCGGACATGCTGGCCGACCTCGCCACGGTCGAAATGCACGCGATCCAGACCAGTGGCAACTGCATCCGCAACACGACGGCGGACCACTTCGCCGGCATCTCGCCGGACGAAGTCGATGATCCCCGGCCGTACTGCGAGATCATCCGCCAGTGGTCGACGCTGCACCCCGAGTTCAACTACCTGCCGCGCAAGTTCAAGATCGCCGTCACCGGTTCGCCGGTTGACCGTGCGGCCTCCGAAGTGCACGACATCGGCCTGCACCTCAAGCGGGGCCCGGATGGCCGGATCGGCTTCGAAGTCCTCGTGGGTGGTGGGCTGGGCCGCACGCCGATCATCGGCAAGGTGATCCGCGAGTTCCTGCCGCGTGAGCACCTGCTGTCCTACCTCGAAGCCGTGCTGCGCGTTTACAACCAGGAAGGTCGTCGCGACAACCTGTACAAGGCCCGCATCAAGATCCTGGTCAAGGCCAAGGGCGAGGGCGATTTCCGTGCGGCCGTCGAGGCCGAGTGGGAACACATCCGCGAATCGGCGCTGAAGCTCGACGACGCGGAGATCGAGCGCATGCGCGCCTTTTTCGCGCCGCTGCCCTAC
>JBDLPS010000088.1:0-5469 GCA_039800965.1 Pseudomonadota bacterium | reverse complement strand
CGCTGGGGCTGCGGCCCGCGGCGCGTGCCGTTCACCATCGGCCCGGTGTTCCCCCGGGCGTCTTCCACCAGCACGATGTAGTGGCCTTCCGCCCTTCGCGTGATCGCGACGACCTCGGTGCCGGGCCGTCCCAACGTGGTGATGGTCTTCGTCAGGGGCATTTCCTGCCCGGCCAGGGCGCCGAATACCACCTGCACCTTGGCCGGGGCGGGCGGGGTGGCTGCGCCGGAAATGGGCGCTGCGTCGAGCACGGCCGTTTTCTGGAATTCCGAATCTGCGATGTCGTGGTCTTCGATGAAGCGCAGCTGGTGCCTTCCTGCGGTGATCACGTCGCCGTGTTGCAGCGAGTGGCGCTTGACCAGCGTGCCGTTCACATAGGTGCCGTTGGTGCTGTTGAGGTCCTCGAGGAACGAATCGTTGAGGATGTTCGTGATCAGCACGTGGTGGCCACTGACGGCCGGGTTTTCGATGCGGATATCGTTGTCCGCGTACCGGCCGATCGAGCAGCGTTCCTTGTTGAGGTTGTATTCGGCGAGGATCTGGCCGTCGAGGCTGAGGATGAGGCGTGCCATTCGCGCCGCCCCGTCAGCTGAAAAGCTTCTTGAGGCGTTCCGGGAGCCCTGCGCGCGCGGGGAACGGCTTGATGGCGCCGGCCAGCACCACGGAAATATTGTCGCGGCCGCCCATGCCGTTGGCCTGACGCACCAGTTCGTCGCCGGCGGCACCGAGGTCCGCGCCGCAACGATTGAGGGCGAGTTCGATGTCGGCGTCGTCAAGCATGTCCGTGAGGCCGTCTGAGCAGAGCATGAAGACGTCGCCGCGCCGCACGGCGTATTCGCCGATGTCGACCTCGACGCTGGAGTCGACGCCCAGCGCGCGGGTCACGAAGTTTCGGCTGGGTGCGTGCTGCGCTTCTTCGGCTGAAAAATAGCCGCGATCGACCAGTTCCTGCATCAGCGAATGGTCGACGGTCAGTCGTTCGAGCGCCGCTTCGCGCAGGCGGTAGGCGCGGGAGTCGCCGACATGGGCGACCGAGATGCGGTCGTCGAAGAACAGGGCGCCGACCACGGTCGTGCCCATGCCTTCGCAATGGGGCTGCGTGCGCGCGGTCTGGTGGATGATCTTGTTCGCGCGCAGGACGGCGTCGCGCAGGATGATGCTCGCCCGGGACATGCCCGTTCCGGCATCGGCGATCCGCAGGTCCTCGCGGGTGACCGCTTCCTGCACGAGCTGGACGATCGTCTGCACCGCAAGCCCGCTGGCGACTTCGCCGGCGTTGTAACCGCCCATGCCGTCTGCCAGCACGATCAGCCCAATGTCACCGTCGAAAGCGATGGCGTCTTCGTTGTGCTCGCGGACCCGGCCGGTATCGCTACGGCCGATGCAGGTGACTTTGCCTTTGAGGTGCATTCCGGGACTGAAGATTACCCGAATCGGCTCGAAACTCGCAGGAAGCAGCTGTTGTTTTTGCGCACTTCATGCGGGAACTGTGCGCCAGTTCGCATGTTAGGATTCCGCGCCATGGCAAGGACCAGCCTCCACCACATCTGCGATGCCTGTGGCGGTGAAACCGCCAAGTGGCAGGGGCAGTGCCCGCACTGCGGCGCATGGAACAGCCTCTCGGCCGCGGGTGCGGCGCCGAGGGGTGCGCGAAGCGCCTCGCGCAAGGGCGCCCTGGTCGCCTCGGTGGCCGCTGCGCCGCTCAGCGAACGGCTGGCTGACGATGCCGCCACCGGAGCCGACCGTCGCTGGTCGCTCGGCATGGCCGAGCTCGACCGCGTCCTGGGCGGCGGGCTCGTGGCCGGTTCGGTCAGCCTGCTTGGCGGCGAGCCCGGCATCGGCAAATCCACCTTGTTGCTCCAGGTCGCGGCCCATGTCGGCTCCGAACGTCCGGTGCTCTACGTGAGCGGCGAGGAATCCGCCGGACAGATCGCGATGCGCGCGCGGCGGCTGGGCCTGGCAACGGCCGGCATCGAAGCCGCCTGCGAGACCGACCTCGACGCGATCCTGGCGCTGGCTGCGGACCGCGGAGCGCGCCTGCTGGTCATCGATTCCATCCAGACCATGTCGGTGTCTGCGTCTGACAGCAGCGCCGGGTCGATCGCCCAGTTGCGCGAATGCACTGCCGCACTGGTCCGGCATGCCAAATCCACCGGCACCGCCGTGCTGCTGATCGGGCATGTCACCAAGGAGGGTTCGATCGCCGGCCCCCGGCTGCTCGAACATCTGGTCGATACCGTGCTTTATTTCGAACGCGATGCAGGCAGTCGCTTCCGCACCGTGCGCGCCACCAAGAACCGTTTCGGCAGCGTCAACGAACTGAGTTTTTTCCTGATGACCGAGGGCGGCCTCCGCGAGGTGAAGAACCCCGCCGCCATCTTCCTGTCGCGTGCACCGGATCCGGTGGCGGGCAGCGTGGTGATGGTGACCCGCGACGGCACGCGGCCCCTGCTGGTCGAGGTTCAGGGGCTCGTGGATCGCATGCGCTTCGGCGCGCCGCGCCGCGTTGCGCAAGGTCTGGATGCCGGGCGGCTTGCGATGTTGCTGGCAGTGATGAACCGCCACGCGGGACTGTCCCTGCAGGAGCACGATGTATTCGCCAACGTGGTCGGGGGGCTGTCGATCGACGAACCGGCCTGGGACCTGCCCATGGCGGTGGCGCTGGCCTCGAGCCTGCTCGAGGTGAAGATGCCGGCCTCGTTGGTGGTGTTCGGCGAACTGGGGCTGACCGGCGAGGTCCGTCCCGTCACCTTCGGCGAAGAGCGCATCCGCGAGGCGGCCAAGCAGGGCTTCACGACCGCCATCGTGCCCCGTGACAACCTGCCGCGTGTGGCGGTGCAGGGCATCGCGGTTCGGGGCGTCGCGCGCATCGATGAAGCCTTGCGCGCGGCGCTGGGCCGCGAAGCCCTATAATCCGCCCATCATGTTCGCCAACCTGACCGAGCGGCTCTCGAAGGCCGCAAACGCACTGCGCGGCCGTGGCCGCCTCACCGAAGACAACATCGCCGAGACGCTGCGCGAAGTGCGCATGGCGCTGCTGGAAGCGGATGTCGCGCTGCCCGTCGTCAAGACCTTCATCGATGCCGTCAAGGCCAAGGCCCTGGGCAGCGAGGTCGTGGGCAGTCTGTCGCCGGGTCAGGCCTTCATCGGTGTCATTCACCAGGAGCTCGTCGCGGTCATGGGTGGCGGCCGTGGCGGCATCGACCTGCGCGTGCAGCCGCCGGCGGTCATCCTCCTGGCCGGCCTGCAGGGCGCCGGCAAGACCACCACCGCCGGCAAGCTCGCCCGCCACCTCATCGAGCTCAAGAAGCGCGTGCTGCTGGTCAGCACCGACATCCGCCGCCCGGCCGCGGTGCTGCAGCTCGAGCGTCTTGCGGGACAGGTCGGTGCGGATTTTCATCCGGCCGGCATCGGCATGACGGCCCCGGAGATCGCGCGGGATGCGCTGGCCCAGGCCCGTCGCGGCGTGTTCGACGTCCTCATCGTCGATACGGCCGGGCGCCTCCACGTCGATGCCGACCTCATGCAGGAGGTCCGTGATATCGACCAGGCCGTCTCGCCGCACGAACGCCTCTTCGTGGTCGACGCCATGGCGGGCCAGGACGCCGTCAATGCCGCCAGGGCCTTCAGGGATGCGCTCGACCTGTCGGGCGTGATCCTCACCAAGGCCGATGGCGACGCGCGCGGCGGTGCTGCCCTGTCGGTGCGTGAAATCACCGGCAAGCCGATCCTTTTCCTCGGTACCGGCGAGAAAACCGAAGCGCTGGAGCCTTTCGACGCGGAGCGCATGGCGACGCGCATCCTGGGCATGGGCGACGTCGTCGCACTCGTCCAGGAAGTGCAGAAGAATGTCGACGCCGAGGAGGCCGAGAGGCTGGCCAGGAAAGTCGCCAGTGGCAAAGGTTTCGACCTCTCCGACCTCAAAAGCCAGTTGCAGCAGCTGCAGAAGATGGGCGGCCTGGCGTCGGTCATGGACAAACTGCCGGGGGGCATGGCGGCCTCCAGGGCCCTCCAGTCGGGGGTCGGCGACAAGGAAGTCCGTCGCCAGATCGCCATCATCGACTCCATGACCCGGCGGGAGCGCCGCCGCCCGGAGCTGATCGACGGCTCCCGGAGGCGCCGCATTGCAGCAGGCTCGGGCACCCAGGTTCAGGACGTCAACAGGCTCCTGAAGCAGTTCCTGACCATGCAGAAGATGATGAAGAAGCTGGGGGGCGGGAAGCTCGCCCGGATGATGGGCGGCATGGCCGGGATGGCCGGGCTCAAGGGCCCGATGCCCCCTCGGTTCTGAAGTTGCCGGAAACCTTTGATCCCAGTAGAATCCGCGCTCTTTTTCGACGCCCCTCCAAGGCAAAGCAAGCGACAACATCCATGGTGACGATTCGACTGACCCGCCGCGGCGCCCGCAACCAGCCCTTCTACCATGTCGTGGTGACCGACAGCCGCAAGCGGCAGGGCGGAAAGAGCCTCGAAATGGTTGGGTTCTTCAATCCTTGCGCGCGCAAGAACGACACGAAGCTGCGGCTCGACCTGCCGCGCATCGACCATTGGGTCGGCCAGGGCGCACAGCCGTCCGAGCGCGTCGGCGCGCTCGTCAAGGCCTACCGCAAGCAGGTCGCTGCGGCTGCCTGATCCGGCCGGCCTGCCCATGTCGGGGTACCTGACACTGGGGCAGGTTGCCGCGCCGCATGGCGTGCGGGGCGGGCTCAAGGTGAATTCCTTCACCGAGCCGCCCGATGCGCTGCTGGCGCAGGCTGAATGGCAACTCGTCGCGGCTGATGGCCGCGTGCGGGATGTCAAGGTCCGGAGAGGTGACGCGCATCGCGGCCAGCTCCGGGTCGAACTGGAAGGCATCGCCGACCGCGATGCCGCCCAGGCGCTGGCAGGCTGCTGGGTGCGCGTGGCGCGTGAGCGTTTGCCGCCGCCTGCCGAAGGCGAGTATTTCCGCGAGGACCTCCTCGGTTTCGAGGTGGTGAACGAAGAGGCCGTGGCGATGGGTCGCCTCGATCACTTCATCGATGCCCCGGGTGGCGCGGTGATGGTCGTGAAGGGCAGCCGGGAACACTGGATTCCGGCGAGTCGTCCTCACCTGAAACAGGTGGACCTCGCCGCGAAGCGGGTCCTCGTCGACTGGCCGGAAGAGTTGTGATGCACGTCGAGGTGGTGACGCTGTTCCCGGAGATGATCCGGCAGGTCGTCGAACACGGGGTGCTGGGGCGCGCCATCGAGCGTGGCCTGCTGAGCGTGGGTACCGAGAATCCTCGGGCGCATACGCAGGATGTCCACCAGACGGTGGACGACCGTCCCTACGGGGGCGGGCCGGGCATGGTACTCAAGCCCGGGCCGTTGTCGGCGGCGATCGCCGCGGCCACGGCGCGGTGTCCGGCGGGAAGCCGGCGAGTGTACCCGTCGGCGCAGGGCCGGCCCTTCGACCAGTCGAAGGCCGCCGAGCTCAAGGCGCTGCCGGGG
>JBDLPS010000087.1:0-3718 GCA_039800965.1 Pseudomonadota bacterium | reverse complement strand
GGATCATTCCCGACTTCGCAAAGGCTGGGGCGACGTACATCACTTTCCACCCCGAGGCGAGCGAGCACGTAGACCGCACGATCGGGCTGATCCGCGACCTGGGCTGCAAGCCGGGCCTCGTGTTCAACCCTGCGACGCCCCTCAACGTGTTGGATTACACCCTCGACAAGCTCGACATGGTGTTGCTGATGTCCGTGAACCCGGGCTTCGGCGGACAAAGCTTCATCGCGGGCGCGCTGGACAAGCTGCGCGAGGTGCGCCGGCGCATCGACGCGTCGGGCCGGGATGTGCGGCTGGAGATCGATGGCGGCGTGAAGGCCGACAACATCGGAGCCATTGCCGAGGCCGGCGCGGACACTTTCGTGGCCGGCTCGGCGATCTTCGGCGCGAAGGACTACGCGGGCGTCATCGGCGCGATGCGCGCCAACATCGCCGCCGCGCGCGGCTAGAAGTCGTCGTCCTCGTCTTCGTCGTCATCGACGAAGCGGGATGCCGACTTCGGCCGTGCTTTGGAGGCGCCCTGCACCGGCACGGTAACCGGGCGCGTCTTCATCTTCGGGCGCGCGTTGAACACCACGATCGTCTTGCCCGTGGCGCGCAGCAGCCCCTGGTCTTCCAGGGCCTTCAGCACGCGGCCGGCCATTTCGCGCGAGCAACCGACGAGCCGCGAGAGCTCCTGCCGCGAGACCTTGATCTGCATGCCTTCCGGATGCGTCATCGCGTCCGGCTCGCCGCAGAGGTCCATGATCGCGTGGGCCACGCGGCCGGTGACGTCGACGAAGGCGAGGTCGCCCAGCTTGCGGTTCGTGCGATCGAGGCGCGAAGCCAGCTGCGTCGCGAGTTCGAATATCAGGCCCGGCGATTCCGCGGCGATCTGGCGGAAACGCGGGTAGGTCATCTCGGCGAGTTCGCAGGCATTGCGGGTGCGCACCCAGGCGCTGCGCGTCGGCTCGTCGTGGAAGAGGCCCATCTCGCCGAAGAATTGGCCCTTGTTGAGGTAGGCCAGCACCATTTCGTTGCCTTCCTCGTCCTCGATCATCACCTCGACCGAGCCGCTGATCACGTAGTACAGGGCATCGGGCAGGTCGCCGGCGTGTATCAGCACCGTCTTGGACGGGACGGTCCGGATGCGGCAGTAGCTCAAGAACCGGTTGATCGCCGGTATGTCGCTCAGGGGCTTCGCAAGGTCTTCCATTCTGCTTTCATCCCTGTGGGCAGGCTCATCGCCGCGGGTCTATTTATACATAAGGCGGCCCGATCGCAACCGCGGCGCAGCGTGGCGCGTCAGATGACCCGCGCGGCCGTGGTCATGATCCGGCCGGTGAGTCGCATGAGCGACTTCACGGGTCCGGGCAGTTCCACTCCTCCGGCATCGCGTGCCTGACGACCGTGCAGGACCTCATCGTCCCGCATCTGGGTCAGGATGGCGCGGCTGCGCGCATCGGCGGCGGGCAGCCGTTCCAGATGGCCGTCCAGATGCCGCTCCACCTGCGCCTCGGTTTCGGAAACGAAACCGAGGCTGGCCCTGTCGCTGGCAATGCCCGCGGCCAGGCCTATCGCGAAGGACCCGAGGTACCAGAACGGGTCGAGGCGGCTGGCGCGGTCGCCCAGTTCGGCAAGGCGGGCTTCGCACCAGGCCAGGTGGTCGGTTTCCTCGCGACCAGCCTCCAGCAGCATCTGCCGGACGCCGGGGTCACGCGCCGCCAGCGCCTGCCCGTGGTAGAGGCCCTGGGCGGCGATTTCGCCCGCGTGGTTGATGCGCATCAGCGCGGCCACTTCGCGCCGCTCCGGCTCCTCCAGGGGCGCTGGAGCGGGCCCCGGGACCGGGCGTCCTGCCGCTGCGGGCGCAAACAGCGCCCTGAGGGCACGGTCCGCGGCGCCGACCAGATGGTCGGACAGGTCCATCGTGCCCTGCGGGGCGGGCGGGGGGGTGGCCGTGGGGGTGGAAATCGCCATGCGGGCAATATATAACGTCGGCCCCCGTCGGCGGTGCGCCGCAGTCGCCTCCGTTCCGGGGCAGTCGCTGTGGCGGTTTTGCATTCCGCCCTTGGTTTCGATAAACTGCTGCGCCTTTTTTCCGACAGTCAATACGCGGACATTCACGATGAGCACTGTATTTGCGAAGCCCGCCGAGGTCCGGAGCGACTGGTTCGTCGTCGACGCCACGGGCAAGACCCTGGGTCGTCTGGCCACCGAGCTCGCCCACCGCCTGCGCGGCAAGCACAAGACGGACTACAGCCCCCATGTCGACATGGGCGACAACCTCATCGTGCTGAACGCGGGCAAGATCAAGGTCACGGGCGCCAAGCTCGATGACAAGTTCTACCACCACCACACCGGCTACGTGGGCAACCTCAAGTCCATCTCGCTGGGCAAGCTGCTGCAGGAACACCCGGAGCGCGCGATCCAGTTCGCCGTCAAGGGCATGCTCCCGAAGAACACGCTCGGTCGGAAGATGTTCCGCAAGCTGCATGTGTTCGCGGGTTCCACGCACCCGCATCAGGCCCAGCAGCCGAAGTCGCTCGAACTGTAAGTTCCAGGAATCCAGATGGCAGTCACCAGCAACTACGGCACCGGTCGTCGCAAGACGTCCACCGCCCGCGTCTACATCTCGTCCGGCACGGGCAAGATCACCGTCAACGACCGCTCGCTCGACGAGTTCTTCGGCCGTGAAACCGGCCGCATGATCGTCCGGCAGCCGCTTGAACTGGTGCAGCTCGCCGACCGCTTCGACATCAGTGTCACGGTCGCCGGCGGTGGCATCACCGGTCAGGCCGGCGCGATCCGCCACGGCATCACCCGCGCCCTCATCGAATACGATGAAACGCTGCGTTCGCCGCTCCGCAAGGCCGGCTTCGTCACGCGTGACGCCCGCGAGGTCGAGCGCAAGAAGGTCGGTCGCCGCAAGGCCCGTCGCGGTCCGCAGTACTCGAAGCGCTAATCGCGCTTCCCCGGTCCTTTTTGTTCAGTCGGCAAAAGTCACGTCTTTTGCCGACGGGAACCGGGGATCCGCAAAACGGCCGAAGGCCTGTTTTGCAAATGGATTTGGGGGATCGTCCAGCGGTAGGACTACGGACTCTGACTCCGTCAACCTAGGTTCGAATCCTAGTCCCCCAGCCAGAATGAAGGGCGTCGCCGGTCGCGACGCCCTTTTTCTTTATGCGGTCGCTTCAAGCAGTCCGCGAGCCGTCGCGCGACGCACGGCCGACAATACCGCCATCAGAGAGGCCGTGACGGTATTGGCGTGGATGCCCGCGCCGAACAGGGTGACCCTTGATGAAGTGGTGATTTCCACGAACGCGACGGCCTTCGCCTCGCTGCCCGACCCCATGGATTTTTCTTCGAAAGACAGGATGTCGAAGGGCAGGTCGAGCGCATGCACAAGCGCATCGATTGGTCCGTTGCCACGACCGGTCAGGCAGCGGGTCCTGCCGCCGCAGGTGATTTCCAGCGAAAGCGTGTCGTCATCGCCGCCACGTGCTGCGGTGGTTCGTTGGTGGCCCTGGTACTGGTAGTCGCCATCCGCGCGGAGGTATTCCTGCTCGAACAGCGCCCAGATATCCGCCGCACCGACTTCCCGTCCGCTGCTGTCGGCAAGTCTCTGGACGACGGGACTGAATTCGATCTGCAGGCGGCGTGGCAGCACGAGTCCATGGTCGCGCTCGAGCAACCACGCCATTCCACCCTTGCCGGACTGGCTGTTCACGCGGATCACGGA
>JBDLPS010000086.1:0-5607 GCA_039800965.1 Pseudomonadota bacterium | reverse complement strand
GTCGGTGACGCGACCGTTCTCGACGCGGCGGTATGGCGTCTCGAGGAAGCCATACTGGTTGGTGCGCGCATAAACGGACAGGGAGTTGATCAGGCCGATGTTCGGACCTTCCGGCGTCTCGATCGGGCACACGCGGCCGTAATGGGTCGGGTGCACGTCACGGACCTCAAAGCCCGCGCGCTCGCGCGTCAGGCCGCCCGGGCCAAGCGCCGAAACGCGGCGCTTGTGAGTGACTTCCGACAGCGGATTGTTCTGGTCCATGAACTGCGACAGCTGCGACGAGCCGAAGAATTCCTTGACCGCCGCAGCCACCGGCTTCGCGTTGATCATCTCCTGGGGCATCAGCGGCTCGGATTCCGCGATGGTCAGGCGCTCCTTGACGGCGCGCTCGACGCGGACCAGGCCAACGCGGAAAGCGTTCTCCGCCATCTCGCCAACCGAGCGCACCCGACGGTTGCCGAGGTGGTCGATGTCATCGACAACGCCGTTGCCGTTGCGGATGTCGATCAGGACCTTGAGCACGTCGAGGATGTCTTCCTTCGACAGCACTCCCGAGCCTTCGATTTCCTTGCGGCCGACGCGGCGGTTGAACTTCATCCGACCCACGGCCGACAGGTCGTAGCGCTCGGCATTGAAGAACAGGTTGTTGAACAGGTTCTCGGCAGCATCCTTGGTCGGCGGCTCGCCGGGACGCATCATGCGATAGATCTCGACCAGGGCCTCGAGGCGTGTCTTGGTCGCATCGATGCGCAGCGTGTCCGAGATGAACGGGCCGCGGTCGAGATCGTTGACGTAAAGCGTGTCGACCTTGCCGACGCCAGCCTCGACGAGCTTCTCGACGCTGGTCGAGGTCAGCACTTCGTTGGCCTTGACGAGGATCTCACCGGTATCGGTGTTGATCACGTCCTGCGCCACGATCTTGCCGTACACGTAGTCGCGCGGGACGGCGAGCCTGGTGACCTTGGCGTCCTCGAGCTGGCGGACGTGACGGGCCGTGATGCGGCGACCTTCCTCGACGATGACCTTGTCACCGACGCGGATCTCGAAGCTGGCCGTCTCGCCACGCAGGCGCTGCGGCACGAGCTGCAGCGAGCTCTCGTCCTTGCCGATGTAGAACGTGTTCTTCTCGAAGAAGGTATCGAGGATTTCGTTCTCGTTCATGCCGAGGGCGCGCAGGATGATCGAGACCGGCAGCTTGCGGCGGCGGTCGATTCGCGCGAAGACGGCGTCCTTCGGATCGAACTCGAAATCGAGCCACGAACCGCGATAGGGAATGATGCGGGCGCTGAACAGCAGCTTGCCGGACGAGTGCGTCTTGCCACGGTCGTGGTCGAAGAAGACGCCGGGCGAACGGTGCAGCTGCGAGACGATCACGCGCTCGGTACCGTTGATCACGAAAGTGCCGTTGTCGGTCATCAGCGGCAGATCGCCGAGATAGACCTCCTGCTCGCGCACGTCCTTGACAGGCTTCTTGGCGCCGGGCGCCTCCTTGTCGAGGACGATCAGGCGGACCTTCACGCGCAGCGGCGCGGCGTAGGTCAGGCCACGGAGCTGGCACTCCTTGACGTCGAACACCGGCTCGCCGAGGCGGTAGGCCACGTACTCGAGCGTCGCATTGCCCGAGTAGCTGGAAATCGGGAAAACCGTCTTGAAGGCAGCGTGCAGTCCGACGCTCGCGCGCTCCGTTTCAGGCGTGTCCGCCTGGAGGAAGGAACGGTACGAGTCGAGCTGGATCGCGAGCAGGTACGGCACATCGAGGATTCCCGGCTGCTTGCCGAAATTCTTTCGAATGCGCTTCTTTTCCGTGAAGGAATAAGCCATCGGATTCACCTTGACCTTCAAAACGCAAAAAATCCGCACGAACGACGACCGCCCCGGCTTCGGGCCGGGACGGTGTCGCTTCGCACGATCAGGGCCTTTTCAGGCCCGGGACGGCGCATGGGTGTTACTTGACACCCACCTTCGCGCCGGCCTCTTCGAGCTTCTTCTTGATCGAATCGGCATCAGCCTTGGAAACGCCTTCCTTGACCGTGGCCGGGATGGCCTCGACCAGGTCCTTCGCTTCCTTCAGGCCCAGGCCGGTGATCTCGCGGATCACCTTGATGACCGTGACCTTCTTGTCGGCCGGGTACTCGGTCAGCGAGACGGTGAATTCCGTCTGCTCTTCGGCCGCGGCAGCCGGGGCGCCGCCGGCGGCAACCGCAACCGCGGCAACCGGGGCAGCAGCCGTCACGCCGAACTTCTCTTCCATCGCCGAGATCAGCTCGGTGACCTGGATGAGGGTCATGTTGGAAATCGCGTCGAGGATTTCGTCCTTCGAAAGAGCCATTGTCTTAACTCCAGAAAAAGTCAGTTGATGGATCGGTAGTCAGTTCGTTCCGCAGCGCGCGTCAGGCAGCAGCCTGCTTCGCATCGCGTACGGCAGCGACAGTGCGCACCAGCTTCGACGGCGCTGCAGACAGCGTGCCCACGAACTTCTGGATGGGAGCCTTCATCGTTCCCAGCAGCATCGAGAGCGCCTGTTCGCGCGTCGGCAGGTTCGCGACCTTGTCCAGGTCCTTCGCGGAGAGCAGTTGCCCACCCATCGCGATGCCAGTCGCCTTCAGCTTGTCGTTGTCCTTCGCGAAGGCCTTGATCACGCGCGCGGCAGCGCCCGGATCTTCCTTCGAGAAAGCCAGCACCAGAGGCCCCTTGAGGGTCGGTCCGATGATTTCGAACGACGTGCCGGCCAGCGCCTTGCGTGCGAGCGTGTTCTTGACGACACGCACATACACACCAGCCGCGCGGGCCTTGGCTCGCAGCTCCGTCATCTGTCCGACGGTCAGTCCACGGTACTCGGCCGCGACCAGCGACTGGGCGGTAGCCGCCACTGCGCTGACCTCGGAGACCAGGACCTTCTTGCCTTCCAGGTTCAGTGCCATTCCGTCACCTCCTGTTGGATCACCATTAGCCACGGGCGCCACATCCATGCGACGCCCACCTTGTCGACGGTGATCAACTGCCAGGACAACCTGCCCCTTGGGGGGCTTGCCGATCCCGATGAGCTCTCACCATCTGCGCAGGCCATCTGCGATTAAGGACCCGTCCGGCAACCCGGATCGATCCGCCTGCGGTCTTCGACGATGACCGGCGCCTACGCCCCCAAGGAGCGGCGGCACCGACCCACATCAAACCAATAAAACGGTCAGCTCAGCGTCGAGTGATCCACCACCACGCCAGGGCCCATGGTGGAAGAGATCGTCACGCGCTTGAGATAGATACCCTTCGACGTCGCCGGCTTGGCGCGCTGCAGGTCACCGATCAGTGCCTGGAGGTTCTCGCGCAGCTTGGCGATCTCGAAGCCGGCCTTGCCGATCGTGCAATGCACGATGCCGGCCTTGTCGACGCGGTAGCGAACCTGGCCCGCCTTCGCGTTGCGGACGGCACCGGCCACGTCCGGCGAAACCGTGCCGACCTTCGGGTTCGGCATGAGGCCGCGGGGGCCGAGGATCTGGCCCAGCTGACCGACGACGCGCATGGCATCGGGGCTCGCGATCACGACATCGAAGTCCATCTTGCCGGCCTTCACCTGCTCGGCCAGATCCTCGAGGCCGACGACGTCGGCACCGGCGGCCGTCGCGGCCTCCTGGTTCTTGCCGGACGTGAACACGGCGACGCGCACGGTCTTGCCGATGCCGTTCGGCATCACGGTCGAGCCGCGGACCTGCTGGTCGGACTTCGTCGCGTCGACGCCGAGGTTCACGGCAACGTCCACGGACTCATTGAACTTCTTCGAGGAGAACTCCTGCACCAGGGCCAGAGCCTCGTCGATGGGATAGGACTTGCCCGGGGTCAGCTTGGACTTCCAGGCCTTGATACGCTTGGCTACAACGGTCATTTCGCGCGCTCCCCTTACAGGCCTTCGACGTCGACGCCCATGCTGCGGGCGGTGCCCGCGATGGTGCGCACAGCGGCATCAAGACCGGCCGCCGTGAGATCCGGCGTCTTGGTCGTGGCAATCTCTTCGAGCTGCTTGCGAGTGATCTTGCCGACCTTCGCGGTGTTTGGCGTGCCACTGCCCTTGGGGATGCCCAGCGCCTTGCAGATCAGCACGGACGCCGGGGGCGTCTTCATGATGAAGGTGAAGCTGCGGTCCGAGTACACGGTGATCACCACCGGGATCGGAAGCCCCTTCTCCAACTTCTGGGTCTGCGCATTGAACTGCTTGCAGAACTCCATGATGTTGACGCCCTGCTGACCCAGCGCGGGGCCGATCGGGGGCGACGGGTTGGCAGAGCCCGCGGGCACCTGCAGCTTGATGTAACCCTGTACCTTCTTAGCCATCTTTCACTCCCGGGTACAAACGCCTCGCGGCTCCCCATGGTTGACCCGGGCTCGCGCCCGGAATGACTCAGGCCTTTTCGACCTGAGAAAAATCGAGCTCCACGGGCGTCGACCGACCGAGGATCTGGACCGCGACCTGCAGCCTGCTCTTCTCGTAGTTGACGCTCTCGACGACACCATTGAAATCGTTGAACGGCCCGTGCGTCACGCGCACCACCTGACCGGCCTCGAAGAGCACCTTCGGGCGCGGCTTGTCGACACCTTCCTCGACGCGACGCAGGATCTGGTTCGCCTCACGCTCGGAGATCGCCGCCGGCTTGTCGCTGGTCCCACCGATGAAACCCAGCACCTTGGGCACGTCGCGCACGAGATGCCAGGTCTGCTCGTCCATCTCCATCTGCACCAGCACATAGCCCGGGTAGAACTTGCGCTCGCTCTTGCGCTTCTGCCCGTCTCGCATCTCGACGACCTCTTCGGTCGGAACGAGGATCTCGCCGAACTTGCTTTCGAGTCCGTCGCGCTTGATGCGGTCCTTCAGGGACTCGGCGACACGATGCTCGAAATTCGAGTAGGCATGAACGACATACCAGCGAAGTGCCACGCTCAACCTCCCTGACCCGTGAGGAGGCGGGTCGCCCAGGCCAGGAACAGGTCCAACAGCCAGAAAAACACGCCAGCGATGACCGCGAACCCGAACACGACCGCAGTCGTCATCCAGGTTTCGTTCTTCGACGGCCAGACGACCTTGCGCAACTCGTTGCGCGCATCCACGGCGAACTGGCGGAAATCGCGGCCCGCACCGGAAACGGCAAAGACGCCGATGCCGGCGAGCAAGCCCGCTGCGACCACCAGCCAGCGCACCCAGGACGTCAGGTCGGAAAGCAGGTAGAACGCGACGACACCCGCCAGGACCAGCGCGACGGCCAATCCGAGCAGCATGCCGTTGCTACGGCCCGCGCCCTGTTCGTGGATGTGTTCGTTCATTTCCGCAATCCGCTGGCAGGCCAGGAGGGAATCGAACCCCCAACCTGCGGTTTTGGAGACCGCTGCTCTGCCAATTGAGCTACTGGCCTGTAAAACGAGCTGCGCCCCGGGATTCAACGGGATCCGCGCGCATCGCGCGGATCCCGGAGATATCCAAAATCAATCCCCGGGCGCGCCTACTTACTGAATGATCTTGGAGACGACGCCGGCGCCGACCGTGCGGCCACCCTCGCGGATGGCAAAGCGCAGGCCCGCGTCCATCGCGATGGGGGCGATCAGCTCGACCGTCATCTTGATGTT
>JBDLPS010000085.1:0-4879 GCA_039800965.1 Pseudomonadota bacterium | reverse complement strand
TCTTGCCGGTCGCAACCGTCCCGTTGTGGCAGCTGAAGCAGGTGCCGATCACCTGCGTGTGGTCCAGCGGCAGCTTCGCCGGCTTCCAGGCCGCCGTCGCATGGCACGAGCCGCAGCTCGCCGTCGAATTGATGTGCGTGGCCGTCTTGCCCGTCGCAACCGTCCCGTTGTGGCAGCTCGCGCACGTGCCCAGAACCTGCGCGTGGTCCAGCGGCAGCTTCGCCGGCTTCCACACGCTCGTCGTATGGCAGGACTCGCACGAAGACGTCGAGCTGATGTGCGTCGCCGGCTTGCCGGTGACGTGGGACCCGTCGTGGCAGACGGCGCAACCCGACGTCAGGGCCGCATGGTTCCAGTTCGAAGCCGGCTTCCAGGCAGCCGTCACGTGGCAACTCTGGCAGTTGTTGTCCGTGGGGAGGTGCGCCGGCGTCTTGCCCGGCGCGGTCACGCCGTTGTGGCAGCTCACGCAGGAGCCCTGGACCTCGGCGTGGTCGACCTTCGTCGCCGGCTTGAAGGATGCCGTGGTGTGGCAGGCCGCGCAGTTGCCTGTCACGGCGATGTGGGCAACGCTGCGCCCCTTCGCCTTGATGCCGTTGTGGCAGGACACGCAGGTGCCGGTGGTCTGGGTGTGGTCCAGCGGCAGCAGCGGCGGCTCCCAGAACGTCGTGCGATGGCAGGCCTCGCAGACATTGGACGTGGTGATGTGGCTGGCGAACTTGCCCGTGGCGGCGCGTCCGTTATGGCAGCGGATGCAGTTCGATGTCGTGCCGGTATGGTCGAACCGCTTGACCGGCAACCAGCCGGTCGTCGCGTGGCAGACGTCGCAGTTGGCGTTGGTGGGGATGTGCCCGGGGTATTTTCCCACCGCCTGGACGTCGTTGTGGCAACCGGAACAGCCGCCGCGGACTTCGGAGTGGTTGAAGCTCAGGACAGGCTTGAACGACACCGCGTTGTGGCAGACCTCGCAACGATTCGTGCTGAGGATGTGCGTGGCCGGCTTGCCGACCGCACCGATTCGCGTACCCGGTGCATGGCAGGCGACGCAGGCCCGCGGCGTGCCACGGAAGACGCCGGCTGCGTGGCAGCTTTCACAGGCGGTATCGCGATGGGCGCCCACCAGTTCGAAGCCGGTGGTGAGGTGGTCGAAACCCTCGGCTGACGGGGCAGCCGCGTGCGCGAACGGGGCTCCGACGAAGAGCCCGGACAGGACCAGCAACCATGCATACACGCGCCGCATGTTCCTATGCTACCTCGGTTTGGCCTTCCGGAACGAGTCCGTGCCGTGACAGCGATCGCACTGGCGACCGTACTGACCGGCATGCACGTCGTCCTTCAGGTGACAGGATACGCATTCCTTGCCCAGTTTCACCTGGCCTGCGGGCTGCCGGTGGCAGGTCGAGCAGGCGGTTTTCTCGTGGGCTCCCTTGAGGGCAAAACCGCCTTCCTTCTCGTGGTCGAACTCCCAGAGATTCCACGCGCCGACGTTGTGGCACCGCGCACAATCCTTGCCAAGGCTGCCCTTGTGGACATCCCGCGGGGCATGGCAGGTGATGCAGCGATCCGAAACACCGGCATAGCGCCGGGTCGCGTGGCACTGGGCGCAGGGAACCGCCGCATGCTGGCCGAGCAGCGGATAGCGGGTCAGGTCGTGGTCGAAGCGGATGTCGGCCCGCCAGGACTCGACGCCGTGGCAGTTGCTGCACCGGCCCCCGGCCTTGCCACCATGGACGTCGCGGGCACGGTGGCAGCCGGCGCATTCGGTGCCCAGCTTCTGCGTGGCCACCGATGCGGTATGGCAGGCATGGCAGCCCAGCTTCGCGTGGCGTCCCTCCAGCACGTACTTGCCATCCTTCGCGTGGTCGAAGCGGGAAGGTTTCCACGCCTTGGCGTCAGCGGCATGACAGTCCTCGCACTTCGTGCCCAGGCGGCCCGCATGCGCATCGGACCCGACATGACACCCTGCGCAATCCTTCGGGATTTTCGCCTTCAGATTGCCAGTCACATGGCACGCCTGACAGGCCGTCCTGGCGTGGTTGCCGACCAGCGCGAAGCCGGTCTCCTTGCCGTGATCGAACCGGGCATCGTCCCAGGCGCGCTGGCCATGGCATTCGCCGCAACGGAGGCCGCGTTGCGTACGGTGGACATCATCCGTTGCGTGGCAACTCACGCACTGGAGGGGCGTTTCCTTCCAGCGGTTGCCCGCGTGGCAGGACGCGCAGGAGATCTCCCCATGGCGACCCTGCAACGCAAACCGCGTCTTGGCGTGGTCGTAGGCGACCTCCGCCCAGCGCTTTGCGCCATGGCAGGACGCGCAGTCCGCGCCGAGCCGGCCTTCATGGGGGTCCGCCGCCTTGTGGCAATCAGCGCAACGGGAAGGTGCATCGCGGTATTTCTTGCCGGCGGCATGGCAGGACGCGCAGGCAACCTGCCCGTGCGCACCCTCCAGCCGGAAATCGGTGCGGGTGTGGTCGAACTGGGCAGGCTGCAGGTTCACGATCCGGCCTTCCCTGCCGACGTGCTCCGCGTGGCAGATGCTGCACTGGGTTTCGGCGGCAGCCTCGCGACGACCGTGGAACCCGCGTTGCGCGCGGATGTCTTCGGCCACCGGCTTGTGGCACTCCAGGCAGAGCGCCAGCTGTCTCGGGCGGTCCGCCCGGTCGTGGCAGGCAGAGCATTCGGACTCGGTCTTCACGTGGGCCGCACTGACCTTGCCGGGCATCAGCAGCGTTTCGACCGAAGCCGCCCGCGCGGCCCAGGGCATGGCAAGGCACACGACCGCCAGAAGCGCTCGCAGGATGTGCTTGCCTCGTTGCATGCGCCCCTCCGCCTAGTAGATGTGCACCGCGACGACATGGACGATGCCGGCGAGCAACAGCATGAAGAAAAGTGGCAGATGAAGGATGTGCCAGGCCGAGAAAAGCCGCTCATACGCCGCGAATTCGACCACTTTGCGCGCGGCATCGATGTACTGCGCGACAAACCCTCGCGTACGGCGCCGTGATTCGCGATCCACGTCCCCGCCACGGGCTGCAGCCTTCAGGTGTTCGTCGACAAGCCGGTCCAGCTGACGACGAAGGCGCCAGGCCCTGCGGGCGATGAACGGCGGGCGGAGAACCTCCGGAACGCGATCGAGGCCCTCGGCGAAATGCAGGACACCGACCTTGAGCTGCATCGCCACCTCGGCCATGCCGGGCGATGCCTCGGACTCCTGCTGGAGGCGGTCCAGCTCGGCGCGCAGTGCACCGAAGTCGGCCTTGCGGACCTCGAATCCGACATGGATGCGCCCGTAGAAATAGCGCCCGAACAATCCAGACACGGATACCACCAGCATGCAGAACAGCGCCACGTTGCTGTTGGTGGCACCCAGGCGGAAATTGGAGTGGAACAGGATGAGCAGCGGACCGACCAGCCCGAGCATCATGTGGACCTGGAACCAGCGCTGTACGCTGCCGATCAGCGACAGCCAGGCCCAGCGTTTGCGGGCCGAATAGAGCAGCAACAGCAGCATCGAACTGCCGCCGACGATGCCGAGGGAATAGCCGACACCGGACTCGGGCGTGATGAAACGTTCGGTGTGCAGGTGCATGCCGACACCGGCCAAGACCGCGCACAACAACGCGAAGAGGATGATCGGGTTGAACAACCGCGCGTAGGTTCCGCCCGATGCCATGGTCAGCCGGCCACCTTGTCGATCACCAGCCGCAGGGCCTTCGCGCCCCGCACCTTGACGCGCTGGGCAGGCGCCACGAGATCGCCCTTTTCGGTGATCGCATTGCCTGAGCGGGACAATCTCGCCTCGAGCTGCGCCTCGTCGACGGAGGACAGGTTCCGGCCGGGCATCATGGCCTGCGAATCATCCAGGCGGAAACGGACGGGCCACCCGCCGGCCGACTGCCGCAACACAGCCAGTGGCGGCCCCTTGCCATCCGCGGTCTTGGCGTAGATGAAGAGCGTCATCCCGGCTGCGACCTGGGCCTTGAGCGCGGGCGACACCTCGACGCTGCCCTCCACCGCCGCCGCAGTCGACGTCGGCGCAGCGGCCTGCTGGCGCACACCGACGCCCGCAGGCTGTCCGGCCAGGGCACGGGCCTCCGAAATATTGGAATCGATGATCGAGGCGTCAGGGGAGTTCGGCGGCAGGACCGCGCGCAGCCTCTGCCACTGGGCCAGTGCATCGGCGTATTTTTTCTGCTCGAGCGACAGGCTCGCTGCCAGCCAGAGCGCCTTCACGTGGTTGGGATTGAGCGCCAGGGCCCGTTCGATGGCCTTGGCAGGCTTGCCTGCGAGGGTACGGCCCCCGCTGGATGCCAGGGAATCGGCGTAATCGGCCCAGGCATCCGCGTTACGGGGGTCGAGCCCGAGGGCCTTGTCGTAGGCTTCGTTGGCCTTCTCGAAATCCCGGGCGGTGCGGCGGGACTGGGCCAGCGAGAACCACGCCGTCGCATCCTTGGGATTGCGACGGACGGTATCTTCGAGTTGCGCTGCAGCAGCCTGGGCACGACCGATCGCGGTTCCAGCAACCGGCTCCGCGGCCGGCACGGGAGCCGGTCCGGCAGACCCGCCACTGGCAGGCACCTGGTGCTGGCGCGCCTTCGCCGCTTCCTCGGTGCGGCCGAGGAATTCGTAGGACTGCGCCAGCAGCGTCCAGTCGGAATCCGAGGCCTGCCCGCCGGCGACGCGCGCCTCGAGCCGGGCCACGGCTTCATCCATCGAGCCGGCAGCGCCCCCCGACGCGGCGTCAGCACCGGCGGACGCTTCGGCGTGTCCGGGCGTCGCGATGGCGGTGCGCGGCGCGGGCGTATTTCCCGCCATTCCGGGCGCGCCGGTCTTCAAGTAGAAGAGATAGGCGGCAAGCGCCGGTACGCAGGCTGCCGCGAGC
>JBDLPS010000084.1:0-2558 GCA_039800965.1 Pseudomonadota bacterium | reverse complement strand
GGCCGACAGCAACTCCCCCGTGCGGCGATCCAGCACGTAGAAGAATCCGTTCTTCGAAGCCTGCAACAGCACGTCCCGATCCGCGCCCGCGTGCCTGATGCGCGCCATGACGAGATGCGGCGTAGCGTCGTAGTCCCAGCGCTCGCCGGGCGTCTGCTGGTAATGCCACACGTATTCGCCGGTATCGGCGCGCACGGCAAGGATGGAGGCGACGAACAGATTGTCACCGCCACCCGGGCTGCGCTTCGTCTGGCTCGTCGGTGCGCCATTGGCAGTGCCGAAATACACGAAGCCCGTCATGGCGTCGTAGGTAATGGCGTCCCAGACGTTGCCGCCGCCACCCCGCTCCCACCAGCTGCCACCCGACCAGGTCTTCACGGCACGCTCCAGTGCGGCGGACTCCTGCGGCTTCGATGGATCACCGGGCACGGTGAAGAAACGCCACTTCAGCGCACCCGTGTCGAGGTCATAGGCACTGACGTAGCCACGCGAATCGTATTCGGCGCCACCGTTGCCGATGACGACGACGCGTCCGGCCACCTGCGGCGCACCGGTGAGCGAGTAGGCCCGCGTGCGATCGACGACCGTGTCGGTCTTCCAGACGATATGCCCGTCGTGCGCGTCCAGCGCATAGAGGATGCCGTCCACGGCACCGACGTAGACACGACCCTGCCAGACCGAAAGCCCTCTGTTCACGATGTCGCAGCAGGTGCTGCGCGAGAATTTGAGGTCCACGGGCGGCTCGAACTGCCACAGCGGACGACCGGTGGCGGCATCCAGGGCATATGCGCGCCCGGCGACGCCGGAGACGTACATCACGCCATCGACGACCAGCGGCGTGGACTCCATGCCACGGTTCGTGCCGGTCGGGAACTCCCAGGCGAAGCCCAGTCGCGCAACGGTGTCGCGGTTGATCTGGTCGAGCGGGGAATGGAAGGTCTTGCCGACGTCCCGACCATTTTCCGGCCAGGCACCGGAATCCGGCTTCGACTGGCAGGCGGAAACAAGGGCGGCAAGGACAAGGGCTGCGGCCCTGACGGGGATGCGGTTTGGCATCCCCGGATGGTACCGCTCCGGCGTCAGTCCCCGAAATCCAGCGGCAGGCCCACGTAGTTCTCGGCGATGGTGCGGCGCCCGTGTTCCGAGTTCAGCAGGTAGTCCAGCTCCGCGGCCTGGAACTTGCCGGCGATAGGACCCTCGTCCGGGAACTGGTGCATCAACATCGTGAACCACCAGGAGAAACGTTCGGCGCGCCAGATCCGACGCAGGCAGCGGGCGGAATAGGCGTCGATACCCGCCTCGCTACGTTCGGCGTAGAACTCCACGATCGAATCGGCGAGGTATTTCACGTCCGTGGCCGCAAGATTCAGGCCCTTCGCACCGGTCGGCGGCACGATGTGGCCGGCATCACCGGCGAGGAACAGGCGCCCGAAGCGCAAGGGCTCGGAAACGAAGCTGCGCAGCGGCGCGATGCTCTTTTCGATGGACGGGCCGGTGACCAGCCTGTCGCGGGCCTCGTCGTCGAGACGGTTGCGCAGTTCGGCCCAGAAGGCCTCGTCGCTCCACTGCTCGATCCTGTCGGTCAGCGGAACCTGCAGGTAGTAACGGCTGCGCGTCATGCTTCGCATGGAGCACAGTGCGAAGCCGCGATCGGTATTCGCGTAGATCAACTCATGGTTGACGGGCGGCGTGTCGGACAGCAGGCCCAGCCAACCGAAGGGATAGATTTTTTCGTACTCGCGGATCGCGTTGCGGGGCGCGCTTGCGCGGCAGACGCCGTGGAACCCGTCGCACCCGGCGATGAAATCACAGTCCAGACGGTGTTCGACGCCACCCTGGCTCCAGGTGACGTAGGGCTTGCTGCCATCGAATTCATGTACGGCGACATCCGCCGCCTCGTAGAACGTACGCAGGCCCAGTGCCGCGCGCGCATCCATCAAGTCTCGCGTGAGCTCTGTCTGCCCATAGACCATCACGCTTCTGCCACCCGTCAGCGCGTGCATGTCGATGCGGTGGCGGCGACCGCCGACCAGCATTTCGAAGCCCTCGTGCACCAAACCTTCCTGGTGCATGCGGGCACCGACCCCGGCTTCGTCGAGCAGGTCGACGGCAACCTGTTCCAGCACGCCGGCGCGGATGCGGCCCAGAACGTAGTCACCGGTCTGGCGCTCGAGGATCACGGCGTCGATGCCGGCCTTGTGGAGCAACTGGCCCAGCAGAAGGCCGGACGGACCGGCACCGATGATGGCGACCTGGGCGCGGAACGTGGTGGACATGAAAGACCCCTCGAGATGACACCTGGCCGGGATTCTGTCGTGGCCCCGTCGCCGCAACATGGACTAAGCTCACCGGAACTTGGACTTTTTTCCCACCACCCCGTAGCGGCATGGCCAGAAAGCGAATCCCGGACTACGCGCTGTACGGCGAGGCACCGACCGGCAACGACGATCGCCGCGTGCACGTCGAGACCATCCAGGTGCGCAGCGCGCGACACCACTGGAAGATCGACGCGCACCTGCACGGACAGCTTCACCAGATGGTGATCGTGCAACGCGGGC
>JBDLPS010000083.1:0-4668 GCA_039800965.1 Pseudomonadota bacterium | reverse complement strand
CGTCGTTGTGGTGCCAGCGGAATGCCGTCTCATGCATCGCGACACGATCCAGCGCGGTGGCGCGCGCGGCCGCCGGATCGAGACGGCACGGCACCTCGGCATCACCCTGCTGCATCTTCGACAACAGGTCGGGGCTGATGGTCAGCAGGTCGCATCCGGCAAGGTCCACCACCTGATCGACCCTGCGGAAACTCGCGCCCATGACCTGCGTCGGGTAGCCGAACTTCTTGTAGTAGTGATAGATCCGCGTGACCGAGGCAACACCCGGATCGTCTTCGCGCGCGATGTCGACGCCACCGTTCGCAGCGCGGTACCAGTCATAGATGCGGCCCACGAAGGGAGAGATCAGCGTCACGCCCGCGTCGGCACAGGCTACCGCCTGCGCGAAGCTGAAGAGCAGCGTGAGGTTGCAGTGGATACCCTCGCGCTCCAGCCGCTCGGCGGCACGGATGCCTTCCCAGGTGCTGGCGATCTTGATCAGCACGCGCTCGCGCGAGACGCCGGACTTCTCGTACAGTTCAATCAGCCGGTGCGCCTTGCGCTCGGTGGCCGCCTGGTCGAAGGACAGGCGTGCGTCGACTTCGGTGGAGACGCGACCCGGAACGAGATCGAGGATGCGTCGACCGAAGGCCACGAAGAGCTCATCGACGAGGCGCTCCGCACGCGCTTCCGCGCCGACCTCGCCCACCGCGCTCGCAAGCGCTGCATCCACGAGCGGGCGGTAACGCGCATCGCGTGCCGACTGCAGGATCAGGCTCGGGTTCGTCGTCGCGTCCTGCGGCCGGAAGCGGTCGATCGCATCCAGGTCACCGGTGTCGGCAACGACCACCGACCACTGCTTCAGGCCTTCGAGCTGGTTCATCCGCATCTCCGCATGGTTCAGGTTTTCAGCCGAGCACCAGCGGCACACGCTGGCTCACGCTGCAAAGGAGTTCATAGGGAATGGTGCGTGCGCTGGCCGCCATGTCCTCGACAGGCAGCTCAGGCCCCCAGAGCACGACACGGGCGCCGGCACCGATGCGCTCGCCCGCGGCACTGACGTCCACGGCGATCATGTCCATCGACACCCGACCCACGAGCGGACACCGGAGCCCGTCGACCATCACCGCAGTGCCTGCAGGCAGGCTCCAGGGCAGGCCATCGCCATAGCCTGCGGCGACGATCGCCACCCGTGAATCCCGCTCCGCGCGCCACGCACCGCCATAACCCACCGTCTCGCCCCGCGGCACCTGTCGCGTGGCGATGACCACCGTCTCTAGCGTCATGGCAGGCCTGAGCCCGAAAGCCGCAGCGGTCTCTCCCGGGAAGGGCGACACGCCATACAGCGCAAGTCCAGGCCTGATCCAGTCACCATGCGACGACGGGGCACCAAGGATGGCTGCCGAATTGGCCATCGAGCATGCGTAACCCCGCCCCGCGGACAGCGCCGCGAAACGTCCGATCTGGTCCGCCGTCATCGGATCGGCACGCTCGTCGGCCCGGGCGAAGTGGGTCATCAGGCGGATCTCTCGGACACAGCCCGCCTTGAGCGCCTGCAGGCGCGAAAGTGCCGCCGGGAATTCCCCGGGCCTGAAGCCCAGGCGGTTCATGCCCGTATCCACCTTGAGCCAGGTGACGAAGCGATGCGCCGGGGGCTCGCGCTCGAGGAGTGCCAACTGCTCCGGCGCATGCACGACGAGATCCAGTTCGAGGCGAGCGGCCTCGCCCAACTGGTCACCGTCGAAGACGCCCTCCAGCAGCACGATGGGCTGCCGGACGCCGGCGGCGCGCAGCCACACGGCCTCCTCGATACGGGCAACGGCAAAGGCATCTGCACCGGACAAGGCCAGCGCCGTGGGAACCAGGCCATGGCCGTACGCATTGGCCTTGACCACCGCCATGACCTTGCGGCCCGGTGCCGCAGCGCGGATCCGGATGAGATTCGAATGCAGCGCGCGGGAATCGATGACGGCGCGGATGAGCCGGCTCACCGCAACACGCCCTCGCCGTACGCATCGGGGATGAAGTTCTGGAACCGGGTGAACTGCCCCTGGAAGGTCAGGGTGAAATACCCGGTCTCGCCGTTACGGTGCTTGGCAAGGTCGATGTCGGCCTGGCCCTTGCGGGGCGTGTTCTTGTCGTAGACCTCTTCACGGTAGATGAAGAGGATCATGTCGGCATCCTGCTCGATCGCGCCCGACTCGCGCAGGTCGGACATCACCGGCTTCTTGTTTTCCCGCTGCTCAACGCTGCGGTTGAGCTGCGAGAGCGCGATCACCGGGACGTTGAGTTCCTTGGCGAGCGCCTTGAGTCCGCGCGAAATCTCGGAGATCTCGGTAGCGCGGTTTTCCTTGTTGCCCGGCACCTGCATCAGCTGCAGGTAGTCGACCACGACGAGATCGAGCCCGTGCTCGCGCTTCACGCGCCGGGCACGGGTACGCAGTTCCATCGGCGCGAGGCCCGGCGTCTCGTCAATGAAAATGCGCGCCTCGGCCAACTGGCTCGTCGCGCTGGTCACGCGCACCCATTCCTCGTCATTGATGCGACCCGTGCGGATGTTCTGCAGCGGCACGCCACCGACAGAGGACAGCATGCGCGACATCAGCTGCTCGGAGGGCATTTCCATGGAGAAAATGAGCACCGAACCCCGTGTCTCGGAGGCCAGCGCAACGTTCTCCGCCATGTTGATGGCCAGCGTGGTCTTTCCCATGGAGGGACGACCCGCGACGATCACCAGGTCACCGCCACGCAGGCCCCCGGTCTTGCCGTCAAAGTCGGCGAAGCCCGTGGCAATGCCGCGGAGCTTGTCCGGATTGCTGTGCCATTCGTCGATCTTGTCGATCAGTTCCGGCAGCATGGCGCGGACGGACTGCGCGCCTTCGGTGCGCCGCGCGCCACGCTCGGCGATCTCGAAAACCTTCTGCTCCGCCTGGTTCACCAGATCGCGCGCGGAAAGCCCTTCGTCGTTGTAGACCGAGGAAGCGATTGCCGTTCCGGCCCTGACCAGGCCACGCAGCAAAGCGCGCTCGTGCACGATCTGGCCGTAGGCGCGGATGTTGGCCGCAGTCGGCGTGTCGCGTGCGAGCGTGCCGAGATAGGCAAGGCCTCCGACATCCTCGAGCTTGGCGCGTCGCTCCAGGTATTCGGAGACGGTGACGACGTCGCAGGGTTTGGACTCTGAAACGAGCTGGCCGATCGCGTCGAAGATCAGGCCATGGTCCGGACGGTAGAAGTCGTCCGCGGAGAGGGTGTCACCGACCTGGTCCCAGGCGGTGGCGTCGAGGAGCAGGCCGCCGAGGACAGCCTGTTCCGCTTCGACGGAATGGGGCGGGGTGCGCAGCGCATCCAGTTCCCCGGGCTCATCCTGACGCAGCCTCTTTCGAGCGGCCATGTTCAGGATGCCTTGCGGTGTGCCCGGGGTGGATGTGCCTGACGCGGAGGGTGGATCAGCCCGCCTCGTCAGCCGTGATGACGATCGGGAGATCGATGTTCACGTCGGTGTGCAGGTGCACCGAAACGACGTGCTCACCGACCGTGCGCAGCGCGCCGTTCGGCAGGCGCACTTCGTTGCGCTCGAGCGGCTGGCCGGCGGCCGTCGCGGCCTCGGCGATGTCCGCCGTGCCGATCGAGCCGAAGAGTTTGCCTTCGCTGCCAGCCTTCGCCGTGATCGCGAGCTTGAAGCCCTCGAACTTGGCGGCGCGGGCGGTCGCGCCATCCAGCGCTTCCTTGGCAGCCTTTTCAAGCTCGGCGCGGCGCGCCTCGAAGCGCGCGATGTTCGCCGGGGTGGCCAGCGTCGCCTTGCCCTTCGGCAGGAGGAAGTTGCGGGCGTAACCCGAACGCACGGTCACGCGATCACCCAGGTTGCCCAGGTTCGCGACCTTTTCCAGGAGGATGATGTTCATGGTCGGTGCGCTCCCTTAGTGCTGGTCCGTGTACGGCAGCAGCGCCAGGAAACGGGCGCGCTTGATGGCCACCGCCAGCTGGCGCTGGAAGAAGCTCTTCGTACCGGTGATGCGCGACGGGACGATCTTGCCCGTCTCGGAGATGTAGCCCTTCAGCGTACCGAGGTCCTTGTAGTCGATCGACTCGACCTTGTCGGCGGTGAAGCGGCAGAATTTCTTGCGGCGGATGAAACGTGACATTGACTTGACTCCGGTTCAGGTGCCGATCAGCGGTCGGCCGACATGTCGTCGTCCTGCGAATCGCGATCGCGGCGACGCTCGCCGCCCTCGCCCTCTTCCTCGGCGCGCGCCATCGGCGACGGCTCCGTGATGGCCTTGTCGACGGTGGTGACGAGGTGACGCAGCACGGCGTCGCTGAAGCGGAAGGCGCCGGTGAGCTCGGCCAGGATCTTCTGGTCGGTCTCGACGTTCAGCAGCAGGTAATGGGCCTTGTGTACCTTGGCGATGGGATAGGCCAGCTGGCGGCGACCCCAGTCCTCGACGCGATGCACGGCACCGCCACCAGCGGTGATCATGCCCTTGTAGCGCTCGAGCATGGCGGGAACTTGTTCGCTTTGATCCGGGTGGATCATCAGAACGATTTCATAATGACGCATCGTGACTCCTTGTGGATAGCCGCGGCGCTGACCGATCTGTACAGTCTCACGCCACCGCAGGGTTGCAGCCGCCCCCAGCGTCAACAAGGGTGCGGCAAGGTGGAAAGCCCGAGATTATAGCCTATTCGGCC
>JBDLPS010000082.1:0-11801 GCA_039800965.1 Pseudomonadota bacterium | reverse complement strand
GCAGGTCAGTCGCGTCGTGCTGTGCAGCGGCAAGGTCTACTTCGATCTGCTGAAATCTCGGCGGGCGAAGAAAATCGACAATGTCGCCCTAGTGCGACTGGAGCAGCTCTATCCCTTCCCGACGCAGGCCTTCGACGCGATCGTCCGCAAGTACGCCAAGGCCACGGAGTTCGTCTGGTGCCAGGAAGAGCCGCAGAACCAGGGTGCCTGGTACAGCATCCGCCATCGCCTCGAGGCAGGCATCGCGGGTACGGGACTGTCGCTGCTGTACGCCGGTCGGGGCCATGCCGCGGCGCCGGCGACGGGCATCACCAAGATCCACGACAAGGAGCAGGCCGAACTGGTCGAGGCCGCGTTGACCGCGGCTGCCCGCGCCAAGCCGGCTGCCAAGCGCAAGAGCTCCTGACTCCAACGGAATCATCGGAAATCCAAATACCCATGAGCATCGAAATCACTGTTCCCAAGCTGCCCGAGTCGGTTGCAGACGCCACTCTCGTCACCTGGCACAAGAAGCCGGGCGACAGTGTCGCGCGAGATGAAAACCTGGCGGATCTTGAAACGGACAAGGTCGTCCTCGAAGTGCCTGCGCCGGCTGCCGGCGTACTGAAGGAAATCAGGATCACTGCCGGTACGACGGTCACGGGGGGGCAGGTGTTGGCGTTGTTCGAAGCGGGTGCTGTGGTCACCGCGGCTCCGGCGCCGAAGGCCGAGGCGGCGCCGGCCGCCGTTCCGCCGGCCATTGCCGCGAAGGCCGGTCCTGCGGCCCGTCGCGTTGCTGACGAGAAGGGCGTGGACGTCGCGGGCGTCTCGGGGAGTGGTCTGGGTGGTGCGGTCAACAAATCGGATGTCGTGGCCGCTGCCGCGAAGCCCGCTGCGGCGTCCAAGGCAGCCGTTGCCGCGCCGACCGGTGCCCGAAACGAGCAGCGTGTGCCGATGACGCGCTTGCGTGCCCGTATCGCGGAGCGCCTGGTGTCGGCCCAGCACACGCAGGCGCTGCTGACCACGTTCAATGAAGTGGATCTCACGGCCGTGCAGGAATTGCGCGCCCGTTACAAGGACGTGTTCGAGAAGAAGCACGGCGTCAAGCTCGGCTTCTCGTCGTTCTTCGTTCGCGCTGCCGTAGAGGCTTTGAAGAAGTTCCCGGTCATCAATGCGTCGGTAGATGGCACGGACATCCTCTACCACGACTATTTCGATATCGGCGTTGCGGTTTCGACCGACCGTGGCCTCGTCGTGCCGGTGCTGCGCGACGCGGACCTGCTGTCGTTCGCCGACATCGAGAAGGGCGTTGGCGACTTCGCTGCCCGCGCCCGCAAGGGTGCGCTGACGATGGAAGACCTGACCGGTGGCACATTCAGCATCACCAATGGCGGCGTCTTCGGTTCGCTGCTGTCGACGCCCATCGTCAATGCGCCGCAGAGCGCCATCCTCGGCATGCACAAGATCCAGGAGCGCCCGATGGCCGTGAATGGCCAGGTGGTGATCCGTCCGATGATGTACCTGGCGCTGACCTACGACCATCGCATCATCGATGGCAAGGAAGCGGTGCAGTTCCTCGTGTCCATGAAGGACGCGCTGGAAGATCCGGGTCGCCTGCTGATCGGGGTCTGAAACGATGTCCGACACGTTTGACGTCATTGTCATCGGCGGTGGCCCGGCCGGGTATCCGGCTGCCATCCGCGCGGGCCAGAACAAGCTCAGTGTTGCCTGTATCGACGGATGGAAGAACCGCGATGGCAGTTACGCCTTCGGCGGCACCTGTCTGAATGCCGGCTGCATCCCGTCAAAGGCACTGCTCGAATCCTCGGAGCTGTTCCATCGCGCGCAGCATGAGTTCAAGGTCCATGGAATTTCCACCGGCGAGCTGAAGTTCGATGTGGCGGCCATGCAGAAGCGCAAGGCCGGCATCGTGAAGGGCATGACCGGTGGCATCTCGCAGCTGCTGAAATCCAACGGTGTCACCGCGCTTCAGGGTCGCGGCAGGCTGCTCCCGGGACTTCGGGTTGAATACACCGCTGCCGACGGCAGCCTGCGCGTGCTGACGGCTAACAAGGCCGTCGTGCTGGCGACAGGCTCCATTCCGACCGAGCTCAAATCGTTGCCCTTCGATGGCAAGCACATCGTCGATTCCTGGGGCGCGCTCGAATTCGATGCCGTGCCGGAACGCCTCGGCGTGATCGGTGCAGGTGTCATCGGCCTGGAGCTGGGTTCGGTGTGGGTCCGTCTCGGCGCCAAGGTTACCGTGCTGGAGGCCAGCGACAGCTTCCTTGCCATGGCCGATCGCCAGCTCGCCAGCGAGGCGATGAAGCAGTTCACGAAGCAGGGTCTGGAGATCCGGCTCGGCGCCAAGGTTTCCGCCGCCAAGGTGGCGGGCAAGGCGGTCAAGGTCAGCTACACGGATGCCAAGGGTGAGCAGACGGCGGAGTTCGATCGACTGGTCGTCGCCGTGGGTCGTCGTCCCTATACAGAAGGACTGCTTGCCGATGGCACGGGTGTGACGGTAGATGGCCGAGGATTCATCGACGTCGATGACCACTGCCGCACCGGCGCCGATGGCGTATTTGCCGTGGGAGACTGCGTCCGTGGACCCATGCTCGCGCACAAGGCCAAGGAAGAGGGCGTGATGGTCGCGGACCTCGTCGCAGGGCTCTATGGCCACACGAATCACGATGTCATCCCGTCGGTGATCTATACCGCGCCGGAGATGGCCTGGGTCGGCAAGTCCGAGGAACAGGCCAAGGCGGAAGGACATACGGTGAAGACGGGCGTGTTCCCCTTCGTCGCGAGCGGGCGGGCACGCGCGATGGAAGCGTCCACGGGGTTTGCGAAAGTCGTGGCCTGTGCGCAGACGGACCGCGTGCTGGGTGTCCATGTAATCGGCCCCATGGCGGGCGAGTTGATTGCCGAGGCGGTGCTGGCGCTGGAATACGGCGGTAGCTGCGAGGACCTGCAGCGGACGATCCATGCTCATCCGACCTTGTCCGAGGCGGTTCACGAAGCTGCGCTGGCCGCCGACAAGCGCGCGATCGACATGCTCAACCGCTGACACGGAATCCCGCCGGCCGGTTCAGGTCGGCCGGCGGACGCGGAAGACGTTGGGTATCCGTTCGAGTCGTTTCATCAGGCGGGTCAGCGCGCCCGCGTCCGGTACGCCCAGGCGCAGCTCGAACCTCGCGATCTTGTCGCCGGGATCCGTGTCGCTGCTCACGCCTTCGATCGACAGCCGCTGTTCGGCGATCACGTCCGAGATGTCGCGCAGCAACCCGCGCCGGTCGAAGGCCTCGATCGCCACGCTCACGCTCTGGAGGTCCTGCGTTCCGCCCGCCCATTCCACGTTGAGTTGCCGCCCGGGCTTGGCTTTCAGCATCCGCGCGAGGTTCGCGCATTCGCTGCGATGGATGGTCACCCCCCGGCCCAGCGTGAAATAGCCACGGATGCCTTCCGGCCGTACGGGCCCGCAGCACCGGGCCATGGTGATCGGCAGGTCGCCCACGCCCTCGATTTCCACAGGGGATCTACCGCTACGGATCGGCTTGCGCGTCCGGGTTGGCGGCAACGCATCCGGCAAAAGGGGTTTCGGTGCCTCGTTAACGGCAGGCACCGGCGTCGTTGCCATCGCCTCGTCCAGGCGGCGGAAATAGGACCGGAGCTTTGCGCGGCTGCGGGGCGAGGCCAGATAGCCACGTTCCGGCGAAAGCCAGTCGCGGCTCGGCGTGGCGTTCCTTGAGGTGAGGATTTCGACGACGTCGCCATTTTCAAGGCGGTGATCCAGCGGAACGATGCGGCCGTTGGTCTTGGCGCCGCGGCATCGCTGGCCGAGATCGCTGTGTACATGGAAAGCGAAGTCCAGTGGCGTGGCGCCACGCGGCAGATCCACTACCTCTCCCTTGGGCGTCATGGCATAGATCCGGTCGTCGAACAGTCCGGCGCTTGCGCGGCTGAAGGCCTCCGAGTCATCGGCATGCGGGCCGGTCGGCTGGAGCAATTCGCGAACTGCCTGGATTTTCTGTTCGTAGCGGCGTGCTGGTCCTGCTCCCTCCTTGTAAACCCAATGCGCGGCCACCCCGAGTTCGGCCTCCGTCTGCATTTCCCGGGTGCGTATCTGTATCTCCAGCGAGCGCCCGTCCGGTCCGTGGACTGCGGTGTGGATGGACCGATAGTTGTTTTCCTTCGGCGTGGCGATGTAGTCGTCGAATTCACCGGGGATGAATGGCCACAATCCATGGACGATACCCAGCGCGGCGTAGCAGTCCGCCACGCTGCCGACGATGATGCGTACCGCGCGCACGTCGAACAGCTGCGTGAAATCCAGATGCTTGCGCTGCATCTTCCGGTAGATGCTGTAGATGTGTTTGGGGCGCCCCTGTATCGCCGCGTCGATGCCCGCCTTGCGCATCTCCTCTTCGAGCTGCGCACAGACGCCCGCTATATAGGCCTCGCGGTCGCGTCGCTTCTCGTTGAGCGTCGTGGCGATGCGTTTGTATTCAGCGGGATGGAGTTCCCGGAACGCCAGGTCTTCCAGTTCCCACTTCACTCCCCAGATGCCAAGCCGGTTCGCGATCGGGGCGTAAAGGTCCCGAGTCTCGAGCGCGATGCGGCGACGCTCGCCGGGGGGGCGCGCCCGCGCGTGGCGCATGCGGACCAGTTGCTGCGCCAGTCGAGCTACCACCAACCGCGGATCCCCGACGACGGCGAGCAGCATCTTGCGAAGGGTTTCCGCTTGGGAAGCGTCGAGCGATTGGGCTTCCGCCCAGCGGTCGTCGAGGCCGAATTCACCCAGCCTCGCCAGTTGGCCTGCGATGCGCAGGGCTTCGGGACCGGCGGCGGCCCTTGCGGCCGGTGCCATGGCAGCGTCGGTCGATGCCGCGTGCAGCAGGGCACCCAGCGCCAAGGCCCTGTCCTGCGTCAATTCGTGGACGCAGGCCGCGATTTCCGTGGCCAGGTCGAGTTCCGTAGACGGGCAACCGGCCTCCAGCAGCGCTACGCGCAAGCGTGCCGTCGCTTCGTCGGGTGGCGCCTGGGTGGCGGACGGGTTACGGGTTCTGGGCATGAGAGTTTCCGGCCTTCCCGGTATCATAAAGCCTATTCGCGGGTTGCCCGGTGCTGAAGGGACTCAGTGGACGAAACGGTCTGCGCGGAAGGTTTCGGGCCGGGTGGTTGCGCGGTGCTGGTCATGGCCGCTTCGCCCGATGCCGCGTTGCGTGCCGCCGTCCGCGAGGTTTTGCACCGGCACGGTGGGCGGGCCGGTGCGGACAACAGCGTGGCGTACCTGTTCCATCCGATAGGCGTCCTCCGGGTGCCGGGGTCGCGATCGCTCGCGGCGCGTGCGCTCGAAGCAGGGGCGGAAGACGTACGCCCCTTGCGGGACGGGCTCGTGGAGGTGGTGACCGCGCCCCCAGACCTTCCGCAGGTCCGTGACGCACTGGCGCGGCGCGGGCATGTGGGCCGCGACGCGGCCGTGGTCCGGCGTGCCGTCGGCGAGGTGCATCTCGATCCCGGGCAGGCGCTGCGCCTGCAGTCGCTCTTGGCAGAAATTCGTGCCCTCGCGGGCGTTGCGCAGGTTTATACGAATGCCGCGGTACCGGAACAGTTCCTGGCGACACTTTGATCCGGACGCTCCGCGTGATGCGGCCGCGCCGGTCCCGGTTGCGTCGGGGCCTTGCCGCGTACTCGGGCTCGATCCCGGCTCGTTGCGCACCGGTTGGGGAGTGCTCGACTGCAACGGGCCGACGCAGCGGTTCGTCGCCGCGGGGGTCATCCGGACTCCCGCCGGGGGGCTTGCGGAGCGCTTGAGACACATCCACGCGACGCTGGTTGAGCTCGTCGAACTCCACCAACCTCAGGAGGTGGCGATCGAGAGGGTGTTCCTCCACCGTAATCCGGACAGCGCCTTGAAGCTCGGTCAGGCCCGCGGTGTCGCGATGTGCGCCGCCACGCAGCGTGGACAGCCTGTTTTCGAATACACCCCGCAGGCAGTCAAGCTCGCTATCGTCGGCACCGGTTCTGCCGAAAAATCACAGGTGGCACACATGGTGAAGGCGGTACTGTCGATCGACGAGGTGCTGGGGCTCGACGCATCCGACGCCCTTGCCGTCGGCCTCTGTCATGCGCAGAGCCGTCGTCTCAACCTGCTGATGTCCGCGGTGGCCAGGGGGGCGGGCGCATGATCGGTTCTCTTACGGGCGTTCTGGCCGAAAAGTCCCCGCTGCGCCTGCTTGTCGACGTGGGCGGCGTGGGCTACGACGTGGAGGTGCCCATGTCCACCTTCTACGGGTTGCCGCCGCTTGGCGGGAAGCTGCGCCTGCTGATCCACCAGGTCGTGCGCGAGGACGCGCTGCTGCTCTATGGTTTTGCCACGGAAGCCGAACGCGTTCTGTTCCGCGACCTGCTCAAGGTGTCCGGAGTCGGTCCACGTATCGCCCTGGCGATACTTTCCGGCGTCAGCCATGAAGTTTTCGCCCAGCTTGTCCATGGGCAGGATGTCGTGGCGCTGACACGGATACCGGGCGTTGGCCGCAAGACGGCCGAACGCCTGCTGGTCGAGATGAAGGATCGCCTGCAGCCCCCGACGCTCCTGCCGGGCGAAGGTGAACTGCCTGCCGCGGGCCCGACGGCGGAGGCCCTGAACGCCTTGCTGGCCCTTGGGTACAAGCCTGCCGAGGCGACGCGCCTGATCAAGGCGGCCGGCGACGATGCACAATCCACCGAAGAACTCATTCGCCGCGCGCTCCAAAGCGCGGGGCGGGGCTGACAGGAAGCCACAGGATGTCGATGCAGGAAGAGCGGGTCGTCTCCGCCGGCGCGGGCCGGGACGAGGAGCAGCAGGACAGGGCGATCCGTCCGAAACGCCTTGCCGATTACGTCGGCCAGGAGTCGGTCAAATCGCAACTCGACATCTTCGTCTCCGCCGCGCGTGGACGTGGCGAGGCGCTGGATCATGTGCTGATCTTCGGTCCGCCCGGGCTGGGCAAGACAACGCTGGCGCACATCCTTGCCGCGGAGCTCGGTGTGAACCTGCGGCAGACGTCCGGTCCGGTGCTCGAGCGGCCCGGTGACCTTGCGGCAATCCTCACGAACCTGCAGCCGCGGGACCTCCTGTTCGTGGACGAAATACACCGGCTCAGCCCGGTCGTCGAGGAAGTGCTCTACCCGGCCATGGAGGATTACCAGCTCGATATCCTCGTCGGTGAAGGTCCCGCCGCACGTTCGATCAAACTGTCCCTGCCGCCGTTCACGCTGGTTGGTGCCACCACGCGTGCCGGCCTGCTCACCTCGCCCTTGCGAGACCGGTTCGGCATCGTGCAGCGGCTTGAGTTCTACACCACCGGAGAGTTGCAGCACATCGTCACCCGGTCGGCGGGGATACTCGGGGTGTCCATCGATGCAGGTGGTGCCCGACGCATCGCGCAGCGGTCGCGCGGCACCCCTCGTATCGCGAACAGGCTCCTGCGCCGCGTGAGGGATTTTGCGCAGGTGCGGGCATCTGGAATGGTCGATGAGCCCACCGCAGACGCCGCTCTGGACCTGTTGGATGTCGACCGGGAGGGACTCGACCAGCTCGACCGGCGCATGCTCCTCACCATCATGGAGAAGTTCGAGGGTGGACCGGTCGGCATCGACAGCCTGGCCGCCGCGATCGGCGAGGAGCGTGGCACGCTCGAGGACGTGGTGGAGCCGTTCCTGATCCAGCAGGGATTCCTCATGCGAACCGCCCGTGGTCGTGTTGCCACGCGGTTGGCCTATCGGCATTTCGGACTCGTGCCGCCGGCGGTGCCCGGGGATCCGGCGTGAAGCCGTTCGACTGGCCGGTACGCATCTATTACGAGGATACGGACGCGGGTGGCGTCGTGTACCACGCCAATTACATCAAGTATTTTGAGCGGGCCCGCACTGAATGGCTGCGGCAGGTGGGATATTCGCAGGCGCGGCTCGCGCGCGACGAGGGCCTGCTGTTCTCGGTCGTTGAGCTGGATACCGTATTCCGCCGCCCCGCGCGGCTCGATGATGAGCTGGTGGTGCGTTCGGCAGTCGGATTGTCGGGCCGCGCCTCGGTGCTGTTCACGCACGAGGCAAGGCTGGGTACGGCCGAAGGCGAATTGATCGCCAGCGGTCGCGTGAAGGTCGCCTGCATCGACGCTGCTTCATTCAGGCCGCGTCGCCTGCCGGATTGGTTGCTGGAGAGGCTTGATTGATGGACGGACAACTTTCTATCGCGCGTCTGGTGCTGGATGCGAGCTTCGTCGTGCAGGTGGTGCTTCTGCTCCTGCTGGGTGCTTCGCTGACGTCATGGACGATCATCTTCCGCAAGCGCGGCGAGATCGGCCGCTGCCGCAAGGAGGCCGACCGTTTCGAGGAGAGCTTCTGGGCGAGCAATGACCTGGGCGCGCTTTACCGGGGCTTCGAGCAGTCCGGCGGTGCCACGGGCATGGCCGGCATCTTCGAAGGCGGTTTCCGCGAGTTCGCACGCTTGCGCCTTTCCGGTTGCGGCGCGGATCAGTTGCTGGACGGCGCCCGGCGCGGGATGCGGGTCGCCCAGCTCAAGGAGATCGAACGCCTCGAAGAAAGCCTGGCGACGCTGGCGAGCATCGGCTCGATCAGTCCCTATGTCGGCTTGTTCGGCACGGTCTGGGGGATCATGAGCTCCTTCATCGCCCTCGGCGGGGTCCAGCAGGCGACACTGGCGATGGTCGCGCCCGGCATCGCGGAGGCGCTGATCGCAACGGCCATCGGTCTTTTTGCCGCCATCCCGGCTGTCATCGCCTACAACCGCTACGCCGATCAGGTCGGTAGGCTCGAGATGCGCTTCGACGCCTTCACCGAGGAGTTCTCCACGATCCTCCAGCGCAACGCCGGCAAGGCCGCGGCGGGGGCCTGACATGGCAGGCGTGCGGCGTGGCCGTCGGGTGATGGGGGAGATCAACGTCGTTCCTTACATCGACGTGATGCTCGTGCTGTTGATCATCTTCATGGTCACCGCGCCGATGCTGACCCAGGGCGTGAAGGTCGAGTTGCCGAAGGCCGGCGCCGAGCCGTTGCCTGTGAAGGACAGGAAGGATGAAAAGCCCCTGGTCCTGTCCATCGACGCAGCTGGCCGCCTTTATCTCAACGTCGGCGCGACGCCCAGCGAGCCGATCCCGGAGGATGTCATGCAGGCCAGGGCGGCGGCGATGTTGCGGCGTGCGCCGGAGATCGATGTCCTGGTCAAGGGGGATGCCGCGGTTCCCTATGGTCGCGTCATCAGCGCGATGGTCCTCCTCCAGAAGGCCGGTGCCCGCAAGGTCGGCTTTCTCACGGACCCGCCTGTGCGGTCGAGGACCAGCCCGCGGCCATGATTGCTGGACGGTCCGATCGCTGGCGCCCTACGGCGCTGGCCGTTGTGTTGCACGCTTTGCTGGCGGGCGCACTGCTGTGGCGGTACTGGCTGCACCACCGGCCGTCGCCGCCGCAGCCTCAGGCGATGGCCATAGAGGCCACCGTCGTCGATCCAAGCCGCTTGAGCCCGCTTCCGGCGCAACCGGCGCCCGACGCGGCTCCGGCTGCGGAGCCAGAGCAGCAGCACCCGCCTCGTGCAGAGCCCCGCAAGGCCGGCAAGGCCGCCGCCAAGGCTGAGGCGCGCGACAGGAAGAAGGCCGAGCGGCTCGAAAAGGCGGAGAAGGCGAAGGCGGAGGCTGCGAAAGTCGAGGCTGAAAAGGTTGCAAAGGCCGAGGCCGAAAAAGCCCGATCCAGGGCGAAGGCCGACGCGGCGAAAGTCGAGAAGGCCAGGCAGGACGCTGATCGCAAGGCGAAGGAAGACACCGAGCGTCAAGCTCGTGACAAGGCTGCGACGGAGCGGCTCACTGCCCAGCGGGAAGCGGAGCTCCGTGCCCGCATGGCCGCCGAAGAACGTTTCACGTCGGCAAAAGCCGCGGGGTTGCTGGCCCAGTACCAGGCGCAGATCCGGGCGAGTATCGAACGGGCCTGGATACGTCCCCCGAGCGCAAGGCCCGGGCTGGAGTGCGAAATGCGGATCACCCAGGTGGCCGGTGGCGAGGTCGTCGGCGTGCAGGTCGGGCGTTGCAATGGCGACGAGGCAGTCCGCCAGTCCATCGAGGCCGCCGCTTACAGGGCGTCCCCGTTGCCCCAGCCGTCCGATCCTGCCTTGTTCGACCGGAGTCTCGTCGTTACATTCAGGCCACAGGAATGAATCCACGGATGATGATGAGCCAGCACCTGCGTCGCGCGATGTCCTGCCTGCTTTTCCTGGCGGCCCTCGTTGTCTGTGCGCCGTCCCGCGCGGAGCTGCAGATCGACATCACAAAGGGCGTCACCGATCCCATTCCCGTTGCCATAGTGCCTTTCGCGCGCTCCGTACCCACCGATGCCGGCGTCGATGTCGCCGCGCTGGTGCAGCGGGATCTGGAGGGCAGTGGTCGTTTCCGCGGCATGGAGCGGCGGGACATGTTGTCTTCACCGTCGCGCAGCCAGGAGGTCCAGCTGTCCGATTGGCGTACCGCGCGCAACGATTACATCCTCGTAGGACGCGTGCTCCCGGCCTCGGCAAATGAAGTCATGGTCGAGTACGAATTGGTGAACCTGCTCAACGGGCAGAAGGTCCTCGACCAACGCGTCAGCGTGGCGCCTTCGTCGCTGCGCTACGGCGCGCATCTTGTCGCCGATGCGGTTTTCGAGAAGATCACCGGTACGCGAGGTGCCTTCGCGACGCGCATCGCTTACGTGCTGGTCGACGGGGCGCCGCCGGCCCAGCGGTACCAGTTGACGATCGCGGATGCCGACGGCGAAAACCAGCGTGTCGTGCTCGAGTCGTCGCAGCCCATCATGTCCCCGTCATGGTCGCCAGACGGGCAATGGCTCGCGTACGTTTCGTTCGAGAGCCGCAACTCGGCGGTCTTCGTGCAGCGCGTCCGGACGGGTGAGCGACGTCAGGTCTCGGCGCGTCCGGGCATCAACGGCGCGCCGTCCTTCTCGCCGGACGGATCGAAGCTGGCGCTCACGCTTTCCGGAAGTTCCGGCAACGTCGACGTCTTCGTTCTCGATCTCGGGACCCAGGGCTTGACGCGGCTGACGGAAGACCCTGCGATCGATACGGAGCCCACGTGGTCGCCCGACGGTCGTTCGATCTACTTCACCTCCGACCGCGCGGGTGGTCCGCAGGTCTACCGCGTGGCGGCCCAGGGCGGCGAGGTGCCGCGCCGGGTGAGTTTTGGCGTGCCCTACGCATCGCGTCCGCGCTTGTCTCCGGACGGGCAGCAGCTGGCGATGGCCGTGCGCGACGGCGGTGCCTACCGCATTGCCGTGCAGGACCTTTCCGGCGGGCCCCTGAGGGTGCTTTCGCGCGGCAACCTGGACGAGTCCCCGAGTTTCGCGCCGAACGGCGCCCAGCTGATCTATGCCGGTCGGGAACGGGGGCAGGGGGTGTTGCAGATCGTTTCCGTGGACGGTCAGGTGACCCAGCGCTTGCGGGTCGACCGAGGTAATGTCAGGGAGCCGGTCTGGGGGCCTTTCAGCCAGCCTGTGAGATAATCCCGAACTGTTCATGGCCCGCCTGTGGCCTGGAGAATGAAGATGATGCGCAAGACGTTTACGGTTTTCATGATGGCTTCCCTGCTGGCGCTGGGCGCCTGCTCGGGCAAGAAGGTGAAGCCTGATGCAGGTCGTTCCCAGACGGTCGGCACCACGGCGGCTGCGGGTGCCCAATCCTCTGGCACCGGCAACGACAGCGCGACCACGCGCGTCACGGTCGGCGGCGGCACTGGCGGCGGCGGTCTCGGTCCGACCGGTGCGCTGGGTTCCCAGCGCATCGT
>JBDLPS010000081.1:0-10802 GCA_039800965.1 Pseudomonadota bacterium | reverse complement strand
CAGCGGAGTCCGGCATGCCACAACTCGAACACTGGTCGCCCGCGCAGCTCGCGCAGGCGCTCGCCTCGCCGGACGCCGGCCGCCACGTCGTCATCGATGTACGCGAACAGCAGGAATGGGCGGCCGGCCGGCTCCCCGGATCGCTGCACATCCCTCTCGCGCAGATTCCGGCCCGCTTCGACGAAATCCCGGCGGACCGCCTGGCGGTTTTCCTCTGTGCGGCTGGCATGCGCAGCCTGGCCGCCGCGCAGTTCGCGGTGCAGTCAGGACGTGATGCGGTAAACCTCGAAGGGGGGCTCTACGCCTGGAGCGCCGAATTCGGCGCACCGCCGCGGCCCTAGCGACGGACGGGAAAACGGATCAGTCGTCGTCGCCGGCCGGCACGTCACCGCCGGCACGGGCCAGCAACTGGCCCAGCACGGGCAGCACTGCGGCGGGATCCGCCCCGCAGGCAGGCGAGATGCCGAAGCGGCCCAGAACGGTACTGGCCGCATAGAAGCGGCGCCACGCCGATTCCACGTTGTCGCCCGGATGCAGCAGGGCGAGGTACACATCCATGGCGGGCCACAAGGCGAGGTTCGCCAGCGGCGCGTAGTAATCCGCATCCGTACGCGATGCCGGCACCGGGATGTCCACGAAAGCCGGTTCCCGGTCGGTGCTGGCGATGATCGCGCCGGCCAGGCGGGTGATCTGGCCCGCATCATGGGGCGTGCCCGACACCACGCCATCGTGCCCGCGGTGGCAGAAATGCCAGCCGACCTCGGCGTCGCGGGGCACGGCATCCGCGATGATCACGAAACTTTGCAGCAAGCGTTCAGGCAGGTCGCGCGGCGCACCCAGGTCACGGCCACGGGACTCCCAGATGCGGGTCTCTGCACAGACGTCGAACTGGATGGACAAATCGCCGGCCGGTACGGCTTCCAGCAGCATCGTCAGTTCGGCGGCCACGCAGCGCTCCAGCCCCGCAAGCAGGGCCGGTGAATGGAGCGCGCCATCCGCGCCAGCCACCAGTGAGTAGGGCGTCGGCAGCGCGATGACGAAACGGGTGTCCGGCTTGAGCCGGCCTTCGATCCTCGCCTGGCGGAAATCGTCGATGGCGACGGTCGCGATCCCCAGCGCGGGCGTCGCATCGGGCCGCGCGACCAAGGCCTGCAGCGCCGGCAGCAACGCCTCGGTCCGCCAATGGCTGTTGGACCGCCGTGGCGGGCAGCGACGCAGGCGCCCGGCCGCCGCACCGCCCTCCCCGCGTGCAAGCAGCGGATCGACGAGCGCCTGATCCAGGCCGTCCGGGAAGTGCACCGGATAGCGTGGCAGCCCCTCCGGCGGGGACAGCTCGTCGATATCGATGCCCTGCAGGAGTTCGCAGGCCATGCACATGGCGATCAGCCCTTCGCGGCGATGCCCCGCTCGGCAGACACCAGCGTGTTGTGCAGGAGCATGGTGATCGTCATCGGGCCGACTCCACCCGGTACCGGCGAAATCAGCGAGGCCTTCCGGCTTACGCCCTCGAAATCGACGTCGCCGACGATGCTGCCGTCCGGCAGGCGATTGATGCCGACGTCGATGACGACGACGCCGTCCTTGACCATGTCGCCCCGGATCAGCCCCGGCACGCCGGCCGCCACCACGAGGATATCGGCCAGCGAAGTGAACTGCGCCAGGTCACGCGTCATCTTGTGGCAGATCGCGACGGTAGCGTCCTTCTGCATGAGCATGAGCGCCATCGGCTTGCCGACGATGTTGCTCGCGCCCACGACGACGACGTTGCGGCCGGCGATTTCGACATTCTCATGCTCGAGCAGTTTCTGCACGCCGTAGGGCGTGCACGGCGGGAATACGGTATTGCCCGTAATCAGGCCGCCGACGTTGTAGAGATGGAAGCCGTCGACGTCCTTGTCCGGCGCGATGCGCTCGAGCACCTTTGCGACGCTGATATGGGTCGGCAGCGGCAACTGCACGAGGATGCCATGCACGGCGGAATCGGCATTGAGCCTGTCGATGCGCGCCAGCAGTTCCGCCTCGGTGGCCTCAGCCGGCATCTTGTGCAGCTCGGAATGGATGCCGGTTTCCTTGCAGGCGAGGATCTTGTTGCGGACGTAGACCTGCGAGGCGGGGTTGTCGCCCACGAGGATGACCGCGATGCCGGGCAGGATTCCGTGCCGGGACTTGAGGGTGGCGATGCGCTCCGCGTATTCGGCGCGGAGCTTCCTGGCGACGGCCTTGCCGTCGATGATGCGCGCTGTCACTAAACCGGGCCTCCAGAACAGGACGGGCGCGACCCCCGGAGGGAGCCGCGCCCGGAGTATGAACCGACCGCCGGCCGGATCAATACGTGCCGTCAGTAGCGGTAGTGGTCCGTCTTGTACGGGCCTTCCACCGGCACGCCGATGTAGCCAGCCTGTTGCGCGGTCAACTTGGTGAGCCTGACGTTCAGGGTGGCCAGCTGCAGGCGCGCCACCTTCTCGTCCAGGTGCTTCGGCAGCACGTAGACGCCGACCGGGTACTTGCCCGGGTTGGCATAGAGCTCGATCTGCGCCAGCGTCTGGTTCGCGAACGAGGAACTCATCACGTAGGACGGATGACCCGTGCCGCAACCCAGGTTCACGAGACGACCCTCGGCCAGCAGGATGATGCGCTTGCCGTCCGGGAAGATCACGTGGTCGACCTGCGGCTTGATGTTCTCCCACGGATACTGCCGCAGCGAGGCGATGTCGATCTCGTTGTCGAAATGACCGATGTTGCAGACGATGGCGTTGTTCTTCATCGCCTTCAGGTGGTCGTGCGTGATGACGTGGTAGTTGCCGGTCGTCGTCACGAAGATGTCGGCCACAGACGCGGCATCTTCCATGGTCACGACGCGATAGCCTTCCATCGCCGCCTGCAGCGCACAGATCGGGTCGATCTCGGTGATCCAGACCTGGGCAGACAGGGCGCGCAGCGCCTGGGCCGAGCCCTTGCCCACGTCCCCATAGCCGCAGACCACCGCGATCTTGCCGGCGATCATGACGTCGGTCGCGCGCTTGATGCCGTCGACCAGCGACTCACGGCAGCCGTAGAGGTTGTCGAACTTGCTCTTGGTGACCGAGTCGTTGACGTTGATGGCCGGGAAGGCGAGCTTGCCTTCCTTGTGCATCTGGTAAAGGCGGTGCACGCCGGTCGTGGTCTCCTCGCTGACGCCCTTGATCTGTTTCAGGCGCGTTGAATACCACTTCGGGTCGCGGGCCAGCGTCGACCTGATGCTCTTGAAGAGGGAGATTTCCTCCTCGCTGCCCGGGTTGCCCAGGACGGAGGCATCCGACTCGGCGCGCGTGCCCAGGTGCAGCAGCAGCGTGGCATCGCCACCGTCGTCCAGGATCATGTTCGAGTACCCGCCGTCCGGCCACTCGAAGATGCGATGGGTGAATTCCCAGTAATCATCCAGCGACTCGCCCTTGAAGGCGAACACCGGCGTACCCCGCACGGCGATGGCCGCGGCGGCATGGTCCTGCGTAGAGAACACGTTGCAGGAAGCCCAGCGCACTTCGGCGCCAAGGGCCTGCAGCGTCTCGATCAGCACCGCGGTCTGGATCGTCATGTGCAGCGAGCCGGTGATGCGGGCGCCCTTCAGCGGCTGCGTCTTCGCATACTCCGCGCGGATGGCCATGAGACCCGGCATCTCCGTCTCGGCGATGTTGAGTTCCTTGCGGCCCCAGTCGGCGAGCGAAATGTCGGCAACGACGTAATCGGTCTTCGAATTCATCTTGGCAATGCTCCTGCGGTGCGCCTTAGCGCTTGATGCCGGCATCGGCGGCGAGCGCCTCGGCCTTGTCGGTCTTTTCCCAGCTGAAGGTCGGCTCGTTGCGGCCGAAGTGGCCGTAAGCCGCGGTCTTCTCGTAGATCGGGCGCAGCAGGTCGAGCATCTGCACGATGCCCTTCGGGCGCAGGTCGAAGTGGCGCGCGATGAGCTCTTCGATCTTCTCGTCCGAGACCTTGCCGGTGCCGAAAGTGGTGGCCATGATCGACGTCGGCTTGGCGACGCCGATGGCGTAGGACACCTGCACCTGGCAGCGGTCCGCGAGGCCGGCGGCGACGACATTCTTGGCGACGTAGCGCGCGGCATAGGCGGCCGAACGGTCGACCTTCGTCGGATCCTTGCCCGAGAACGCACCACCGCCGTGCGGCGCGGCGCCGCCGTAGGTGTCGACGATGATCTTGCGGCCGGTCAGGCCGCAGTCACCCTGCGGACCGCCGACGACGAAGCGACCCGTCGGGTTGATCAGGTAGTTGATCTTCTTGCCGATCAGATTGGCCGGCAGCACGGGCTTGATGATCTCCTCGATCACGGCCTCCGACAGCTCCTTGTGGCCAATCTCGGGATGGTGCTGCGTGGAGATGACGACCGTGTCGATCTCGGCCGGCTTGCCGTCGACGTACTTGATCGTGACCTGCGACTTCGCGTCAGGGCGCAGCCACTTGAGCGCGCCTGAATGGCGCAGCTGCGCCTGGCGCTCGACGAGGCGGTGAGAGAGGTGCAGCGGCAGCGGCATGAGCTCGGCCGTCTCGTTCACCGCATAGCCGAACATGAGGCCCTGGTCGCCGGCGCCCTGGTCGAGGTTGAGGCCCTTGCCCTCATCGACGCCCTGCGCGATGTCGGGCGACTGCGTGTCGTAGGCCACGAGCACGGCGCAGCCCTTGTAGTCGATGCCGTAGTCGGTGTTGTCGTAACCGATGCGCTGGATCACGCCACGCGCGATCGAGTGGTAGTCGACCTTGGCCTTGGTCGTGATCTCGCCGGCGAGCACCACGAGGCCCGTGTTGCAGAGCGTCTCGGCGGCGACCCGGGAGTATTTGTCCTCCTTGAGGATCGCGTCGAGGATCGCGTCCGAGATCTGGTCGGCGACCTTGTCCGGGTGGCCTTCGGACACGGATTCGGAAGTAAAGAGATAGCTGTGGCTCATGGCGGGGTCCTTGGATCCAGAAGCGGTAAGTGGGTTGAAGTGTATCCGTCCGCGGGGCCCTAGAGGGCCGTCCCGAAGCTGACGAGGTACTGGTCGCGGAACTCATCCATCGTGAAGACGTGGTTCTGGGTGCCCTTGTGGGCGATCTTGATCGCGCCCAGCAGCGAGGCGATGCGACCGGTGACCTCCCAGGACAGTCCGTGAAGCAGGCCGTGGATGAGACCGGCGCGATAGGCGTCACCGCAACCCGTCGGATCGACGACGGCCGCCGGTCTGGCCACGGGGATGTGGATCTCCCGGCCACCCGCATGGATGGTCGACCCGTCGGCGCCCTTGGTGACCACCAGTGCCGCGACCCGGGAGGCGATCTCGGCCTCGGACCAGCCCGTGCGCTCGGCCATCAGGCTCCATTCGTATTCGTTCACCGTCACCCAGGTCGCCTGGTCGATGAAGGCCTTGAGCTCGTCGCCGCCGAACATCGGCAGCCCCTGCCCCGGGTCGAAGATGAAGGGGATGCCCGCCGCGGCGAACTGCCGGGCGTGCTGGATCATTCCGTCCCGACCGTCCGGCGAAACGATACCCAGGGCCACGCCCTGCGCGTCGGCCACGTCATTGAGGTGCGAATGACCCATGGCGCCGGGATGGAAGGCGGTGATCTGGTTGTTGTCCAGGTCGGTGGTGATGAAGGCCTGCCCGGTATGCTCATGGTCGATGCGGCGCAGGTAGTCCGCCGGAACGCCCTGCCGGGCCATCCACTCGGCATAGGGACCGAAATCGTGCCCGACCGTCGCCATCACGTAGCCTGGGTCGCCGAGCAGCTTGAGGTTGTAGGCGATGTTGCCGGCGCAGCCCCCGAACTCGCGCCGCATCTGCAGCGTGAGGAAGGACACGTTCAGCATGTGCACCTTGTCCGGGAGGATGTGGTTCTTGAACTGGTCCCCGAACACCATGATGGTGTCGAAGGCCATCGAACCGCAGATCAGTGCCTTTCCCGGGGTGATAACAGGGGGTTTCATCAGTAGCGTCGCCTCGTGACCACGAATGTCTCGTCGTTGAACCAGAGCCCGCCATGCCGCTGGAGCACCTCGGAGGTGGCGTCCAGATAGGCCGGCGTCCGAATGACCTGCTCGACGCGCTCGTCCTCGATCTGCGCCACGTAGATCGCGGCGTTCCAGGCACCGAAGAGCGTCGACGTGCCGACGCGGTCGCTGATCTCCGACGGCAGCGTCTGCAGTTCGTAGCGGAAGATCGCCTTGTCGTCGGTGAGCGTCGGGATGGTGAAATCGCGCGCGTCCTTGCCGAGCTCGGCCTTGAGCGCGGAAACCAGGGCGTGGCGGTCCACGCTGAAGGGATTCTCGGCCGGCCAGAGCTTCTGCACGATCTCCAGCCCCGGATCCTTGCCACAGGACTGGATCGCCACCAGCTTGCCGCCCGGCGCCAGCGCACGGGCAAGCGGCGCCAGCACCTTCTGCGCCTTGAACTGGGCCGACATGCGGGCGCGCCAGGGCTGGGAGGCCAGGATGAGGTCGTAGTGGTCGACGATGCGCCCCGGCTTGGGAATCACCCCGTCGAGCATGAACTTGTGGTCCTCGCGGTAGAGCACGAGCACCGTCGGCCTGACGTAGACCGGATTGCCCGTCTTCGGCGACGGCTTGGTCTGCCAGCCATAGGCCAGCGTCGCGCCCAGCGCCTCGATCTGTTCCGCGTAGTCGTGCGACGAGGTGCCGGTGAGCCGGACCTCCTGCCAGTTGAAAGCCGCGGCGGCCTGCACATCGCGCGGCAGCAGGCGCGGCGCCTCGGCGTAGTTGAGGTTGGTGATCACCAGCACCGTGGCAGGATGTTCGACGAAGCGGTCGGGCATCTTCTCGAGTCCCAGACGCACGTCCTCGAGGCTGATCTCCTTGGCGACGGCCAGCAGCGGGACCGCCGGGTACAGGGCGTTCACCTGACGCATCAGTTTGGACAGGATGGTGGCGTCGCCCATGCCGGCATCGAAGATCCGCATGGCAGGCGGCGTGGGATGCAGCGAGGCGAGCTCGCGCCCCACGCGACGCGCAACGGCGGATTTCTCGCTGCAGGTGCTGACGAAGGCCAGGTATTTCTGGCGATTGTCGTAGAACCGGAAAGGCGTCGAATCGACGTCCTGGCCCCCTTCGGCCTCGTGCTTGCTGGCGAGCATGGCTGGCGCTCCTTCTGGATCCGGCATTGTCCGCGGTGGCGAGGCACCTTAGCACCGCCGTCTCCCGCAGGGCATCGAAGGTCCGGATGGCAGTTATTTGCCGCGGTTATGGCACGCCGGTAGCATTGTTTTTCCCATGCACCTCAACAAGTTCGACCTGAACCTGCTGATCGCCCTGGACGCCCTCCTCCAGGAGAAGAACGTCACGCGGGCGGCCGAGCGCGTATTCGTGTCGCAGCCGGCCATGAGCGCAGCCCTGCAGAAGCTGCGGGACTATTTCAACGATCCCTTGCTGGTGAGGGCCGGACGCGACCTCTGCCTGACCCCCCGCGGCCTGTCACTGGTGGAACCCGTGCGCGAGGCCCTGCTGCGCGTCCAGGCGACGCTGGGCACGCAGCCGACCTTCGACCCCGCGACGGTGCGACGGGCATTTTCCGTCATCGTGCGCGACCACCTCGTGCCGCGGCTGATGCCACCGGTGCTGCGGCGCCTCGTCGCCGAAGCGCCGTACGTGACCTGCACGGTGGAGGAACTATCGCAGACCAGCCTCTCGCGCATGGAGCACGGCGACAGCGACCTCGCGGTGATGCTCGACAACCCGCAACTCTTCGGGCTGCAGACCTTCCCCGAATGGCTTCGCATGGTGGAACTCAAGACGGTGCGCTGGGTCTGCGTGGTGTGCCGCGACCATCCCTACATCCGCGACGAACTGACACCCGAGCTCTACGCGTCGATGCCGCACATGGACAGCAAGCCGCAGGGCAACGGCACGTCACTGCTGGAAAGGATGCGCCGCGAGGCACGCCGCGACCTCGACGTGCGGGTGACCACGCAAAGCCCCTTCGAACTGCCGTTCATCGTGCCGGGCACGACGCTGATCGCGACAGTGCCGGAGGACATCGCCAACCGACTTCTGCCACTGCTGCCGATCCGTGCATTCACGCCGCCGCACGACATCCCGGACAGCCGGGAGATCCTGGTGTGGCACAAGCGGAACGAATCGGACCCGGGCCATGCGTGGTTGCGCGGCCTGTTCGTGGAGTGTTCGCGCCAGGCCTGAACCGGCCCGGCGGCGTGACCCAGGGTCCCGGCCGATTACTCGTCCTCGGCGATCGTGACCTTGAGGCCAGCGAGTTCCGGGGTGAACTTCACCTGGCAGGACAGGCGCGAGTTGTCCCGGCGCGTGGAAAGGTCCTGCAGCAGGTCGCGCTCGTCGGACTGTACGGCCGGCAGCTTGCCGACCCATTCGGCATCCACGTAGACATGGCAGGTGGCGCAGGCGCACATGCCGCCACAGATCGCCCCGACGCCGTATTCCAGGTCACGCAGGTTTTCCATGAGCGTGAAGCCCGTGTTGGCTTCGATTTCGTGCTCGTTTCCGTCCCGGTCAACCACTCGCAGCAGCGCCATGCGTCTTGTCCTGAGAAACTGCGGCCGGAAAGGCCGCGACGGGGCGTTATTCTGCCGAGCGCCGGAGGACTATGCCAGCCGGATCGCCGTGCGCAGCACCCTGCGCCTCGGCCCAGAGGGCGTTGAAAATCCCGAAAAGCCGCCGGTGCAGGACCAGGCTCGCGCGCGAGCGGGCGTCGTCGAGGCCGGCGGCCCCCAGCAGGACATCGAGGTTCGTCTCGATCACCGGATAGTAGGACAGCAGGCAGGCGATGTCGTAGACAGGATCCGCACGCTGCGCGTATTCCCAATCCACCATCATCGGCGCCTCGCCGAGCAGGTTCGCAGCGGCAAGGTCACCGTGGTTCAGCACGGCACGGGTCGCCAGCCTGCCGAGGCCCGCTTCCAGATCGCGGGCCTCGAGCCGCAAGGCCTCGTGACGCGCCGCCGAGGACGGGTCGCGGGCCGATATCAGCCCCAGTTGTCCGTCGATGATGGATCGCAGGTCCAGCGACGCGACAGCGCGGGGCGCCAAGTCATGCACTTGCGCGAGCCGCAGCCCGAGGGTCTCGAGACGGGCGGGATCCTGCAGGTCGCGATCCTGCCAAGGCACGGCGTCGACGTACTCCATGACCATCCACTGGCCATCGGCTGCGGCGTCGAAGATGGCCGGCGCGATGCCGAGCGAGGCAGCGGCCAGGTGGCAGCGCAACTCCTGTGCAGCGGCAGCCCCGGGGCGTTCGCCCGTATCAGCGCGCCAGCGAAGCACGAAACGCCCTTCGCGGGTGGTCACCTTGAAACAGCGGTTGTGCCGGCCGCCGCCCGTCAAGGCCAAAGCCTCGCACGGCGGGACGCCGGCGCCACAACCGGGAACGCGCGCGAGCAGCGCGGCCGGAATCAATTCGTCGACAGCTGGCGGTAGCTGCGCAGCCATGACCGATATCCAGCGGTGCCGATGCCGAGATAGAGGACGAACAGGAGCGCGGTGGACCACAGGCCCTGCGACGCGAAGAGCACGGCCTGCAGGCTGTCGACGACGATCCAGTAGAGCCAGTTCTCCAGCACTTTACGCGCGATGAGCCACGTGGCGAAGAGGCTGGCCGTGGTGGTGATCGAATCGAGCCAGGGCGAAGCCGCCTGTGTTTCGGTCGCAAGGATGTGCGCCAACGCGAGACCCAGAAGCACGCTCGCGGCGATGCCGGCGAGGTGGACGCGCCACGGCAGACGGATGACCGGCTGTTCCGGTCCGCCCCGCGACCAGTGCCGCCATCCATAGATGGCCATCACGACGTAATAGACCTGCAGCAGCGACTGCATCGGCAGGCGGGCGGCGATGAAGAGCCAGGCGAACAGCGCCGAGCTCAGGCCGCCGGCGACCCAGCCCCAGCGGCTGTGGCGTGCGACCAGCACGACGTAGGCGAGGCCGAGCACGACGGCGACGCCCTCCATCGGCGTCGTTGCCCTCAGGCCTTCGAGGATGCCGTCCGCAAAAGAGCCTGCCATACCCACTCCTTACCGGAAGAAATACGAGACGCTGACGCCCAACTGGCGCGGATCGCCGTTGTCGATGTAACGCTTCGGCGTCCAGTCCGGCGGCTCGTTGCCGAAGAAGAAGCCGCGGGTCGCGTAGCGCTCGTCGAAAAGATTGCGCACCCAGACGTTCGCCGCCCAGTTCGCGGCCTCGTAGCCGACCTTGAGGTTCACCAGCTGGTAGGCCCTGGAACGCTGGTCGTGGTCGGCCGCGAAATAGAAGGCGTCCATGCCCGTGACATCGGCATGCGTGTAGAAGCCGCCGCCGAAGCGGTACTCCGCCGACAGGCTGAACTGGTAATGCGGTGCATGCGGCTCGTCACGGCCATCCAGACTGACGCCAGCGAGCTGGTAGCCCTTGTACTGCGCACGCAGCAGGCCCAGCGATGCCGACAGACTCAGGGCCTCTACCGGACGCCAGCCGACCTGCGTCTCAAGGCCGATGTTCTGGCCGCGCGCCGCATTGTCGGTGAGGAACACGAAGGTCAGCGGGTCGTTGGGATCAGCCTGGTAGGAACTGCTGACCTGCTGGTCCTGGCGACGCATGTAGAACAGGCTGGTCTGGCTGTCATAGCGGCCATCCGCGGAGCGCGTCTTGTAACCCGCCTCCAGGTTCCACAGTGACTCAGGTCTGAACTGTCGCCGGTTCGCCGGAATGCTGGCCCCGAGGTTGAAACCGCCCGCCTTGTAGCCCCGCGTCAGCGTGCCGTAGATGCTCTGCCCTTCCGCGAAGTTCCAGGTCAGCGCGACATGGCCGCCGAACATAT
>JBDLPS010000080.1:0-27920 GCA_039800965.1 Pseudomonadota bacterium | reverse complement strand
ACAGGAAGGCGGCGGCGTTGCCGACGTCCTCGGTGCTCACGTTCCGGCGCAGCGGGGCGATCTTGGCCACCTGCGCGAGCATCTTGCGCAGGCCGCCGACGCCGGCCGCGGCCAGCGTCTTGATCGGGCCGGCCGAGATGCCGTTCACGCGAATGCCCTTGGGGCCTAGATCCGCGGCGAGGAAACGCACATTGGCCTCGAGGCTGGCCTTGGCCAGGCCCATCACGTTGTAGGCCGGAATCGAGCGCACAGCGCCAAGATAGCTCAGCGTCAGGATGGATCCGTTGCGGCCCTCCATCAGCGGCGCGGCCGCGCGGGCCAGGGCCGTCAGGCTGTAGCTCGACACGTCGTGCGCGATGCGGAAGGCCTCGCGCGAGGTGCCGTCGACGAAGTTGCCGGCGAGGGCTTCGCGCGGCGCGAAGGCCACGGCGTGGACAAGGATGTCGAAGTGGCCCCACTGCGCCTTCAGCGCGGCGAACACCGCGTCGATCTCGGCATCGACCGTCACGTCCAGCGGCAGCACGATCTTCGAGCCCAGCGAATGGGCCAGCGGCTCCACGCGCTCCTTGAGCTTTTCGTGGCCGTAGGTGAAGGCGAGCTCCGCCCCCTGCGCGTGCAGCTGCTGCGCGATCCCCCAGGCGATCGAACGGTCGGTGGCCACGCCGACGATCAGCGCGCGCTTGCCAGTGAGGAGTCCCATGTGTGCCCCGGAAATGATGACGATGGGCGGCATGATACCGCCTGCCGGCCTCAGCCGCCGCGCGGACGTTTTGCGCGCGGTTTCCGGGCCACGTGCGTGTGGCGCGACTGGCCCTTGCGCAGGCTGTCGGTGCCGTCCACGCGGGCCGCGGCCAGCAGCACCTTGGGCGGCAGCGTGTTCACCGACGACGGGATACGCAGTTCGTCGTCCGGCTGCAGGCGGGCATTGGCTTCAAGCCCGTTGAGCTCGCGCAGCATCTCCACCGTGGTGCCGAACTGCCGCGCGATCGAGGCCAGCGTGTCCTTCGGTCGCACCGCATAGCGCTCGACGTGCATGCGCTGGTCCGGCGTCAGCTGCAGCAGGTTCTCGCGGAAGGTGCCGGCTGATTCCACCGGCAGCAGCAGGTAGTGCGGGCCGTTGGGCGGCGTGGCGAAGCGGTGGAAGGCCGGGTTCAGCGCGTAAAGGTCGTCGGTGGACAGGCCCGCCAGCTGCGCCGCCACGCCCATGTCGATCTGGCCGCCGGTGTCCACGCGCTGGAAGTAAGGCTCGTTGGGGATCTCGCTGAACTCCAGTCCATAGCGGGCCGGGTCCTTCACGATGCGCGCCATGGCCAGCAGGCGTGGCACGTAGCCCTGCGTTTCGCGCGGCAGCTTGAGGTGCCAGTAGTCGATGGGCTTGCCGCGCGCCTCGTTGGCCTTCACCTGGCGGTCCACCGCCATCTCGCCGCAGTTGTAGGCCGCGATGGCCAGCAGCCAGTCGCCGTTGAAGGTCTCGTGCAGCCACTCGAGGTAATCCAGCGCCGCGCGCGTGGCCGAGACGATGTCGCGTCGCCCGTCGTACCACCAGTCCTGCCGCAGCCCGAAGCGCGTGCCGGTGCCGGGGATGAACTGCCACAGGCCCGAGGCCCGCGCGCGCGAATAGGCATAAGGCTCGAAGGCGCTTTCGATGACGGGCAGCACCGCCAGCTCGAGCGGCAGCTTGCGCGCCTCGATCTCGGCCACGATGTAGTGCAGGTAGGGCGCGGCGCGCGAGATGGTGCGCTCGATGTAGTCCGGATGGCGCAGGTACCAGGCCAGCTGCTCGTCGACGCGCTGTTCGTCGATCTCGCCCAGGGCAAGGCCCGCGCGCAGGCGCTCGAGCAGGTCCGGATAGAGCTCGCCCGGCAGCGTGGGGTGCAGCAGGCCGTCATAGCCGATGGACTGCCCGGGCTCGGCCTGCAGCGAGGCCAGCGGCGGCAGCGTGATGGCCACCGGCTCGGGGATGCTCGGCGTGGGGTGGGTCTGGAGGGCAGGCGTGGCACAGCCGGCGAGCAGCAACGCCGCAAGGCCGGTCGTGATCCACTGCAGCGTGCCCGAATCGGCCACCTTGCACCCCTGTCTGGTAGAAAGGCAGTCTAGCCGCCGGAAGAGGGCGGTATTTAACCGGCGGGTCCAGGGATTGCCAACAGTTTTCCACGTCGCGGCCGAGGAGGCCCGCTTGCTCGAGGGCGTGCTGGATGACGTCTTCGGCTTCGAGCTGCTCCAGCTGGGCAGCTGGGGTGGGTCGCGGGCCCTGTTGTCCCGCAGCAGGACGCGCCGCCAGACCTTGCTGGCCGAACAGCCCCTGCCCGGGGTGGTGGACGTGGTCGGCCGCTGCGGGGCGCTGCCGCTGCAGTCCCATGGCGTGGATGCCGTGCTGCTGCCCCATACCCTGGAGTTCGCCGCCGATCCCCAATCGGTCATCCGCGAGGCGCACCGCGTGCTCACGGGCGAAGGCCAGCTGCTCATCGTGGGCTTCCGGCCGTGGAGCCTCTGGGGCCTGCGGGCGCTGTTCCGCCGCGGCCTGCCCGAGGGCTTCCGCCAGGTGCTGCCGGAACGCCGCGTGCGGGACTGGCTGTCGGTGCTGGGCTTCGAGCTGCTGGCGCCCGGCGGCCCGCGGCCGCCCGGTGGCTACCTGATCCGGGCGCGCAAGCGTCTCTATACGATGACGCCGATCCGCCCGCGCGCGCGCGCGCGTCAGCAGTCCGTCGGCGCACTGGCCGAACCCACCACGCGGAATCCTTCATGACAGCGGTCGAGATCTATACGGACGGCGCCTGCCGCGGCAACCCGGGGCCCGGCGGCTGGGGCGCGCTGCTGATCCACGGCGAGACCGAAAAGGAGCTCTCGGGTGCGGAAGCCCAGACCACGAACAACCGCATGGAGCTCATGGGCGCGATCATGGCGCTCGCGGCGCTCAAGCGCGGCGTGCACGTGCGCCTGCACACCGATTCCAAGTACGTCTGCACCGGCGTGCAGGAGTGGCTGCCCAACTGGAAGGCGCGCGGCTGGCGCACGGCCGACAAGAAGCCGGTGAAGAACCAGGACCTGTGGGAGCGACTGGATGCCGAAGCGCAGCGCCACCAGGTGACCTGGCTGTGGGTCAAGGGCCACGCGGGCAACGCGGGCAACGAGCGCGTGGACCGACTGGCCAACGCGGCGATCGACGAGATGCTTGCGGTAGACTCGCCCTGATGAGACAGGTTGTCCTCGATACCGAAACCACGGGCCTCGACGTCGCGCAGGGGCATCGCATCATCGAGGTCGGCGTGGTCGAGCTCGTGAACCGCCGCACCACCGGCCGCGTCTTCCACCACTACGTGAACCCGAACCGCGACATCGACGCGGGCGCGGCGGCCGTGCACGGCATCACGCTCTCCAGGCTTGCCGACAAGCCGCGCTTCGAGGCGATCGCGGCCGACCTGCTCGCCTTCATCGATGGCGCCGAGATCCTGGCGCACAACGCCTCCTTCGATATCGCCTTCCTCGACGAAGAGCTGCGGCTCTATGCCCTGCGCAGCAACACCGAGCGGGTGAAGATCCGCTCGCGCTGCCGCGTGCTCGACACGCTGGCGCTCGCCAAGGAAATGCATCCGGGCCAGCGCAATGGCCTGGACGCGCTGTGCAAGCGCTATTCGGTCGACAACTCGCACCGCGAGTACCACGGCGCGCTGCTCGACGCCCGCATCCTCGCGGATGTCTATCTGGCGATGACGGGCGGGCAGAGCGCGCTGGCGCTGGATGACCACGGCCGCGGCGCGCTCGAGGCGGCGCTGCTCTCGCGGCAGCTCGAGCGGGCGGGCCCTGCGCTGCCCGTCGTCGAGGCCACCGAGGCCGAGCTCGTGGCGCACGAGAAGCTGCTCGCGATCATCGACAAGGCCAGCGGCGGCAAGACCGTCTGGCGCCAGAACTGACAACGGAAAACACGCCCACCATGAAAGTACCCCTGCTGGATCTCAAGCCTCAGTACCGCGCCCTGAAGGGCGAGATCGATGCGGCCATCGAGCGCATCTGCGACAGCCAGCACTTCATCCTGGGCCCCGCCATCAAGGAACTGGAAGCGGGCATCGCGGCCTATTGCCAGGTGCCGCACGGCATCGGCGTGTCGTCGGGCACCGATGCGCTGCTGCTGGCGCTGATGGCACTGGATATCAAGCAGGGTGATGCGGTCATCACGAGCTCGTATACCTTCTTCGCGACGGGCGGCACGATCGCGCGCTCGGGCGCGCGGCCGATCTTCCTCGACATCGACCCGGTCACGTTCAACCTGTCGCCGGCGTTGCTGCGCCGCTTCCTGGAACAGGACTGCGAGCGGCGGGGCGGGGCGCTGGTGCACAAGGCCTCGGGCAGCACGGTGCGTGCGCTGATGCCGGTGCATCTCTATGGCCAGCTGGCGGACATGGCCCGGCTCATGCCGATCGCGCGGGAATACGGCCTGAAGGTGATCGAGGATGCGGCGCAGGCCATCGGTGCGGCCGATGCGGCCGGCAAGCGTGCCTGCAGCTTCGGCGACATCGGCTGCCTGTCGTTCTTCCCTACGAAGAACCTCGGCGCCTTCGGCGATGCCGGCGCCTGCGTGGCGCAGGACGCGGACCTTGCGAAGCACATGGCCATCCTGCGCGTGCATGGCATGGAGCCGAAGTACTACCACGCCTTCGTCGGCGGCAATTTCCGCATCGACGAGATCCAGGCGGCGGTGCTCAACATCAAGCTGAAGCACCTGGACAGCTGGTCGGAAGGCCGGCAGCGCAACGCCGCGTATTACGACCAGGCTTTTGCGGCTGCAGGGCTGTCGACCGGCGCGAATCCTCAGGTGGTGACGCCCGTTGCGATGCCGGGCTACCGCCACATCTACAACCAGTACGTGATCCGCGTTCCGCGCCGCGATGCGCTGCGTGCCTTCCTGCACGAGTCGGGCGTGGGCTGCGAGGTGTACTACCCGGTGCCGCTGCACCAGCAGCAGTGCTTCGCGTACCTGGGCTACAGGACGGGCGACCTGCCGGAATCCGAGCGTGCAGCGGCCGAGACGCTGGCCTTGCCGATCTATCCGGAGCTCGCCACCGACCAGCTGCAGTACGTGGTCGACAGCATCGGCAGATTTTTCGCCATGTAAACGTTCTACATTGATGCGGCGCGCTGCGTTCTAGAATGGGCCGGCATGAAGTTGTTGGCCTCCGCACTCATCGCCTTCGTCGTATCGATCCTGCTGCTGGTCGTCGTGCGGCCGCTTGCGGTTCGCCTGGGCTTCGTCGACCGGCCCGGTGGCCGCAAGAACCACGACGGCATCGTGCCGGTGTATGGCGGTCTCTCGAAGTTCTCCGGCGTGATGGTCGCCTCCTGGGCCTACGGGCCCTTCGGTGCGCACGGCCACGTGCTGCTGTTCGCAAGCGCCTTCGTGGTGCTGCTGGGTCTCTTCGATGACCGGCTCGATATCCCGCCGCGCCTTCGTTTCATCGCCCAGGGCTGCGCCGCCGCGGCGCTGATGTATGGCACGCGCTTCACGCTGCCGGACCTGGGCCACCTGTTCGGCACCGCCCACGGGCCCGTGCCGCTCGACGTGTTGAGCCTGCCGTTCACGCTGCTGGCCTGCGTCGCGCTCATCAACGCCTTCAACATGCTCGATGGTCTGGATGGCCTCGCCGCCGGCGTCGCGCTGGCGGCCTTCCTCGGTGTGGCGGGCATGGGCCTGCTGCGTCCCGCGCCGGTGTCCTTGCTCATCGCCTGCTGCATGGTCGGCGCGCTCGCCGCCTTCCTGCTGTTCAACATGCCCGAACGTTTCAACCGTGCCGTGCGCGTGTTCATGGGCGATGCCGGCAGCACGCTGCTGGGTTTCGTGCTCGCGGGCGTCGGGCTCACCCTGGTGCAGACCGATCGCGCCGACGTGCCACCCGTGCTCGTGCTCTGGCTCATGCCGCTGCCGATCTTCGAGCTCTTCGACAGCACCTGGCGTCGCCTGCGTGCCGGCCACTCCATCACGGCTGCCGATGCGGGGCATTTCCATCACCGCCTCACCCGTGCCGGCTACAGCGTGCGCAAGGTGTTCTATCTGTATCTCGCGCTGTCCGGAGCGGGCGCGGGCATCGCCGTGCTGGCGCTGCAGTGGGGCGCGCCCGAACCGCTCATGGCCGTCGCCTTCGTCGGCGCCTTTGTCGGCTGGATCGCCTTCGTGCGACGCGCGGTTGTCGTGGGGGCTGCGGCCGGCGGTACTACCCGGTAGCAACACCCGCACGCGTCCTGCTCTGCTATCGTCTCGCGCATGAACGATGCATCGACCAGTCCTGCCTGGGCAGCACTGGCCACGGAAAGCCGCCGGATCATGCAATGCGCAGTGGCGGACCTCTTCGCCGCTGACCCGCAGCGGGTCGAACGCCTCACCGTCGAGGGCGCGGGCCTGGTCCTCGACCTCACGCGGCAGCGCGTGGATGGTCGCGTGCTCGACCTGCTGTCGCAGCTGGCGGACGACCTGCAGCTGCGCGCCCGCATCGAGGCGATGTATCGCGGCGACGTGGTCAACGTCACCGAACAGCGCCAGGTCCTGCATACGGCGCTGCGCCGCCCCGACGCGCCGCATGCCGCGGCTGTGCAGGCCGAGCGCGCGCGCATGCTGGATTTCGCCGAGGGCCTGCGCAGCGGCGGCATCCGCGGCAGCGAGGGCGATGCCTTCAACCTCGTGGTGAACATCGGCATCGGCGGTTCGGACCTTGGTCCGGCGATGGCGGTGGAAGCGCTGCGCCCCCATGCGCAGGGCGCGCCGCGCATCGCTTTCGTTTCGAACATCGACGGCTGCCGGCTGCATGACGTGCTGGCCACGGCCGATCCCGCGCGCACGCTCTTCCTGGTCTGTTCCAAGACCTTCACCACGCTCGAGACGCGCACCAACGCGGACACCGCCCGGGTCTGGCTCCTGCGGCAGCTGGGCGAGTCCGCGGTGCCGGATCATTTCGCCGCGGTGTCGGTCAATGCCGCGGCGATGGATGCCTTCGGCATCCACCCAGACCATCGCTTCGCGATGTGGGACTGGGTCGGCGGCCGTTATTCGCTGTGGTCGTCGATCGGACTGTCGCTGGCCATCGCCATCGGCGCCCATCGCTTCGAAGCCTTTTTGCAGGGCGGCGCCGAGATGGACGCGCACTTCCTGGCCGCGCCCTGGCAGCAGAACCTGCCCGCGCTGATGGGCCTGCTCGGCGCCTGGAACATCGACCATCTCGGTTTGCCGACGCTCGCCGTGCTGCCCTACGACGACCGCCTGTCGCGCTTTCCGGCTTACCTGCAGCAGCTCGACATGGAGAGCAACGGCAAGTCGGTGCGCACCGACGGGTCGCCCGTCTTCTGCGCCACCGCGCCGGTGATCTGGGGCGAGCCCGGCAACAATGCGCAGCACTCGTTCTTCCAGCAGCTGCACCAGGGCACGCCGCGCGCGGCGCTTGATTTCCTGCTGCCGGCCACCTCGAGTTGCGGCGACGACCGCGCCCATGACCTTGCCGTGGCGAACTGCCTGGCGCAGGCCGAGGCCTTTGCCTTCGGGCAGGAGAGCCCGGGCCAGCCGCAGAAGCGCTACGAGGGCAACCGGCCCGCGAGCCTGCTGCTGTTTCCGCGGCTTGATCCGGCCACGCTCGGCCGGCTGGTCGCGCTGTACGAGCACAAGGTCTTCACGCAGGCGGTGATCTGGGGCATCAACGCCTTCGATCAGTGGGGCGTGGAGCTGGGCAAGAAGCTTGCCGAGCAGATCGCGCCGCAGGTGCGGAGCGGGGCTGCCGCCAACGGCAGTGCCGCGCTGCGCGGCAGCCTCGAACGTCTCTCGCGACTACGCAAGGAGCGGCAATGAGCGTATCCTCCGTGAATATGTTCAATTACCCCGTCGTGCTGGCCTTCGTCGCCACCGTCGTGGCGATCCTCGCCCTGCGCCCCCTGCTGCGCGCGATGGGCGGGGGTATTTCCGACGTTTCGCACACGATGCGCGCCTATGCACCGCCGGTGGTCGGGGGCATCGCCGCCTGGTGCGCCGTCGCCGTCGTCTGGGTCCATCCCCTGACCTCCGCCGGCCTCCCGATCGAGCTGCTCGGTCTGCTCGCCCTGCGGCTGGTGGTGCCGGCCAACGACAACCGTCGCTGGGGCCCCTGGCTCGTGCTCGGCGTCGATTTCCTCGTCTGCACGGCCATCGTCCAGCAGCTGGATGGCAGCCTGCAGGGCTACAGTGCCTGGATGCAGGTGATCTTCGGCGTGGCCATATTGCAGGGCGTTTATCGGCTTCGCGACCTCGACGGCCTGGCGGCCGTCACCGTGGGCATCGGCCTGATGTCACTGGCGCTGGTGTCCGTCGGAACGTCGCTCTGGCTGGCCTCCTGCGGTGCCGCGGCCGTCGCCGCGCTGCTGCTGTTCAACCTGCCGGCGCGCATCAACCGCGTCTGGCGCGTGCAGCTGGGGCAGGGCGGGGGCAGCGTCATCACGCTGGTCTTCCTGATCGCGGGCCGCATGGCGCTGCAGGACGGCGACGTCGCCGTGATCCACCTGCTCTGGCTGTTGCCCATTCCCTGCTGCGAACTGGTGATGCTGCTGGGCGGCTGCCGCAAGTCGGGCCACCAGCGGCTGCTCGAATCCGGCTTCTCGGTCACTGCCATCTTCATGCTCTATGCCCTCGTCGGCGTGGTGCCGATGCTGGTGCTGGTGCTGGCCGAGCCTTCGGCCGAGGTCACGCTGCTCGTCCTGACGGCGCTCACCGCCCTCTGGCTCCTGGCCCTGCACCATGCGGGCCGCCTGATGTGGTTGTTGCCCTGGCAGTTGCGTCGCATCGACGTCCCCCCGCAGCCCCACGGGTAATATTTCCACGGCACAGCGTTCGATCCGGGGCTAGGATTATGTAATGCCTCCGCTGCACGTCACCGCCGTCGCCTTCGCCACCGCGCTGGTCCTGCTGGTCGCCCTGCGTCCGCTGGCCGTTGCGCTGGGCTTCGTCGACCGGCCGAACTGCAGCCGCAAGTCCCACGTGGGCGAGGTGCCCCTGCATGGCGGGCTGGCCATCTTCTCGGGCCTGGTCGTCGCCGTGTATGGCGACCCGGCGCTGGGGGCCCACGGGCATGCGCTCATCGCCGTCAGTGCCTTCATGGTGATGCTCGGCATGGCGGACGATCGCTTCGACCTGCGGCCCCGCGTGCGCCTCATTGCCCATCTGGCCGCCGCACTGGTGCTGGTCCTCGGCATGCACTACCGCGTGCAGGACCTGGGTGACCTGCTGGGCATCGGCGTCCTGTGGCTGGGTCCGCTGTCGCTGCCGTTCACCGTGGTGGCCTGCGTTGCGCTGGTGAATGCCTTCAACATGCTCGATGGCCTGGATGGTCTCGCCGCCGGCACCGCCACCATGGCCTTCGTCGGCGTGATCGGTTTCTCGATGGGGGCCTATGCGCCGACCTCGGTGCTGGTCGCCTGCGGCATGGCCGGCTCGCTGCTGGCCTTCCTCTGCTTCAACGCGCCGGCGCTCTTCAACCGGCCGCTGCGCGTGTTCATGGGCGATGGCGGCAGCACGCTGCTGGGCTTCGTGCTGGCGGCGGTGGGCATCCTGCTGGTGCAGGACACCCGCACCAACGTGCCGCCGGTGCTGCTGCTGTGGCTGATGCCCCTGCCCGTGTTCGAGCTCTTCAGCACCACGTTCCGCCGCCTGCGCAATGGCCAGTCGCCGGCTGCGGCCGATGCGGGGCATTACCACCATCGGCTGATCCGTGCCGGCCTCAGCGGTCGTCAGGTCTTCCTGCTCTATGTCGCGGTGTCCGGGCTGGGCGCGGCGTTTGCCGTCGCCTTCCTGTGGACCGGTGTGCCGGACATCGTGGCCTTCATCGCCTTCCTCGGGTTCTTCGCGGCCTGGCATCGATTCGTCACCGCCGCGCCCCGTTTTGCCTCGCCGGTGCTCGTTCCGTAACATTCGGGCGGTACGCTCCGGTTCCCTTTTCCGGGAAGGTTCCTCGACATGCGCGTGACTGTATTCGGCTCCGGCTACGTGGGCCTCGTGACCGGTGCCTGCCTGGCGGACGCGGGCAACCATGTGATCTGCGTGGACGTGGACGCCGGCAAGATCGAGCGGCTCAATCGTGGCGAGATTCCCATCCACGAGCCGGGCCTCGACGCGCTGATCGAGCGCAACGCGAAGGCGGGGCGACTGGAGTTCACCACCGACGCCGAGCGCGGGGTGAAACATGGCCTGTTCCAGCTGATCGCCGTCGGCACGCCGCCGGACGAGGACGGCTCGGCCGACCTGAAATATGTGCTCGCCGTGGCGAAGACCATCGGCACCCACCTCGACCGGTATGCGGTGGTGATCACCAAGTCGACGGTGCCGGTGGGCACCGCCGACAAGGTGCGGGCGCAGGTGGCCGAGGCGCTGTCCGCGCGCCGCGCCGCGGTGGAGTTCGACATCGTCTCGAACCCGGAATTCCTGAAGGAAGGCGCCGCCATCTCGGACTTCATGAAGCCCGACCGCGTCGTCGTCGGCACGGACAACCCGCGCACCGTCGAGCTGCTGCGTGCGTTGTACGAGCCCTTCACGCACAACCACGACCGTCTGGTCGTCATGGACATCCGTTCGTCCGAGCTGACCAAGTACGCGGCCAACGCCATGCTGGCCACCAAGATCAGCTTCATGAACGAACTCGCGAACATCGCCGAGCGCGTCGGCGCCGACATCGAAAAGGTGCGCGTCGGCATCGGCTCGGACAGCCGCATCGGTTACAGCTTCATCTATCCGGGCGTCGGCTACGGGGGCTCCTGCTTCCCGAAGGATGTGCAGGCCCTGGTGCGATCGTCCAACGAAGTGGGCTACACCGCGCGCGTGCTCGAGGCCGTCGAGGCGGTGAACTACGACCAGAAGTCGGTGCTCGTGCGCAAGATCGGCGCACATTTCAACGGCGACCTGGCAGGGCGCACCATCGCGCTCTGGGGCCTGGCCTTCAAGCCCAACACGGACGACATGCGCGAAGCCCCGGCACTGACGGTGATCAACGAGCTGCTGGCGGCGGGCGCGCGCGTGCGCGCCTACGACCCCGTGTCGATGCCCGAAACGCGCCGCATCCTCGGCGTGCGCGAAGGCCTGGCCTATGTCGAGGAAGCCTACGAGGCCCTGGAGGGCGCGGACGCGCTGGCCCTCGTCACCGAGTGGAAGGAATTCCGCAGCCCCGATTTCGATCGCATCCGCGGCCTGCTCCGGCACCCGGTGGTCTTCGACGGACGCAATGTCTACAACCCCGAGCTGCTCGCCCACCTGGGCTTCAGTTATTACGGAATAGGGCGCGGACACGGTCGATAGTCCGCTCGCCCGCCGGTCGGCGGCCGTGGAAGGATGACCCCCGGTGTGTTGGGGGGGTGTTTCGCGCCGGTGCGACCGGGTCCCATGGTCCGCAAGATCAGCATCTCGCTTCCCGACGAACTTCACGCCCAGGTCAGCGGCGCCGTGATGACGGGTCGCTATGGTTCCGTCAGCGAGGTGATCCGCGAGGCACTGCGTGGCTGGACGGAAGGCCAGCCTGCGCTGCCGATCGCCAAGGGGCGGCTGCTGTACGAGCGGCTATAATGTCGCCATGCCATCCAATCTGACGCCCGTCATCCTGTCCGGTGGTTCCGGCACGCGGCTGTGGCCGCTCTCGCGGGAGCTCTATCCCAAGCAGCTGCTGCCGCTGGTGGGTCGCAGCACCATGCTGCAGGCCACCGTCGAGCGGCTCGAGGGTCTGGAGGCCGCGGCGCCGGTGGTGGTGTGCAACGAGTCGCACCGTTTCCTCGTGGCGGAGCAGCTGCGCCAGATCGGTGTCACGCCGCATGCGATCGTGCTCGAGCCCGCGGGACGCAACACCGCACCGGCCATCGCGCTGGCGGCGCAGGCGGCCGATCCGGACGCGCTGCTGCTGGTGCTGCCCGCCGACCACGTCATCCGCAAGCTGCCGGCCTTCACGGCCGCCGTACGGCGGGCGCTGCCGGCTGCGCAGGCGGGTCGACTGGTGACCTTCGGCATCGTCCCGAACGCACCTGAAACCGGCTACGGCTATATCCGCCGCGGCGCGGCCGAGGGCGAGGCCTTCCGCATCGCGCAGTTCGTCGAAAAGCCGGATGAGTCGCGCGCCCGCGAATTCCTTGCCTCGGGAGAGTACTACTGGAACAGCGGCATGTTCCTCTTCAAGGCCGGTCGCTACCTCGAAGAGTTGCGCCGTTTCGCGCCGGACATCGCGCAGGCCGCCGCCGCGGCGGCCGCAGCCGCGAAGCCGGACCTCGACTTCCTGCGCATCGACAAGGCTGCCTTCGAGGCCTGTCGCAGCGAATCCATCGACTACGCCGTCATGGAGCGCACCGCCGACGCGGTCGTCGTGCCGCTGGACGCCGGTTGGAGCGACGTCGGGTCCTGGGCCGCGCTGGCCGATGCCTCCGACCAGGACGCGCTCGGCAATGTCACGCATGGCGACGTCATCCTGGACGATTGCGCGGGCTCGCTGTTCCATGCCGAAAGCCGGCTGCTCACCGCCGTGGGCCTGCGCGACCACGTCGTCGTGGAGACCAAGGACGCCGTCATGGTCGCCCCGAAGGACCGCGTGCAGGACGTGAAGAAGCTCGTCGCCAAGCTCAAGGCCGAGGGTCGCTACGAACATTCGCTGCATCGCGAGGTCGCGCGGCCCTGGGGCAGCTACGACAGCATCGATGCCGGCGAGCGCTTCCAGGTAAAGCGGCTGATGGTCAAGCCCGAGGCCGTGCTGTCGCTGCAACTGCACCACCACCGTGCCGAGCACTGGATCGTGGTGGCCGGCACGGCCGAGATCACCTGCGGCGACAAGGTCTTCCTGCTCGAGGAAAACCAGTCCACCTACATCCCGCTGGGCGTGAAGCATCGCATCCGGAACCCGGGCAAGATCCCGCTGCACATCATCGAGGTGCAGTCCGGCACCTATCTCGGCGAGGACGACATCGTCCGCTTCGAAGACAGTTACGGTCGTGAAGGCACGAATACGTGAGCGCATCCATGAACCTGAGCTGCTTCAAGGCCTATGACGTTCGCGGCCGCATCCCGGACGAGCTCAACGAAGACCTCGCCTACAAGATCGGCCAGGCCTATGCGGCCTTCGTGAAACCGAAGCGGGTGGCCGTCGGCCGCGACATCCGCCTGTCGAGCGAGCGGCTCTGCCAGCGCCTGATCGCGGGCCTCACGGATTCAGGCGTCGAGGTGCACGACATCGGCCTCTGTGGCACCGAGGGTGTGTATTTCGCGACCTTCGCCTACGGTTTCGACGGCGGCATCATGGTCACGGCGAGCCACAACCCGCCGGACTACAACGGCATGAAGTTCGTGCGCGAGCAGTCGCGGCCCATCAGTGCCGACACCGGCCTCAAGGACATGCGCGCGATGATCGAGCAGGGCGCGCTGCCGCCCAGGGCCGCGGTGCCGGGCCGGGTGCTGCAGCTCGACACGCGGGCGAAGTACACCGAGCACCTGCTGTCCTACGTGGACCGCGCCAAGCTCAAGCCGCTGAAGGTCGTCGTGAACGCAGGCAACGGCGGGGCCGGGCAGTTCGTCGACCTGCTCGAGCCGCATCTGCCGTTCCAGTTCATCAAGCTGCACCACGAAGTGGACGGCACTTTCCCGAACGGCGTGCCGAACCCGATGCTCGAGGCGAACCGCAGGCCCACGGCCAAGGCCATCCTCGACCACAAGGCCGACGTCGGCCTGGCCTGGGACGGCGATTTCGACCGCTGCTTCTTCTTCGACGAGCAGGGGACCTTCATCGAGGGCTACTACCTCGTGGGCCTGCTGGCCGAGGTGTTCCTCAAGAAAGAGCAGGGCGCACGCATCGTCCATGACCCGCGCCTGACCTGGAACACCTTCGACATCGTGCAGCGCTACGGTGGCAAGGCCGTGCAGAGCAAGTCGGGCCATGCCTTCATCAAGCAGGTGATGCGCGACTGCGATGGTGCCTATGGCGGCGAGATGAGCGCCCACCATTACTTCCGCGATTTCGCCTACTGCGACAGCGGCATGATTCCCTGGCTGCTGGTGCTGCAGACGATGTGCGAGCGGGGCATGTCGCTGTCCGCCCTCGTCGGCGAGCGCATGAAGGCCTTCCCGGCGAGCGGCGAGATCAACCTGCGGGTGCCGGACGGCAAGGCCGCGGCGGCCGCGGTGCAGGCGAAATACCAGCCCGTGGCGCTGGCGGTGGATTTCACGGATGGCCTGTCGATGGACTGCGGGCCGTGGCGCCTGAACCTGCGTTCTTCGAATACCGAGCCGCTGGTGCGCCTGAACGTGGAGTCCCGCGGGGACGAGGCGCTGATGAAGGCGAAGACCGATGAGATCCTCGCCTTCCTGCAGTCAATGGGCGCGGTGCTGGCCGATCACTAGACGGCGAACTGCTCGCGCTTCTTGCCGGCCTTCTCGGCGTCGGCGAGCCAGCGCGGGGTCTTGCCGCGACCGCTCCAGGTGTTGCCGGCATCGTCCTTGTACTTGATGGGGGCCGGGCCGCGCTTGCCGGCCGACTTGCCACCCTTGGACTTGGCCTTGCGACCGGCCGGGGCCGCCACGGGGGCGCCGCCCTTCAGGTCGGCGACCGTCACGCCCAGCTTCTTCATCAGCGCGACGACCTTGCGGATCGCCGGTTCCTTGGTCTTTTCGGCCTTGGCCAGTTCCTTCTGGAGCTCGGCGATGCGGGCCTTGATTTTATCTGCGGAAAGACGGGGCATATTTGTCCTGTAATAATAGAAATAATCCGGATGGATTATGAATATCTTACATCATTATTTCAGGAACGGTCTACGCCGCCCAGGCATATATATTTCAACTCGACATAATCGTCGATGCCGTATTTCGAGCCTTCGCGCCCCAGCCCGCTTTCCTTCACGCCGCCGAAGGGCGCCACTTCCGTCGAGATGAGCCCTTCGTTGATGCCGACGATGCCGTATTCCAGCGCCTCGGCCACGCGCCACACGCGGTTCACGTCGCGCGAATAAAAATAGGCCGCCAGGCCCGATTCGGTGTCGTTGGCGAGCCGCATGGCTTCCGCCTCGGTCGAGAAACGGAACAGCGGTGCGAGCGGACCGAAGGTTTCCTCGCGCGCCACTTTCATGTCCGGCGTCACGCCGGTGAGGATCGTGGGTTCGAAGAAGGCACCGCCCAGTGCATGGCGTCGGCCGCCCAGCGCGACACGGGCGCCGCGTGCCACCGCGTCCGCGATGTGTTCCTCGACCTTGGCCACGGCCTTGTCGTCGATCAGCGGGCCGATGGTGGTGCCGGCGGCATCGCCGCGGCCCACCTGCAGCGCGGCCACGGCCGTCGCGAGCCTGGCGGTGAAGGCCTCGTACACGCCGTCCTGCACCAGCAGGCGGTTGGCGCAGACGCAGGTCTGGCCTGCGTTGCGGAACTTGGACGCGATCGCGCCGGCCACCGCGGCATCGAGATCCGCGTCGTCGAAGACGATGAAGGGCGCGTTGCCGCCGAGTTCCATCGAGACTTTCTTCATCGTGCCGGCGCACTGCGCGGTGAGCAGCTTGCCGATCTCGGTGGAGCCGGTGAAGCTCAGCTTGCGTACGGCGGGGTGGCGCGTGAGCTCGCCGCCGATGGCGGACGCGCCGCCGGTCACGCAGTTCACGACGCCGGCGGGCACGCCCGCACGCTGCGCCAGTTCGCACAGGGCCAGCGCCGAGAGCGGCGTCTGGCTCGCAGGCTTGATCACCACCGTGCAGCCGGCCGCCAGGGCGGGGCCGACCTTGCGCGTGATCATCGCGGAGGGGAAGTTCCAGGGCGTGATGGCTGCGCAGACGCCGATCGGCTGCTTGAGCACGAGGATCCGCTTGTCGCGCGCGTGGCCCGGGATCGTGTCGCCGTAGAGCCGCTTGGCCTCTTCGCCGAACCATTCGAGGAAGCTGGCCGCGTAGGCGATCTCGCCGCGTGACTCCTGCAGGGGCTTGCCCTGTTCGGCGGTCATGAGCCGCGCGAGGTCTTCCTGGTGGGCCAGCATCAGGTCCGCCCAGCGCCGCAGGACCTGGGCGCGTTCCTTGCCCGTGCGGGCACGCCAATCGCGAAGGGCGGCCTCGGCCGCCTCGATGGCGCGCCGTGTTTCGGCAGCGCCTGCGCGGGGCACCCGGCCTACCAGGCTCCCGTCGGCCGGATTGCGGACGTCGAGGGTTGCGCCGTCATCGGCGCCGACCCAGCGACCATCGATGGCGCAGGCATCGCGCAGCAGCAGGGGATCGTCGAGTTGCATGGGTGGGGACTATGCCGCAACGCCGCCCCGAAGTGGCAGAATCCCGGGCTGGACCGCGAACCGACCGCCGCAGGGGAATCCATGAATCTCGACGACCTGATTGCCATCGACGTGCACACCCACGCCGAGGTCTCCTGCCGCGTGCCGGAAGACGACTATGCGAACGAGTTCGAGGAACAGAAGAAGAAGTACTTCAAGTCGGGCAATCCGCCGACCATCCAGGAGACGGTCGACCATTATCGCGAGCGCAAGATCGGCCTCGTGATGTTCACGGTCGACACCGAATTCGAGATCGGCCGCCGCCGCATCCCGAACGAGGAAGTCCTGGACGCCGCCAAGGCCAACAGCGACATCCTCATGGCCTTCGGCAGCGTCGATCCGCACAAGGGCAAGCTGGGCCTGCGCGAGGTGAAGAAGCTCATCGCCGATGGCATCTCGGGCTTCAAGTTCCACCCGACCTGCCAGGGTTTCTTTCCGAACGACCCGATGGCCTACCCCTACTACGAGGCGATGGCCGAGGCGAAGCTGCCGGTCATCTTCCACAGCGGCCATTCGGGCATGGGCAGCGGCATGCGCGGCGGCGGTGGCATGCGCCTGAAGTATTCGAACCCGATGCACCTCGACGACGTGGCCGCGGACTTCCCGGACATGACGATCATCATCGCGCATCCCTCCTGGCCCTGGCAGGACGAGGCGCTGTCGGTGTCGCTGCACAAGCCCAACGTCTACATCGACCTGTCGGGCTGGTCGCCGAAGTATTTCCCGCCCCAGCTGATCCACTACGCCAACACGCAGCTGAAGACCAAGATGCTCTTCGGCACGGACTATCCGCTGATCACGCCGGATCGCTGGATGAAGGATTTCGATGCCGCGGGCTTCCGGCCCGAGGTCAAGCCGCTCATCATGAAGGACAACGCGATCCGCGCGCTGGGCCTGGACCGCTGAACAGGAGACTGACCATGCAGAGCCGTCGTTTCGTCCTGGCGCTTGCCGCCGCCACCCTGGCGCTGGGCGCCCCCGCTTTCGCGCAGCAGAAGGCCGCCAAGCCGCTGAAGATCACCGTCTATGGCGGCAGCGGCAACATCGGCAGCCGCATCGTGAAGGAAGCCGCCGCGCGCGGGCACAGCGTGACCGTCGTCGATCGCGCCCCCAAGGCCGACCTGGCCCCGGCCGGCGTGAAGCTGGTCGTCGGTGACGCGATGGATCCGAAGGACATCGCGAAGAACATAGAAGGGCAGGACGTCGTGGTGTCGTCGGTGATCGTGCGTCCGGCACCCACCGCGGATTTCGCGCTCAAGGTCACGCAGGCGATGGTCGAGGGCCAGCGTTCGCAGAAGGGCAAGGCCCGGACGCGGCTGCTGGTCGTGGGCGGCGCGAGCAGCCTCTACACGGCCGACGGCAAGCGCATCGTCGATACGCTGCCGGCGAACCTGCCGCAGGGCACGCAGTGGGAGATCCGCTCGGCCGTGGCCGCGCTCGACTGGCTGCGCGCCGAGGTCAAGGACACCTCCTGGACCTTCTTCAGCCCTGCGTCGAACATCGCGCCGGGTACCCGCACCGGCAAGTTCCGGCTCGGCACCGAGCAGCTGGTGGTGGATGCCGAGGGCAAGAGCGCGATCTCCATGGAAGATTTCGCGGTGGCGATGCTCGACGAAATCGAGAAGCCCCAGTTCACCAACAAGCGGTTCACGGCCGCCTACTGATGGCTCAAGGGCTGCCGCCGCCGGAAGCCGATGGCACGACGGCCCTGCACCGGGCCGTCTACGGGGGCGATGTCGACGAAGCCCGGCGGCTGATCGCCGCCGGGGCCGACGTGCGTGCCGCGAACCGCTTCGGCGTGACGCCGATGCAGCTGGCGTCGGTCGTGGCCGACCCGGCGATGATCCGCGAACTGCTCAAGGCCGGCGCGGATGCCGATTCCCCCAATGCGGAAGGGCAGACGGCGCTGATGGCCGTGGCCCGCACCGGCAACGTGGAGTCCGCGCAGCAGCTGGTGAAGGCCGGCGCGCGGGTTGCTGCCCGCGAAACCTGGGGCGGGCAGACCGCGCTCATGTGGGCGGCCGCCCAGGGGCAGGCGGGCATGGTCCGCTACCTTGTCTCCAAGGGTGCCCACGTGGACGAGCGGGCCACGGTACGTGACTGGCAGCGCCGTGTCACCGCCGAGGGTCGCCCGAAGGACATGTTCCGCGGCGGCATGACGCCGCTGCTCTTCGCCGCGCGCGAGGGCCACCTCGAGACCGCGCGTGCGCTGCTCGATGCCGGTGCCGACATCAACCTGGCCGATCCGGATGGCGTCACGCCCCTGATCCTGGCCTTGCAGAACATCCATTGGGACATGGCCCGCTTCCTCGTCGAACGCGGCGCCGACGTGAACCAGTGGGACTGGTACGGCATCACGCCGCTGTACATGGCCGTCGACATGAACACGCTGCCGATCGGCAAGCGGGTCGAGCTGCCGGCGATGGATCGCAGCACCGGCTTCGATGTCGTGCAGTTGCTGCTGGCGCGCGGCGCCAATGCCAACGCACAACTCAAGCTGCGCCCTCGTCACCGCCAGGTGCCCTACGATCGCTACACGGACCCGATGATCGTCTGGGGCACCACGCCCTTGCTGCGGGCCGCGAAGGCAGGCGACCTGCCGGTGATGAAGGCGCTGCTGGCGCATGGCGCGCTGGTGAACCTGGCCAACTCGCAGGGCGTCACGCCGCTGATGGCAGCGGTGGGTGATGGGCACATCCACGATCCGACCCGGGGCCGCAACCGCACCGAGGACGAGGCGCTGGAGTGCTATGCGCTGCTCAAGGCGGCCGGGGCAGACATCAACGCCCGCACGATCCTGGGGTATGCGGATGCCGACCTGAAGATCCGCACGGCGGGGGACCGCACGGCCCTGCACGCGGCCGCCTCGCGTGGCTGGAACCGCGTGGTGAAGCAGTTGCTGGCCGACGGGGCGCAGGTGGACGTGCTGGATACCGATGGCCTGAGCGCCATCGATCACGCGCTGGGCCGCTTCCGCAAGGAGTTCAACGCGCGCTTCCCTGAGCCGCACACGGACACCGTGGCCCTGCTGCGCGCAGCCGGCGCCACGCGTGAAAACCCCGACGCGAAATTCGCACCCGGCACGACGCCGCAGATCACCGCCGTGGTGCCGCCGCTGCCCTACTGAAATCGGCCCGGAAACGGGACTTTTTCATTGCGGCCGGGGCGCTTTTCGGTGAATCTTCCACGGTTGTACAACGACATCGTCTCCAGGGGTCTCCACCGGTCATGAGCACGCAGCAGAAGAAGGTCGACGTCGCGGCCGTCATCGACTCCGCGAAGTATTTCCCGATCCCCTTCGGCATCACGATCATGATGATCATCATCATGCTGGCCGATGGCTACGACCTCTTCCTGATGGGGCACGTCGGCAACCACCTCGTCAAGGACTGGGCGGTCAGCAAGGCATCGCTGGGGTCGATCAACTCCGCCGGCCTCATCGGCATGGCGGTCGGTTCGGTGGCGCTGGGCTGGCTGGGCGATCGCATCGGCCGCAAGAAGTCCTACTTCACCTGCCTCGTCTTCCTGTTCGTGGGTTCGGTGCTCTGCTACTTCGCGGCCATGAACGGCTCGGCCGAGACGGCCGAGGCCTCGCTCCGGCAGATGACCGTCTGGCGCTTCGTCACGGGCCTGGGGATGGGCGGCGTGACCCCGCTGGCCACCACGCTGATCTCGGAGTGGACCTCCCAGCGCGTGCGCAGCGTGGTCGTCGCCATGGTGATTTCGTCGGTGCCGGGCGGTGGTTCGCTCGCCGGCCTCGCCAACCAGCATTTCGACTGGCAGCAGCTCTTCCTGCTCGGCGGCCTGGTGCCGCTGGCGCTGTTCATCTGCTTCGGCTTCCTCCTGCCCGAATCGCCCAAGTACATGGCACAGCATCCCGCGCAGCATCGCAAGCTCGCACGCGCGCTCAACCGGCTGCTGGGCGAAAACCGCTTCGACGGCACCGAGCAGTTCGCCGTGAACGAAGAGGGCAAGCGGTCCAGCCACTGGTTCGCCACCCTCTGGAACAGCGATTACCGCGTGGCCACGTCCTTCATCTGGATCGCGTTCTCGTTCAACAGCTTCGTGCTCTACATGTACACCAACTACATGAAGACCCTGCTCACGACGGGCGAAGTGCTCGAGGCCGTGGCCGGCAACGCGCTGAGCCTGTTCTCGCTGGGTGCGTTCTTCGGCTCGATCGGCGGCGCCTTCCTGGTGCGCTGGTTCGGTTCGCGCTACGTCGGCTCGATCCTGGCCTTCATCGGCGTGCTGGGCACCGCGCTCATCGGCGCCATGCTGGTGCTGGACGGTGGCGCGCCGGTCAACAACATCCTGGTGCTCGGCTTCATGACCGGCGCCTCGATCAACGGCATGCAGGCCTTCATCTATGCCGTGGCGGCGCATTCCTATCCGACCGAGATCCGCGGCTCTGCCGTGGGCCTCGCGCAGACGGTGTCGCGCATCGGTGCGGTGGCGAGCCCCATGGTGGCCTCGGCCTACCTGGCGATGCAGCCGCTGCCGGCCGTGAATCTCTTCTTCTGGTTCGTGGCATCCTGCGCCTTCGTGACGACGCTCAGCTTCTTCCTGATCCCGTCGCACATTCCCTCGCACCGCAAGCACGTCGCGGGCTGACGGCGCTGCGCGGGCTGCAGGACATCCGCGCGCGGCTCGCCGCGCTCGATGCCCTGGCCGCCCACCAGGCCTGGCTGCTGCGTGCCTGGGTGCAGGCCCTGCCGCCGGGGCATGGTCGCCAGCAGCCCGAGCATTTCCTTCCGCTGGCGCTGCGCCGGGCGCTTCCCGACGTGCATGCCGCCCTCGATGCGCTCGCCACCGTGGTGTCGCGCCATCCTTCCACGGATGGCAGCGAACGCCTGCTCCTGCGTCTGGACGACGGGCAGATGGTCGAGAGCGTGCTGCTGCCGCGTGGCGGTGCCTGCGTGTCGACGCAGGTGGGCTGTGCGGTGGGGTGCCGCTTCTGCATGACGGGCAAGGGCGGTTTGCTGCGGCAGCTGGGCAGTGCAGAGATCGTGGCGCAGGTGGTGCAGGCCCGCCGCATCCGTTCGGTGAAGAAGGTCGTGTTCATGGGCATGGGCGAGCCGGCCCACAACCTTGACGCCGTGCTCGAGGCGATCGACTGCCTCGCCGCCGAAGGCGGCATCGGCCACAAGAACCTGGTGTTCTCCACGGTGGGTGATCCGCGCGTCTTCGAGCGCCTGCCGGTGGCCACCGTGAAGCCGGCGCTGGCGCTGTCGCTGCATTCCTTCGATGCGGGGCGGCGGGCCGACCTGCTGCCCAGGGCGCCCCGTTACGAGCCGGCGCGGCTGTTCGACGAGGCGGTGGCCTATGCCGAGTCCACCGGCTATCCCTTGCAGGTGCAGTGGACCTTGCTCGACGGGGTCAATGATGGCGAAGACGAAATGGAAGCGATCGTCTCGAAATTTTCCGGCCGCTACGCGATGCTGAACTTCATCCCCTGGAACGCCGTCGAGGGCATGCCGTTCCGGCGTCCGTCCTGGGACAAGGCGCGGTCGCTGGCGATGCGACTCAACGCTGCCGGGGTACTCACGAAACTGCGGGATTCCGCGGGGCAGGACGTGGATGGCGGCTGTGGACAGCTGCGGGCAAGACATAATTCCGGCCGTATTTGACTTAATCTGATTAAATTTAACGAATCGGTAGTTTCGTCGTTGAATAGACGCATCGCGATCTTCCTTAATACGCGTCTCGAAATTGTTATCGCAACGAGCGTGCACCGATGATTTTCCGACGTCCGCTGCTTGTGCTGCTTGCCATGTCCCCCTGCGTGGCGTTCCCGGCTGCCCCCTCCATGGACAAGGGCGCCGCGACCCTGCCGGCCGGAACACCCGAGTGCTACAACCCGGCCGAAACGCTGCCTTGCGCCACGTCGCTGCCGGTGCGCAGCTACTACGCAAACTCGGACCTGCTGCGCAAGTTCGTCGATCCCCTCAAGAAGTTCGGCGCCGATATTCCGGTCGCGGTGCCGGATACCACGACTTATCCAGGTGCCGATTACTACGAGATCGGCATCGTCGAATACACCCAGCGGATGCACAGCGACCTGCCGAAGGCGACGCGCCTGCGCGGCTTCGTGCAACTGGTGCCGGACAGCCCGTCTGCGTCCGGTCATGCGCTTCATTACCCCGATGGATCAGCCATCACCTGGCCTGCGTCCGGCCGACAGGTCTACAGTCGGCAGGAGCCGGTCTATCTCGGCCCGCTGATCGTCGCGACCCAGGATCGGGCCGTGCGCGCGAAGATGATGAATTTCCTGCCGACCGGCTTCGGGCAGGTGGTGAACGGCAGCTTCGTGCGCAACGGCAACAGCTTCCTGCCGGTGGACGATTCGATCGACGGGGCAGGCCTTGCCTACACGCAGAACCGCGTGTCCATCCACCTGCACGGCGGAGACAGTCCGTGGATCAATGACGGTACGCCGGACCAGTGGTTCACGCCGGTGGGTGAGACGGCCGTGGACCGCGAACTGCGCGCCGGTGCCAGTTTCCGTAACGTGCCCGACATGCCCTATCCGGGCGAGGGCGGCCAGACGCTGTACTGGCCCAACCGCCAGAGCCCGCGGATGATGTGGTACCACGACCATGCGATCGGCCTGACGCGACCCAATGCCTATGCGGGTATTGTCGCCGGATACCTGATTGCCAACGGTACCGAGGATGCGCAGCTGGGTATCGCGGGCCTCGAGACGATCCCGCTGGTCATCCAGGACAAGACCTTCGTCCCGCAGAACATCGCGCAGCAGGATCCGCTCTGGGATACCGCGAAGTGGGGCGAGCCGGGCGACCTGTGGATGCCTCATGTCTATGAGGCGACCATGCTGGATACGTTGACGCCGAATCCGTATGGTCGCTGGGACTATGGCGGCACCACGCCGTTCAACGCGGGTGGGTTGACGCCCTTCCTCGAGCTCCCGAAGGTTTCGACCGTTCCGGAGATGTTCAATGACACGCCGGTGGTGAACGGCGTTGCCTACCCGACAGTCACCGTACAGCCCAAGGCCTACCGTGTGCGCCTGCTGAACGGCAGCAACGATCGTTACTTGAACCTGTCGCTGTGGACTGCCGACCCGGCTGTCTCGGTTGCAGGCCAGGGTCTCACCGAGGTCAAGCTGATCGATGATGGCACTGGCCGCATGGTTCCCGACCCGGAGACGGCCGGCCCGTTGATCCGCCAGTTTGCCACCGAAGCCGGCCTGCTGCCGGTCTCGGTCCCGCACGCACCGGCACCTATCCAGTTGAACGACGTGGGTGAGGTAGTGCCAGGCAGCGGTCTCCACATTGCCGTGGCCGAACGCGCCGACACGATCATCGATTTCTCTGCATTCGCCGGCAAGACGTTGATTCTCTACAACGATGCGGTGTCACCGGTGCCGGGCGGCGATCCGCTGTACGACTACTACACGGGTAACCCTGATCAGGTTTCCATCGGTGGTTCGACCTCGACGCTGGCGGGTCTGGGCCCGAACACCCGCACGATCATGCAGATCGTCGTGGAGGATATTGCGCCCGCTCCGGCCTTTGACGCGGCGGCATTCGACCTGGCCTTGGCCAGCACCTACGCGGCCCAGGAAGATCCGCACATCGTGTCGTCCACGTCCAGCGTGGCCTTCAACGCTGCCACGTCAGAGCTGAGCATCGGCGGTACGGTGGTTCCGCTGAAGATCCGCACCATCGAAGGTGCTTTCGACCAGACCTTCGGTCGCATCATCAGCCATTTCGGCATCGACCTGCCGGGCAATGCCACGCCCACGCCGCTGTCATACGTGGACCCGCCGACCGAGATCCTGTCGCCGGGTGAAACGCAGTACTGGCTGCTGCGCAATTTCGACGAGGACAACCACCCGATCCACTTCCACCTCTTCAACGTGCAGGTGCTGGGTCGCATCGGCACAGACGGCGTGTTCCGCGAGCCGCTGCCGACCGAAGCGGGCTGGAAGGAAACCGTGCAGGCGTGGCCGCTGGAAGACCTCATCGTTGCGCTGCGCGCCAAGCAGCCGGAAGTGCCTTTCGGACTGCCGAGCAGTGTGCGTCTGCTTGATCCTGCGTTGCCGGCCGGCGCGACCTACGACACCTCGCTTTTCGGGGGGGACGCGCTCGCAGGGACGACGGCGCCCTATGCCTTCCTCCAAACGGATCTGGCGGGCGGCGACGTGAACGGCATCAACTTCGGTGTCTTCAAGCGAGTCTCCAATACGCTCCATGACTTCGAGTGGGAATACGTCTGGCACTGCCACATCCTCGGCCACGAGGAGTTCGACCTCATGCGTCCGATGGTCTTCAAGGCCGTCCATGCCTTGCCTTCGGCGCCAACTGGCCTCGCGATCTCCGGCAACAGCCTGACCTGGACCGATCCGACCCCGCTGGGCGGGCGCGATGCGGCGCGGGTGGAAACGCTGGTGAACCCGAAGAACGAGTACGGCTTCCGCGTCGAGCGTGCGCCGGTGATCAACGGCGCCGTGGGGACGTTCACGGCGATCAACACCGGAATCAAGACCATCGCCCGCAGCGTGAACACGCCTGCCAATGCCGTCGGCATCACTGATGCCACGGCGGCCGCGGGAACCACTTACCAGTACCGCGTACTGGCGGTGAACCAGTCGGGTGCCTCGCTGCCCTCGAACGTGGTCACGCGCGTTCAGGCCCCGAGCGCGCCGACGGCGCTGGGTGCGGTCTTCACGCCGGGTGCCTCGGCTTCCGCCAACAAGGTGACACTGGGCTGGACGGATAACGCCAGCAACGAGACCGGTTATCTGGTGACACGGGCCACCGGTACGGTGAATGCCACGACAGGTGCACTGACCTTCGGCGCGCCGACCCGCATCCCGACGGCGAGCTCGGTGCTGTCGGCCAACTCCGTGAGCTTCGTGAACACTGCCGCCGCTGCCAACGCCATCTACCGTTATGGGGTGGCGGCGACCAACTCGGCCGGCACCAGCCCGGAGGCCACGGCATCGCTGCTGACCGCGACTACCGTGGCGGCGCCGACGCTGCTGCAGTCCAGTGGCACTTCGACTGCCAACACGCTGACCATCCAGTGGCAGGCCACGTCGAGTGCGTTCGCGACGGGTTACGAGGTGCAGGTCTGTGCCGGCACCGCGATGACCTGCAAGGCGGTCAGCGCCGTCTGGACGCCGGCTGCCGTCGTTGGCAGCCTGGCGGGCCTGCGCACGTCCAAGGCTACCGTCAGCGGGCTGACCTCGAAGCGGACGTACACCTTCCGGGTGCGTGCCATCGCGACGGCTGTTGCACCGGCGCTGGCTTCCACCTGGGTTGTCGGCGGCACGCAGATCACCCGTTGATGCGCGGCACGTGCGTTTCGCTTCTGGCGGCGCTGCTGGTCCTGACTGCACCAGCATTCGCCGCCGGCTCCGGCGCGGCTCGCACGGCCGGCGAGATGCTCTACCAGCGGGGCTTGCTGGATGGGGCGCCTGTCCGGGCACGACGCACCGACCTCGGGCCGGTCGAAGGCAGGGCTGCGGCCTGCGCGACCTGCCACCGGGGCAGCGGCCTCGGCACCACCGAGGGCGTGCTCTTCGTGCCGCCTGTCACGGGGCGTGCCCTGTTCTCGGACGGCAAGGATCCCTTGGTCGTTCGGGTCGACCGGCGGCTCAACGCGGGCGTGCACATCGCGCGGGGAGGGCTCGATCTTCCCGCGTTCAGTACGATCCTGCGCGAGGGCCGGAGGCCTGATGGCAGCTTGTTGTCGGCGGTGATGCCGCGATATGAGCTGGATCCGGCGACAGTCGAATCACTTGCCGCCTACCTCTGGACGCTGTCGGCTGAGGTGGCCCCGGGCCTGCAGGATGGCGCGATCAACATCGCCACGGTGCTGGGGCCCTCAATGGATCCTGCGGGACGGCGTGCGCTGCGTGCCACCCTCGAAACCTATGTGGCACAACGCAACGCCGCGCTGTCCAAGCGTCGCCATCTGGATGTCTCCACGATGGAGCGGCGTTATGCCTTCCCGCGTCAGTGGCGTCTGGCGTTCTGGGAACTGGAAGGCCGACCGGAAACCTGGCCGGCGCAGTTGATCCGATACCAGCAGGCACAACCCGTGTTCGCGTTGCTGTCCGGCGGGGGCGGGGACTGGGCGCCGGTCGAACAGTTCTGCAACAAGGCCGGCATCGCCTGCTGGTTCCCGAGCGTGGACGCAACGGATGCGGCATCCCGCACGCCGCTGGCGCTGTATTTTTCGGCGGGCTCGCAACTCGATGCACGGGTGATCGAGGCGCATCTCGGCAGCCGGGCGGGCACCATGCGTCGCGTGCTGGTGTTGCACGATTCCGGCACGGAGCCACGTGCCGCGGTCGACCTGTTGCGTCGACGCGTGCTGGCGCCGGGCGCTGCGCTGCGCGTGCTGCCTGCCGACGCGTCCCAGCTCGATGCCGCGCTGTCCGAAGTCGGCGAGGACGATCTCGTCGTCGCCTGGCTCTCGCCGGCCTCTGCCGCACGCCTGGCACGCCACAGACCGCCGCGCGCTGCCTTCTACTGGAGCACGACCGGCGAAGCGGACAGTGGCGTCTGGCCGGAGGCCTGGCGCGCGAAGGGGTGGCGCATCGATCCACTGGAGCGGGAGCCGGTGCGAGCTGCCAACCTCAAGCGCTTCGCCCAGTGGGCTGCAGCCGCGAAGCTGCCGCTGGATGCGCCGCGGTTGCAGTCCGAGGCCTGGTTCGCAGCGCGTGCCTTCGAAACCGCCCTGTCGGATGCATTGGGCAATCTGCATCCCCGCTATCTGGTCGAGCGTGCGCAGGACATGCTCTCGTTGCACGAGGCCGAGCGCGTGCAGCAGGAAACCGAATCCCTGATGCGCGGCATGAAGGCACGCCGCGTGCCGCTGCCGGGTCTTGCCGCCGGTTCGCTCGCGCTGCCCGACCTCGACCTGCTGCGGCGTCGCCATGGCACGTCGATCTACCCGAACCTCAGTCTCGGCCCGGGCCAGCAAGTGGCCGCGAAGGGTGCGTATGTCGTGCCGCTGGGCGCGCCCGATGACGCCGCTGCGGACTGGATTGTTCCAGACGAATCGCCGAACCCCTGAACACCACGGAGCAGACCATGAAGACCCCGGTCCTCGCCGCGATTGCCTTCGCCGTCCTGTCCACTGCCGCCGGCGCGACCGAGCCTCCTCAGGCTGGAACGCCGACCAATCCACACAAGGCCCGCGATGCCCGGTTCCGCGAGTGCACCGAGCGGGCCGATGCGCAGCAGCTGGCCGGCGATGCGCGCCGCATCGCCATCGCGCAGTGCATGCGCGCACCGCAGGCGCCGCAGAACCCGCGCTGAATTAACATAATCAATAATCGGGTTTACATAATCCGATTATATTTTTGTGCGCTGCTTCACGTTGTAAAAAACGAAGGGAGTGCGTTGATATCTTTGCGGTCCTTCAAAGTTGTGTAGTCAAAAAATCTGCGCGCCATGACCGCATCCGCCGTCTATTTCATCGACTCCCGCGTCCCTGACTACCAGCAGATCCTGCTGTCGCTGCCCGAGGGCAGTACCTGGTACCTGATCGACGGCAGCACCAACGGGCTCACCCAGATCCAGTCCGCGCTCGCTGGCCTCAGCGGGCTTGCGGCGATCCATGTCCTCTCGCACGGCGCTGCCGGGCAGCTGCTGCTCGGCAGCAGCGTGGTCGATGCCGCGGCGCTCG
>JBDLPS010000079.1:0-5660 GCA_039800965.1 Pseudomonadota bacterium | reverse complement strand
TCACTTGAAGATTTTGAGCTTCAATCAAAAAGAGCAATCAAAAGACTCATTGCTGGACTTTTGGTCACTCGGTCATCGTGCATCAAAGATGCGTTGACGCGAGTCCCCACACAAATTACCTGCCGAATTCTTAAACATCTGCCGAACCGCCAGGATCCGGCTGCGCTGCGTCGTTACTGACTCAGCGAAGGGGCGGGAAGTATAGCGTCGCGCTTTCCTTCGTCAACCCTTTTTTTCATCGCTTCACACGTCGTCGCGCTGTTGCGCGTGGCGTCGTGCTTGTCGAGGGCGCGCAGTATAGCCACCCTTCGAACCCTGTCAACGCGTTGTCACAAAAATATTTCCGCCGGCCCGAAACGGCTTTTTTTTCAACTGGTTGCGACCCATTTCATGTCACCGGAGTCGGCAACCGGCCACGGCCAGCTTCATCCGGCACCGAGGGCCGCTCAATACCCCAGAAGAATGCCCGGCACCCGGATTCCGGCCGCAGCAGCGCCGCCGCCGCATTCTCGCCGTCGTTGCCTCGACGACGTGAACGCGACGTATCGTTTCATGCCTTGGGAGGTGCTACGCGCACTCGCGCGAACCGGCGGGAACCCACCTGCAGGATGTGTTCGGCATCCACGGGCAAGCGGAACTCGCGGTCCACCACTTTGTTGCCATCCACCCTGACCGCACCCTCGGCGATCTTCCTCACGGCTTCGGAGTTGCTTGCCGCAAGGCCGCACTCCTTGAGCGCGGAGACGATACGCGCACCTTCTGCGTCGGCAGCGGAAACGAACTGCAAGGGCAAGTCGGTCGGCAGCGTCTTCTGCGCAAAGCGGGCGATGAATGATTCCTGCGCGCGAACTGCGGCGGACTCGTCGTGGAATCGGGCGACGATTTCCCGAGCAAGCTCGAACTTCACGTCGCGTGGATTTCGCCCTTCCGCGACGGCGATCTTCAGTGCCTCGATTTCCCGCAGCGGCCGGAAGCTGAGCAGCTCGAAGTAGCGCCACATCAAGGTATCAGAAATCGACATGAGCTTGCCGAACTGCGCATCGGCGTCTTCCGCGATTCCCACGTAATTTCCGAGGGACTTCGACATCTTGCTGACGCCATCCAAGCCCTCCAGCAGCGGCACGGTAAGGACCACCTGGGGCTCCTGCCCGTAGTGTTCCTGCAACTGGCGGCCGACCAGAAGGTTGAACTTCTGATCCGTACCACCCAACTCGACGTCCGCCTTGAGCGCAACAGAGTCGTAGCCCTGTACTAGCGGATAAAGGAATTCGTGCAAGGCAATCGGCTGATTGGCCTTGAAGCGTTTCGTGAAATCATCGCGCTCGATCATTCGCGCCACGGTGTGCCTCGCGGCGATCTCGATGAGACCCGATGCAGGCATTGCGCCGAACCATCGCGAGTTGAAGTCAACCTTGGTGCGAGCGCCGTCCAGGATCTTGAAGACCTGCTGCTGGTAGGTCAGCGCATTGGCCTTGATGTCGTCCGGTGACAAACGCGGCCTCGTCACGTTGCGGCCTGTCGGGTCGCCGATCATTCCGGTGAAATCACCGATCAAGAAAACGACCTCGTGACCAAACTGCTGGAACTGCCGCATCTTGTTGATGAGGACGGTGTGTCCGAGATGCAGGTCAGGTGCGGTCGGATCGAATCCGGCCTTGACCGTGAGGGGCTTGCCGCGACGCAGTTTCCGGACGAGATCTGCCTCGGTGAGGATCTCCTGGGCACCGCGGCGCAATTCGGCGAGCTGTGCGGAAAGTTCGTCGGACAGCTCGGGGACTTCAGTTGTGACGTTCATGGGCGAAGAAGCTTACCCGCCGCTGTGCGGGAAGTCCCACCCCTGCCCCGACGGCACTGGGGACGTTCATTGACCCTTCAGGCGGTGTCGGTTACGGTGCTGCTGCACTACGTAACATTCTGATGTAACAAAGGAATTCCGTTTGCGCCGGGGCATCCAGAGCCATCCCGTACCTGGGTTTGTCAGCGGACCCGCCAGGGTCCGCGCCCTCCAGTTGCTGTGCTGCGCGGCGGTCGCGTGGGCAGGACTGGTGGCGGATTCATCCATGGACCCGAGGCTGCGGTTCGCCGGCGCGGCATTCGAAATGTTCCGACCCGCCATGCAACCGGCATCGCCCGCGAATATCGGGGCTGCAATGCATGTTGCCGGAGCAGGGCTGTCGCGCATCGAAGTCATCGTCCGGCGCAACGAGACGATGGACCAGGTTTTCCGTCGCCTGGAACTTTCCATGCAGGACCTCGCGGCGCTGCGCGCCATGCGTGGGCTGAAATCCATGATGGATAGGCTGCGGCCGGGAGAACTGCTCACCGTGAAGCATCGCGACGGTGAACTCGTCGGCCTCGAGCGCCGGATAAGCCCCAGCGAAACACTTCGCGTCCAGCGAGGCGAAGGCGCCGGCTTCATCGCCAGCGTAGAGGAAGTGCCCCTGACGCGAGCCGCCGTGACAGTCCACGGCGTCGTGCGTTCGTCGCTTTACCAGGCCACCGCCGCTGCGGGCCTGAAGAACCCAACCGCCCGAGGTATCGCCGACATTTTCGGCTGGGACATCGACTTCGCACTCGACCTGCGGCCCGGCGACGAATTCACCGTCACCTACGAAAGGCTGTTGCGGGATGGCGATTACGTGCGGGACGGTGACATCCTCGCCGCACGTTTCGTGAACCAGGGGCGAAAGTACGAAGCCGTGAGGTTCATGGGCATGGATGGAAAACCTGGGTATTTCACGCCCGCCGGACGCAGCCTGCGCAAGGCCTTCCTCAAGGCACCACTGGAATTCACAAGCATCAGCACCGGGTTCGGGTCCGCAGAAATGCACCCGATCCTGAACCTCATGCGCATACACAAGGGCATCGACTACCGGGCTCCCACCGGAACGCCCGTGCGCGCCGTGGGGGACGGCAAGGTCGCCTATCGAGGCAACAAGGGTGGTTACGGGAACGTGCTTGAAATCCAGCATGGCGGGGGGACCGTCACTCGTTACGGGCACCTGTCTCGTTTCGAGGGAGAGCTGCAAGCCGGGGATCCGGTACGACAAGGTGACGTGATCGGCTACGTGGGCATGACGGGACTTGCGACCGGCCCGCACCTGCACTTCGAATTCCTCGTCAAGGGACAACAAAAAAACCCACAGGCGGCCATACGTACATCGGAATCGCCCCAGCTCGACCTCGCGTTGCAGGTCGAATTCGACCGGCAGACCGCGCCGTTTCTGGCGTCACTGGACGGCGCCCCCTTGCCTCGACCCACCATCGCACCCCCTTCGCTACGGCCGGTTGGCGCGAAATCCAGCATGGCAACACGCTGACAGCATGGCCACCGTGACTCCCGAGGAGGCTGCCCTGTTCTATGTGGGACTGATGTCCGGCACGAGCATGGACGGTATAGATGCGGTGCTGGTCGAAACCGGCGCCTCAGGCCTGGCGGTCTCCGCCGCGCTGCATCGCGATTACCCTGAAGCGCTGTCGGCCCGCCTGCGGGAATGCATCGCCCAGCCTGATGGTGTCGGCCTTGACGAGTACGGGTACCTCGACGTGGCAGTGGGCCACTGCTTCGCCGACGCTGCATTGGAGCTGTTGCAATCAAACGGGCTGGAGCCGCGCCAGATACGGGCGATCGGCAGCCATGGCCAAACGATCCTGCACCGCCCCCTGGCATCCCCGCCCTGCACGCTGCAGATCGGCGACCCGAACGTCATCGCGGAACGGACGGGCGTGGACGTCGTGGCGGATTTCCGCAGGCGGGACATCGCGGCGGCCGGCGAAGGCGCGCCGCTGGTACCCGCGTTCCACGCAGCGATGTTCGCGGTACCAGGGGAGACGCAGGTCGTCGCGAATCTCGGCGGGATCGCGAACATCACTGTATTGCATCCTTCCGGCGCGGTGACGGGCTTCGATACGGGTCCGGGAAATTGCCTGATGGACATCTGGGCAAGGCTTCACCTGGGCACGGCCTGCGATGTCGATGGTGCGTTCGCGGCCGCCGGGCACGTGGACCCGACGTTGCTGGGCCGCCTGCTTGCCGATCGATACTTCGCTCGCCAGCCGCCCAAGAGCACCGGACGCGAGTACTTCAATCTCTCGTTCATCGAATCGGCGCTGGAGGGACTGGGTGGCACGCCCGCCGCAAACGTACAGGCCACGCTGTGCGAACTGACAGCGACAAGCCTGCGCGACGCCATCCTGCTGCATGCAGCCGAGAGACCGGAAAGAGTCCTGGCGTGCGGTGGTGGCGTCCACAACCGCCACCTGATGCGGCGCATCGCGGCGAACCTCGGCGGAACAGCGGTGCAAAGCACGGCAGCGGCAGGGATCGATCCCATGCAGGTCGAGGGCGCCGCTTTCGCGTGGCTTGCCCATCGGCATCTGGAACGCCTGCCGGGCAACCTGCCGGCCGTAACCGGCGCCAAGGGAACACGCGTGCTGGGCGCGCTGTACCCCGGCAGCGGGAACTACAGGCGTTGAGCCTGCCGACTCACGCCGCGAAGGACGAACCGCAACCGCAGGTCGTCGTCGCATTCGGATTGCGGATCACGAACTGCGAACCCTCGAGCCCTTCGCGATAGTCGATTTCGGCTCCCGCGAGATACTGGAAACTCATTGGATCGATCAGAAGGCGGACGCCCAGGTTCTCGACCAGCGTGTCGCCGTCCTGGAACTTCTCGTCGAATTCGAAGCCGTACTGCAGCCCCGAACAACCGCCGCCCTGAACGAACACGCGAAGCATGAGGGCGGGATTGCCCTCGCCCTGAATCAGCTCGCCCACCTTGCGCGCGGCAGATTCGGTGAAGATCAGGGATTCTGCAGCCGGGGTCGGCTGAGGCAATTCGATCGTGTCGGCGCTCATGGGGGTATTTTAGCCTGCCGCGGACGGCGCCGCAGCGGGGGGCTTGCGCCGGCGCGCCGGCGGCTTCGCGGGCCACCAGTCCGGAAACGGGGGCACCCCACCAGCAGGGTGGGCCAGAGGCCCCAGTTCCTGCAGGGCCCGCACGTAGACCGGGCGCTTGAAATAGATGACTTCCCGGACAGGCTGCCAGTAATCCACCCAGCGCCAGCGGTCGAATTCGGGCGTGCCGGTGGTGTCGAACCGGAACTCCGCCTCCGGACGCGCCAGCCGGAGCAGGAACCAGCGCTGCTTCTGGCCGATGCAGAGCGGCAGGCTGTCGCGGCGCACGTAACGCTTGGGCAAGCGATAGCGCAGCCAGCGCTCCGTCTGGCCGAGCATTTCCACGTCCTCAGGTCGCAGGCCGATTTCCTCGTACAGCTCCCGGTAGAGCGATTGCTCGGGCGTTTCGCCGCGCAAGACGCCGCCCTGCGGGAACTGCCAGCCCTTGCCGCCGGTGCGACGGCCAATGAACAACTGGCCGGAACCATCCGTCAGCACGATGCCGACGTTGGCGCGGAAGCCGTCTCGATCGATGACGTCGGTCTGGGGATCAGGCACGGCGCTGCACGACTGCCTTGCGGTCCTTCAGGTAGTCGAAACCCTGCTGCATCAGCGCCTGGAAGGTCGGAAAATCACGTCGCAGCACGGCGGTGCGCAACCGATCCACAGAGCGGGCGAGCGCCTCGAGCGATTCCGCACCGAAATCGTTCAGTGCCTGGATCTCGAAGTACAACTCCGGGCTTTCCTCCGACACCGCCGTGGC
>JBDLPS010000078.1:0-16796 GCA_039800965.1 Pseudomonadota bacterium | reverse complement strand
CCCTGCAACTGTCGGGGTCGGTGCGTGCGCGCTACGAGGCCTTGAGCGGGCAGCCACGCGCTTCCGTCAAGGAGGCAGATCAGTGGTTGTCGCTCAGGACGCTTGTCGACCTGTCCTACGATGCCGGTCCTGTCCGGTTCTTCGGCGAGTTGCAGGACAGCCGCGTGTATCTCGCGGATGCCGGCAGCGCGATTTCCAGCAACGACGTGAATGCGGCGGAGCTGGTGCAGGCGTACGTGGCCGCGACCTTCAAGGATGTGGCTGGCGCCGGCAGCCGGCTGGATGGGCAACTGGGCCGCTTTACCTTGAACCTCGGATCCCGTCGCCTTGTTGCCGCCGATGACTATCGCAACACGACCAACGGCGTGACCGGCGCAAAGCTCGATTTCAAATGGCGCAGCGGAACGACGGTTACCGCGTTCTACACCTTGCCGCAGACGCGACTGCCCGATGCCCTGGGTAGCGTGCTCGACAACGGGATCCGCTGGGACCGCGAGAGCAGTGCCGTGGAGTTGTACGGTGCGTCCCTGCTTGCGCCGCAGCGTCTCGCTGGTGGATCCCTCGAAACACTCTGGCTGCGCTACCAGGAGCGCGATGCCCCCGGGCGCCCGACAAAGGATCGCAACCTCACGACGTGGGACCTGCGCTGGTTCCGCGATCCAGCCGCCGGGCATTGGGACTGGGAGGTGGAGGCCGCCTTGCAGGATGGGCGCGCCAGCACGGGCACGTCGGCCAGCGCACCGGTCAAGGACGTGGCGGCGAATTTCGTCCACCTGCGGCTGGGGTACCAGTGGGCCGGCGGCTGGAAGCCCCGCCTCGGTCTGGATGTCGATCGCGCGAGCGGCGAGGACAACGGACTCAAGAGCCACCGCTTCGACACCTTGCTCGGCATGCGCCGCTCGGATTTCGCGCCGTCAGGTCTGTACAACCTCGTTGGCAGGGCCAACATCCTGTCGCCGGGGATTCGCCTGGAGGCGACTCCCGCGCCGCGGCTGGACGTACTGGCGACGGCGCGCGCGTTGTACCTCGCCTCGTCGCGGGATGCCTTCTCGACGATAGGCATACGTGATGCCAGGGGGCTGTCGGGCGACCATGCAGGCACCCAGTTCGATGCCCGTGTGCGCTACTGGCTCGTTCCGAGGAAGCTGCGGCTCGATGTGGGCGGCATCCTGCTGGCCAAGGGCCGCTTCCTGCGGGAGGCGCCCGGTACGCGTCAGGACGGCAACGTGACGTTCCTCAACATCGCGGTGCAGGCAAATTTCTAGCGGCGGCGTGCGCGGACTTTCTGTCGCCAGCGCAGGGTGCCGGTGATCGCCAGCAGCAGTGGCAGCAGGCCGGCAAGTGCCACGATCCATTGGCCCAGGAGTCCCAGCGCCTCGCCGTTGTGCAGGGGGTGGAGCCACGCCAGCAGGGAGTCGCCCGCGCCACGGTCCCTGATGTCCTGTGTGGCCAGGACCGCTCCGCTGCCAGGATCGATCCATGCGTAATTGTGCGGGAAGCGCCGGCTCGGTTCCGCCGTTACCCACAGGCGAACGCGATAGCTGCCCTCGGGTCCGTCCGGAGTCTCGATCCAGCTGGCGCGCGATCGCGGCAACTGGGCCTCTGCTGCCTGTAGCGCTCCATCCAGCGTGACGTTGCGTGCCTCGTCGGCGACAGGGTGCGGCGGACGGGGCTTGAGTGACGGTTGCAGCGGCGAGAAGCGGGCGATGACGGGGTTGACCGTGTCGGGCAGCGCCAGCATCACCCCGGTCGCCACCAGCACCAGCAGTACCGGTGCGCCGTACACGCCCGCCCTGGTATGCAGATCCCAGGTGAGCCGTGCCGCACCTTTGCGCAGGCGCGCCTGCAGGGCCGCGCGCCAACGCCCGTTACGGGGCCACCACAGCACGATGCCACTCCCCATCGACAGGAGCAGCATCACGCCGCCGATGCCTACGATCTTCATCCCCGTGCCGTCCAGCAGCAGCTGGTAGTGCAGGTCATAAAGCCAGGTCATGGTCGTTTCACCCCAGAAGCGCGAGGTGGTCCGCTCGAGGCTGCACGGGTCCAGCGTGACCAGCAGCGGCGCGAAGTGGCGGCCCATCTTCTCGCCGGGTTGGTAATAGCGTGCGACGAGCGGCAGGCCCGCGTGCTGCGGCAACTCGAAGCGCCAGGGGCCGGTCCGCGCTGGTTCGATGCGTCGCAGGATCGTGTATGCCGCCTCGAGCGAGGCGGGAACATGGCAGTCCGCGGAAACGCGCTGCGCCGGTACCAGGGCGCGATCGATCTGCGGGTAGAACACCAGCAGGCTGCCGGTCACGCCGACGAGCACGAACCACAGGCCGAGGCCGAGCCCCAGCCAGAGGTGTGCACGCAGCCAGATCCGGCGCAGCGACGTCATGTCAGCGCGAGACCGTCACCGACAGGTGGGCGGCCCTGCCGTTGACCGGTGAATGCAGCGACTGGGCGCCATCCCACCAGGCGTACTCCGCGTATCGATCGAACAGGTTCTTCAGTTGCAGCTGGAGCTGCGCGTGGTTCCCGAGCACCCATTTTGCGGCGGCGTCCACGAGCAGGGAAGCACCGAACTGGCCTGTGGTGTTCGTCCGCTCCATGTAATAACCGGACTGGCCATTGAGGCTCGCGCTCATCGAGAAACGCGACGTGAACTGCTGGTCTATGCCCAGCGCATAGAGGTGGCGCGGCACGTGGTCGATCTCCTTTCCCTGGGAGGCCGGCAGGGCGGATTCCGCCTTCAGGATCTTCGACTGCTGGTAAGACCAGGACATCCAGACCGCGCTTCGAGTCGCGACATGGGCGTTCAGTTGGAGGTCCAGCCCGCGGCGTCTGGTCCGCCCGATGTTTTCCGAGTCGTTGGCGAGATCGTTCAGCTTGCGCCGCGCCTCGTTGCTCGCAACCTGTTCCCAGAGCGTTGCGCGTCCCTCCAGCCAGGACGCCGGTCGCAGCTTGGCACCCAGCTCCCAGCCCTCGTTCATGGACGGGGACAGTGCTGCGGTCTGGTTCACGGCGTAGGACGCCGTGCCGACGCCGACCTGGAAGCTCCGGCCCCAGTTGCCGTACAGGTTCGTCGTGTCGGTCAGCGCGTAGACCGCGCTGAACTTCGGCTGGCTGACGGTGCCGTAGTCGTTGATGGCATAGCGGATCCCGTTGCGCAGGTTCAGGTAACTGCCGCGCGCTTCATCGACGCGGAAGGCCGGGACAAGTTTCAGGCGTTCCGTCGGCTGCAGCACCGCTTCCACGTATCCGCCGACGATGTCGAAGCGGAAATGCTGGTTGCGCGTCTGGGCCTGCCGGACCCGTAGCGCCGTCGCGTAGCGTTCGCTGATGTTGTCCTGCCATTCGCCGGACACGCCACCCTCCAGCGTCAGGTCGCCGAGCGCGGTGCGCCCGGCCCGCCACGTCAGGGCGCTGTGCAGGCCGAGTTGCCGTTCATCGGTGTCGCGCTCCTGCTGGGAGGTGCCCAGGGAGAAACGCACGAAGCGCTGGTCCTTGAGGTCGTTGAGATACGCGAGGCTGGACCAGGAAAGGGAGCCGAAGCGCCTTTCGCCGTGGAAGCTGGCCTGCCCGATCTGCCGGCGGTCGCCGTCGCTGGCGTTGTGCAACGGCGACTGCTGCGGATTCGCACGGGACTGGGCGTAGGTGAGGTAACCGGATTCCTGGGCGCGCAACTCCGCGAAGCGCAGGGCAGCGCCATATGCGCCGCCATCGTCCGGCGCCGTCCAGTTCCATTTTCCGGCCAGCGATGCGCGGCTGGATTCCGAATGGTCGCGATAACCGTCCGCGCGCGTGTAGCCCGCGGCATAGTTCTGCGTCAGCGCCCCATGCTCGATGCCAGCGGCGCCCTGCACGTCGATCGTGCCGAAGCTGCCGTACGCGGCACGGCCGCGCAGGTAGTCACCGCCGGTAACGGTGCGGAGGTTGGCGTTGCCGGCAATGTTGTGCAGGCCGTACCTCGGGTCGTTCGTGCCGCGCACGACTTCGATCGATTCGAGTTCCTGCGTCAGCACCATGTCGATCCAGGGCATGTTGCCGTCGTTGCTGTTGGACGGCACGCCGTCGATCAGCAGCTTGATCGCGTTGATCTCGCCTTCGCCATTGAAGCCGCGGAAGGAGAATTTGCCTGAAGTGTTGCCCTGGTTGAACTGCGTCAGCATGGTGCCCGGAACCTTGGCGAACAGCTGCCAGGCATCCGTGACGTCCGCGTCGCGCAGGCGTTCGTTGCCCAGGATGTCGACCGAGCTGAGGATGGATGTGGCAGGCAACGTGCCGGTGCGCCGGGCGGTGATGTTCACCTCGCCGAGCTGGAGCGAGGCGTCGAGCGCGGTGTCGGCGGCCGGAGAGAGGGCGGGAAGGGAAGCAAGCAGGGCCAGCGCTACTGCGCGGCGGATGGAAATCGTCGAATGCATGGAACCTGTCCTTTGACGTGATCTGGCGCCCCGGCGCCTTGTGGCGGCTCGGGGTGAAAGGGGCTTGTGCCCCGAAGACGATCAGACGTGAAGGATGGAGGGCGGACCGCGCGGCAGCCTGGAAGGGCTGGGCGGTATCGAGGAGCGAGCGGGTTCTTCCGCAGCAGGCAGCGCCGAAACGATCGTCGGTGCTTCAGTGGAAAGCGTCAGGGCATAGGCCAGGGCCAGCAGCGGCACGCCGGCAGGGCAGGCCCCGTGGTGGCCGCCGGTCGGGCCCCCGTTGTCCGGCGCGTTGCCCTCGTCGCTGCCGTGATCGCCGCCCGGAATGGTCAGCGTGGTGCCGGAGCACATCTTCAGGCTGAGGTCGCCACCGGCCGTGTCGATCATGTAGCCCGCGGGCACGAAAGCGCGCAGCACCAGGCATCCGAGCAGGAGCGCGGACAGCCAGTAATGCCGGTGCAGCAATCGGGCAAAGCGGTTCATGACGGGCGGCATCCTACAGGCCGGCGACCCTCAGGTCACCGGGGACGAGGCCCATAGTGGGGTAGGGGAAGTCCGTATTCATAGGCACCCAGGTCCGGTGCCTTGCCCGTGAAACCTTCGGTCACGTTCGGGATGGCGACGCCAGCATCGATGGCCACCGCCCCCTTGCGCAGCCGCAGGTCGATCGTCTCCGGCTTCACGACGTGCGTCACGTCGCTGAAATCCGGCATGGGCGCGTGCTCGAAGATGTCGTAGTCCACGAGCAGGCTGTGCTTTTCCTGGCCGGTGGCCTTCGCGATGTCCGCAAGCGTCGCAAAGGAGCGCTGCACCAGTGGCGCGGTCTGCCCGGTGAGGTCCGGCGCCTTGCGGTCGTGGTAGTAGTTGCGGACTTCGTCGAAGGGGGGTGAGTTCCACGCAAACGGTTGCTTCGAGCCCGTGTGATTCGGGCGGAAGCCGTTGTGGTCGGACGTCGAGTAGTTCGTGAAGATGTCGACGGCAAACACCCGTGGCTGTGTTTCCTGGCCCAGGATGAGGTTGTTTCGCAGGTGCAGGTTGGACACCGGCTGCAACTGCTTGAACTCACCGATGTAGGTGTTGTTCAGGTAAAAGATGCCGGACGACTCGCCGTGGATCTTCACCGGGCCCCACCACGCGTTGTAGACCACGTTGCGGATGAAATAGACGGGGCCGCCGAAGACCGGTTGCGGGCTCATGCCGCCCAGTACCGCATTGAAGCACCGGTTGCGCATCACGCGGACGTTGCGTGCCGATCCGTCCGCCTCGATGCAGTTGTCGTGCATCACGTCGATGTCGTTGTTGTAGATGTCGATCGCGACGGGCATGCGGTCCCGCGGGGTGTCCGGGTACTGATCCGGCATGCCGTAGGTTGCGTGGTCGAGTCCGTCGTGGAAGCCGCGGACGCGGTTGTACGCCAGCACATGGCCCTGGCCGTAGATGGACACGGCGTAGAAAGATTTCATCTTCGCGCGTTCGGCAAAATCGGCGCGATCCATCCACGGCTTCACCCCATACCAGGTGAAGACGTAATCCAGGGATTCGCGGCCCAGCATGTCGTTGTCGGCGATGTAGAACCCCGCCGAACCTTCGTAGTCGGAGTGCACGGCTGTCCCGACCTGCAGGAAGCGCGAGTGCTTGACCACGAGGCCCTTGCTGCCCGCGATGTTCTTCATGCCCGCCTCGATGGCGGTGCCGGTGTTGCGGAAGGTGATGCCTTCGAAGAGGTGGTGATCGCCGGCCATCAGGTTGAACAGGACGGTGTTGCCGTCGCCGTCGAAGACGACTTCGCCGTCGCCGGCGGCGACGATGGCAATGGGCTTTTCGGCCGTTCCCTTCTGCGTCAGGTAGTACGTGCCGTCCCACGGCGTGCCGCAGCAGGTCGTGAACTTCGAGTTGATTTCGTGCGAGTAGTGGTCGTGCTTGCTGAGGTAGACGCCCGCATGAACCAGCAGCGTGTCCCCGGCATGCACGCGTGGCGGCGAGGCGCGGCTCCAGTCGCCTCCCAGGGATGCCATGTAGTAGGCCTCGAGAAGTCCCGAGAAGGCGGGTTGCTGTCTCGGGCCCGTATGTCCCGGTGGGTAAACATGGAATATGCGGCCGCCCCTGGGGGCCTGCGGTTCGGCACGCGTGCGCACCCCCAGCGTACGGACCGCTTCACCGGCAACGCCGTCCGGATCCGTCAGTGTCAGCCTGATTTCGTAGGCCGTGTCCGGCTGGAGGTCGAGGATGCTGCCCGAGAACAGGTTCGGCGCGACGTAGTCCAGCGCGCCGCGGACGTAGGTTTCCTCGTGCTGCAGGCGCAGGAGGTCCATGCCCTCGGACCAGCCGGGGTCGCCTGCCTTGCGGTAGTGCACGGCCACGCGCGCGTTGCGGTTGTCATCGCCCTCGATGTGCCAGTCGAAGGCGAGGTTGATCAGGGTGGGTGGCTCGATATCGATGGCGCCGGCCGTGGTGCCATTGCCTGCCATGGTTGCCAGTGGCAGTCCGGCGGCGATGAGGGCGGCGAATCTGCGCAGGATGGGCATGGTGGGCTCCTCAACGGTCTCGCAGGGGCAGCAGCATCAGGGCCGCGGCCCAGCACGCGCCGATGATGGCGAGAAATCCCGCCCAGGCGCCGCTGCCGCTTCCCATCACGTAGATCCAGAGCTGGGGTGTCACGAAAGTCGTCAGCGCCGCGATCTGGCTCAACAGTCCCGCCGCGGCGGCGCCTTGCGCCGGGTTTGCGATTACCCGCGGCAGGGACGAGGTCACCACCGCGGTGGCCGCACCCGATGCAAGCAGCCAGACCACGAGGGTGGCGAGTGTCACGCCGTGGCCTGCGCCGGGCAGGTAAAGCCCAAGGGCCGACAGCACCGCGAGCGCGGCGAGCCACCGGAACAGGCGGACCGGTCCGAAGCCACGTCCCAGCACCACGGCGGTGGCGACCCCGCCCACGATCATCAGGAAATTGAGCCCGGCATACATCGACGATGCGGCAGCCACGCTGCCACCATGATGTTGCGCGTACCAAGATGGGAAGACGGTGTTGGTGCCAAGGCCCATCACCACGAGTACGGCGAAGGTCAGCGCGATGCGCAGCGGTCCGGTCTGGGTGTAGGCCGACAGCAGGCCAGGGGATTGCCGGATCGGGCCTGTTGTCGGTGCGGGCAGCAGGAATCCCGCGACAGCCAGGGCCGCGAACATCGCGCCCTGCACCGCGTAGGCGTCATGCCAGTTCACGGTGCCGGCGAAATAACTGCCCAGCAGCATGCCCAGCGAGATGCCGACCGGCGTGTAGGTCGACCAGAAAGCCATGGCTTTCCCGCGACGTGCGTCGGTTGTCGTCGCCATGACCAGTGCCGGTGCCGCCGAGTAGACGCCGCTCAGCACGAAGCCCTCGAGCAGGCGGATGGCCTGGAAGGAGGCGAGCGACGAGGCCTGCCATGCGAGCAGGTTCGCCAGGACCCCGGTAAATGCGGCGGCGATCAGTATCGTCCGCGCACCGATGCGGTCGGCAATGGATCCGCTCACCGTCGCGAACAGGGCAGGCGGGATGGACAGCAGCGCCATAAGCAGGCCGAACTGCGCTGGCGTCGCACCCAGATGCGCGGCGAAATCGCCCTGCAGGGGAATGACCTTGCTCAGCGATGCCGAGGCGAGGACACCATAGAGGTAGATCAGGAAGATGGAGGGCCAGCTGCCTTGCTTCATGGTTTGCATCCGTCAGGCGAAGTGTAGGCAGCCGCGTGTCAGTGCCCACAGCGCGCGGTTCGCGGCGTCGAGGTCGCGGCTGCCGACCCCGTGGATCAGGTGCACGATGAAATCGCTGATCGGCTTGCGCACCGTCCGGAACCGGCGACGTCCTGCCGGCGTCAGCGAGAACACCGGGCTGCGGCGGTCGGACCTGTCCTCGCGCCGACGTACCAGGCCGCGCGTTTCGAGAGACCGGGTCGCACGGGAGATCTCCGCACGGTCCACCGCAGCGCCATCCGCCAGCGAGCGCACGGTGCCGTCGGGTACCAGACCCAGCTGTGCCATGACCCGCCATTCCGGCAGTGTCAGGTCGCTGTGCTGCGCCAGCAACTTCTGGATGGCACGGTCGAAATGCTTGGCCGCCAGCACGATGCGGTAACCGAAATAGGAGGGACCGCCGATGTCGTAGAACGGCAGCAGTTGGCCGATTTCCGGCGCGGGACGCGGCACAGGGCTGCGGGATGCGGGCTTTTTCGTTTTCATCACGGGTGCCGGCGAAGGGTTGGGGCCATGGTCGCAGGCCCGCGTCAGGTTGACAAATACCGGGTGATCCGTGAGTTTTCAACGAAACGAAACGCGGTGTTCCGGTGTGCCGGCCAGCCACGAAGCAGGGGGGGGATCGATGCAGCAGTCGTCCGGGCCGCGGCGGCAGGCCCTGCTGGTCAACCGTGCTGCCCCTTCCTGCCTGGTCCGTACGTGCCTGTGCGCGCCGGGTTGAGCACGAGGAACACGACGATGGAAATCCAGTTTCCGGAACTGCCGTTGTACCAGGGCTGGGGGAAGCCGCTGCGCGCGGAGAGCGACGTCGTCGGGCTGGAACTGGTCGCTGGCCAGGTGCCCCCCGGCATGCAGGGGACGTGGTATCGCGCCGGCCCGGATCGACAGTTTCCGTCCATGCGCCCTGAGGATGTGTTCATCGATGGCGAGGGCATGGCGCACATGGTCCGCTTCGACGATGGATTGGTGACCTATCGCAGCCGCTGGGTACGCAGTGCCCGCTTCGTGGCGCAGGAGAAGGCGCGTCGCGCCCTCTTCGGGCGCTACCGCAACCCGCATGATGCGGACCCGGCGGCTGCAGGTGTGAATGGTGGCACCGCGAACACGAGCATGGTGTTCCATGCGGGCAAGCTGCTGGTGCTCAAGGAAGACGATCTGCCCTATCAGGTGCATCCGGACACGCTCGAGACCATCGGTCGCACGGATTACGGCGGCGCGGTCACGTCCGTCAGCCTCTCGGCCCATCCCAAGGTTGACTGGCTACGCAACGAATGCGTCACGTATTCGTTCCAGGCCAAGGGGATGGGTACGCGCGACATCGCGGTCTACATCTTCGGCGCCGACGGAAAGAAGGTGCACGAAACCTGGTTCGAGGCACCCTGGGCCGGCGTCGTGCATGACTTCGGTGTCACCGGGGAACACATCGTCATCCCGTTCTTCCCGCATATCACCGATGTCGAGGTCCTGAAGAAAAAAGGCAATTTCTACCAGTGGCACGATGACAAGCCCGTGCACGTCGCCGTGCTCCCGCGCCGCGGCAGCGGCAAGGATGTCCGCTGGTTCAAGGGTCCCAACGCCAGCGCCGGCCACATGATGAATGCCGTGACGGAAGGCGCGAAGGTGCACCTCGACGTGGTGCTCTACGACAAGAACTGCTTCCCGTTCTTTCCGACACCGGATGGCAGGGCCTGCGAATCCGGGCCGCCCCTGCTGACGCGGTTCACGATGGATCTATCCGGCGACGACGATACCTATTCGCAGCAGCGCGTCTGTCCGAAGCCCGGCGAGATGCCCAGAACGGATGACCGCTACCAGGGGCGTCCCTGCCGCAACGGATTCATGATCATGGGGCGCGGGCCCGACGGCACCAGTTCGGTAGGGCGCGTGGACTTGTTGACCGGCGCCGTCGACTACTGGGAGCACCGCGAGAAGATATCGGTTCACGAGCCGCAGTTCGTTCCGCGCGCGCCGGATGCGCCGGAAGGGGATGGGTGGTTGCTGCTCATCCTCAACCGGCTGGACCGCGGCCACAGCGAGATCGCCATCCTCGACGCGAGCAGGGTTTCCGCGGGGCCGGTGGCGCGCCTCCATGTCCCGGTCCGCATCCGTTCGACTTTCCATGGCGTCTGGGTGCCGCGTGAAACGCTGCTCACGGGCCTTTACGAGGCGGAACTGAAATGAAGCGCAATCCCTGGCCGCAAGGCGTGGTGCCGGCGACGAGGTCTCCGGCAGGCTGCGGAAAATGAGGATCCAGGCGGCCGTATCGCGCGAGGGGCAGGATGTGCCGCTCATCGAGGACGTCGACATCGGCGAGCCGCGTGCCGACGAGATCCGCGTCCGGATCGTCGCGGCCGGCGTTTGCCATACAGATCTTCGTGCGCACAAGGGCCTCGCGTGGAATACGCCGCGGCCGATCGTGCTCGGTCACGAGGGAGCGGGAATCGTCGAGTCCGTCGGCAGTGGCGTGTTGCACCTCAAGGTCGGCGATCGCGTCGTGCTGTCAGGTTCAAGCTGCGGCGCATGTCCTTCCTGTCGTGAAAACCTGCCGAGCTATTGTCGCGAGGTCATTCCGCGCAGTTTCGGCGGTCTGCGCAGGGATGGCAGTTCGGCCTTGTCCCAGGCGGGCGCGATGATCCATGGGCATTTCTTTGGCCAGTCCAGCTTTGCCACCCACGCCATCGCCGATGCCCGCGGTGCGGTGAGGATCGATGACGACGTCCCCTTCGACATCGCTGCCCCGCTGGGGTGCGGCGTGATCACCGGTGCTGGTGCTGTGCTCAAGTCCTTCGACCTGCGCGCCGGGCAGACACTGGCGGTCTTCGGTGCCGGTAGCGTGGGACTGTCCGCCGTGATGGCGGCGCGACTCGCCGGCGCGAAGCATATCGTCGCGGTCGACCCGGTGGCGTCGAGGCGGGTCCTGGCGTTGGAGCTGGGTGCAACTGCCGCGCTGGATGCCGCCGAACCAGACGTCGTCGCGGCAGTCCGGGGCCTGGTGCCCGATGGCGTGGATTACGTCCTGAACACGACGACGGTGCCCGCGGTATACGAGGCTGCGTTGCGGGTGCTGGCCATGCGGGGCGTGGCTGCATTCGTCTCGGCACCGCCTGCGCCGTTGTCCGTGCCGCTGCCCCTGTTGCTCGGCGGCGGCCGCAGTCTGCGCGGCATCATCGGTGGCGATGCGGCGCCGCAGGTCGTCATTCCGATGCTGTTGGATTTCTGGCGGCAGGGACGCTTCCCGGTCGATCGTCTGGTTGCCGGCTTTCCCTTCGCAGACATCGCAGCGGTCTTCGACGCCTTCCACCACGGCTCGGTGATCAAACCCGTGCTGAAGATGGGTCCGCCGTGACCTCGCCCGCTAACGGCCTCGCTGGCCGCCACCGCCGCGTCCGCCGAAACCACCCTGGGGTCCCGGTCCCATCCCGCCGCCGCGCCCCGGCATGCCAAGGCAGTCCAGTCTTTGCTGCGCGCCGCCGGGGCATGCGCCATCGATCCCGCCGGGCTGTCGTTGCAGGTCGCGGAAGCGGTCCCGCATCCGTTGACGCTCCTCTGGCGGCAACTGCCGCAGTGCTTCATAGCGCTCGCGGATACGCGCGCGTTGTTCCGGTGGCAATGCCCGGAATTCGTTCCGGCGCTGCTCCAGTCTTGCGCGTTGTTCAGGTGGCATCGCGTTCCAGCGTTGCAAGCGCTCGCGGGCACGCTCGTGCTGTGCGGCAGTCATGGCATTCCATCGTTCCGCGCCCAGCAACAGTCGCTCGCGGCGACGTTCCGGCAGTTGCTCCCAATCCTGTTCCAGAGGCTTCAGCAGCGCCTGCTGGTCCGGCGTGAGGTCTTTCCATGCCGGGGCCGCCGCGCCCGCGACCGGCGCCAGCAGGAGCGCGAGCAGTGAGGCCGCGAGCGCCTGTCCCAAACGTGTCATGGTGCCTTCCCCCTCGCGTCGCGATCGTCGCGTCCGCGTCGTTGCCGTCCGGCGCCGTCCTTGTCGGCGTCCTTCTCCTGGTCGATCAGCGTGCCGTCCTCGTCCGGCCACTCTGCCAGGAACTCGAGCAGTTCCAGTGGCGGTGGCCCTGCCTTTGCTGGTGGCGCAGGCGCGGTGGCTTGTGTGGCCATCAGCAGGACGGCCTCAAGCAGTGCCATCGGCGTCGTGCTCCAGCCAGCGATAGAGATCCAGGTCTTCGTAGAATTCCGAGTCGATATCGTCGGTGAGGATATCCATGGCATCGAATGATGCAGCCGGCGTTTCCCTTCCGCTGGTGCTGCCGGGAGAGCTCCTTGGGGCCTGCGACGGTTGTTGCAGCAGCAGGGCGCCCGCTACCGCCGCGGTGACCAGCGCGCCGCCGGTGGCGTACCGCCAGCTTGCGGCGCCCTGCCCACCTGCCGCTTCGATGGCGCGAGCCCTCGCAGCCCTCAATCGTCCTGTCGTGGCGGCGTCGAGGCCGGTGGCCTGTCCGCGCAGTCGCGCGCGCAGCGTGCGCGCCAGTTCTCGCTCGCACTCGGGCAGTTCGTCGAAATCGCTCATGTTCCGTCTCCCTCCATCGCCGCGCGCAGTACGGTCATCGCGCGCGACAGGTGCGTCTTCACGCTGCCTTCGGAACAGCCCATCGCCATCGCGGTAGCTGCCACGTCCAGACCTTCCCAGATCCGCAGCTCAAAGGCTTCGCGCTGTCGTGAGGGCAGCGCGGCAACTGTCGCGACCAGGCGCTCCAGGACCTCGTTCCGAAGCAGTTCGCCGGCACCGTCCGGCTGGTTGCGGTCGGGGATGCGGTCGAGCAGGTCGTCCGGTTCGCCGGGGTTGTCGGTCGCGGGCGTCCGCCAGAAGAACAGCCTGCGCCGGAGAGACTGGTGGCGCTGCCAGTCGCGAATCCGGTTCGTCAGGATGCGCTGGAACAATGCAGGCCATTCGTCGGCGGGCCTTGCGGCGTAGTGTCTTGCGAGCTGGATCATCGCGTCCTGCACGAGGTCCAGAGCCTCGTCCCGATCGCCGGTCGCCCTGCGGGCCCGCGCGAACGCCCGTCGTTCGACGCCTGCAAGGAAGGCGTCGAGGGTGGCGGGTGGCGTCCTGACGTGGCTCACCGGCCTGATTGTAGGGCGTGAGGGGTCGAGGGCACCGGGGGGTTCCGGGAGGCAGGCGGCGGACAGCAAGTCGGGCAATCCAGAAGGTCTGGTTGCCGGCTTAACGGACCGCCCCGGCCCGCGTTGACACCGATCCGTGCCGTGTACGGCCTATTTCGCGCCAAGCAGGGCGACGAAGTCCTGACGCTTGAGCCCGGTCGCCACGTCACGTGCATTCGCGCGGTCCTTGTTGCGCAGGTCGCGGTCGGCGCCGGCCCCGAGCAGGGTGCGTGCCGCATCCGCCGAGCCGTCGCGTGCCGCGACGATCAGCGCGGTGTCGCCATGATTGTCGACGGCGTTGAGGGTGGCGCCGGCCTTCAGTAGTTGGGAGATGATCTCCGCGCTGCCCGACGCGGCGCCCTGCATCAAGGGCGTAGCACCTTGCCTGGTGCGGGTGTCGGGCCCGGCACCGGCGGCAAGCAGCATCCGGACCAGTTCCACCGAGCCTCGTCGTGCCGCCATCCCCAGCGCGGTATTGCCTTCGGCATCCACGGTCTGGGGTGATGCGCCGGCTGCCAGCAGCAGGCGCGCCGCGCCCGCCTGTCCGGATAGCGTGGCATGCGCCAGAGCGTCCCGTCCCGATTTGTCCCGCGCGCCCGTGCTGGCCTTGCGTGCCAGCAAGGCCTGCAGCGCGGCGGTGTCGTCCTGGCGTGCCGCAGCCATCAGCGCAGTGACTCCGTTGCTGCCGGCGGCATCCGGCCGGGCGCCGCGGTCCAGCAGGAGTTCGAGCACGCCTTGCCGGCGTGCCAGTACCGCTTCGACGATCAGGGGAGAGCCATCGTTTCCGCTGTCGTCGGCAGGCGCACCCTTGTCGAGCAGGAGTCGGCAGAGTTCCAGATCGCCTCGCTGTACTGCGATGCCGAGCGCTGTGCGCCGACGTTCGTCCCGGTGGCGAAGATCCGCGCCCTTGTCGATCAGCAATCGTGCGGCATCAAGCGAACCGCTGTCCGCTGCGGCAAGCAGGGGTGTGGTGCCGCGAGGGCCCTGCAGGTTGGGGCTCGCGCCCGTACGCAGCAGCAGTTGCAACAGGGCGGTCGAGCGGCGCGTGGCGGCCACGTGGATGTCCGGAAGTCCGGCATAGAGGTCCGGTTGCCCCTTGGCGCGCTGTACCGAATCGACCGGTTCCGAGTCGACGGTGGCACGCCGTGTCGAGCGGGCGCCGGCGTTGCGCAGCGCGGCGACGATGTCCTGCCTGCCCGCGCGCAGCGCCTGGTCCAGCGCCGTTTCGTCACCGCGGTTGCGCACGTCGGGCTTTGCACCAGCGGTCAGCAGCAGCGAGACGCGTGCCGCATCGCCGCTTCTTGCGGCGTGGTGCAGCGCCGTGTTGCCAGCCGCATCAGTGCGGCCCACTTCGGCGCCGGCCTCCAGCAGTCTTGCCACGGCGCTGCCTTTCGGCGCTGCCGCGGCGAGCATCAGCGGCGTCAGTCCAGCCTGGTCGGTGGCATCCACCTTGGCGCCCTTGCCCAGCAGCCAGTTCGTCGACGGCAGCGCGTCCGCAGCCACCGCCATCGCCAGGGCGTCGCGACCGAAGGCGTCGCGTCGGCCGACCAGCGTCGTGTCCGTGAACCGGTCGAGGGCGGCGACATCGCCCTCGCGCGCCGCCAGCCAGAAGGCCTCAGCCACGGCCCCGGCATCCCCCAGGTCTTTTTCCGGCAGGAACAGCAGTGGCAGGCGGCCTTCTGCACGAAGTGTCTTGGCAGGTTCGAATCCAGCCGCGACGGCCTTGTCCAGCCAGTTGCGCGCCTCGGCCTCGGCGGACGGCGAGGCCGCCATCGCGAGTACCGACAGGGCATAGGCTGCCCGCCCGTCGCCACTGGCCGCGGCGGGTTCCAGCCAGCGCCGTGCCGCGCCGGTATCGGCTGGCCCGGCCGCGTCGGTCAGCAGCAGCGCGCCGAGCAGGTACTGCGCGTCCCGGCTGCCTGCCTTCGCGGCTGCCTCGAATTGACGCGCGGCCCCTGCGAAATCTCCCTCGCGGATCGCGCGCTGCGCGGCATCGAACGTCGATGTCGCGATGGCCGGGCGCGTTGCGGCCTGTGCCTGCAGGCCCGCGCAGGCCTGGCTGGCGATCAGCGCACCCAGCAGCAGGGCGTGGCCGGTACGCCGTTCAATGCGTGCCATGTTTGGTCTCCGAATGGATGCCGATCCGCTCGAGCAGGGAGGTCGGCAGCACGCCGCCCGCGCTGACGATCACCGCGTCGTTCTGCAGGGTGAGGGGATCTTCGTCGCCGCAATCGAGATGCACCTGGTCGATTTCGATACGCTTCACGTTCGACTTGAGGACCGCGCGCAACTTGCCCGAGCGGATCGCTGCATCGACGCGCTCGCGGTTCTTCGCCTTGGCGCGCTGGAAGGCATCGCCACGGTAGGACAGGGTGACCTGCGTGCCCGGTACTTCCGCGATGCTCGCTGCCGCTTCGAGCGCGCTGTCGCCGCCGCCGACCACGAGTACTTTCTTGCCTTGGTACTGCTCCGCGTCGACCAGACGGTAGACCACCTTCGGCAATTGCTCGCCGACGACGCCCAGCTTGCGCGGCGTGCCGCGCCGGCCGATCGCCAGCAGCACGTTACGCGTTCGATGCTGTTCGCCCTTGTCCGTGTGGACGACGAAACCACCCTCGACGCGCTCTATCGATTCCATGCGGCGTCCGTAATCGATCTGCACCCCGGACACCTTCTCGGCCTGTTGCCAGAAGGCGAGCAGGTCTTCCTTGCTCGTGCTGCGGAACTTGACCTTGCCGACGATGGCCAGTTCGGCGGGCTGGGTCATCACCACCTTGCCGCGCGGGTACTGGAACACAGCGCCGCCCAGCGAGTCCTGCTCGATGGTGGCGTAGGAGAGTCGTTTGGACAGCGCCATCAGCGACGCCGAAAAACCGGCGGGGCCGGCGCCGACGATCACGACGTCGAGGAAGCCCGGGTCCTTGGGTGGCGCGGGCCGCGCTGCGATGGCTTCGATGGCCTTGCGGCCCTGTTCGATGGCATTGCGGATCAGGCCCATGCCACCGAGTTCGCCGGCGATGTAGATGCCCGGTACGTTCGTCTCGAAATCGGGGGACAGCGTCGGGATCTCGACGCCACGGCGTTCGGTGCCGAAGACCAGGGAGATCGCGTTGACCGGGCATGCCGCGCGGCAGGCCCCATGGCCGATGCAGTCGCTGGCGTGGATGAGATGGGCGCGACCCTGGATCAATCCCAACACCGTGTGCTCGGGGTGCTCGGGGCAGGCCCGCACGCAGGCGCCGCAGCCGATGCACAGTCCGTGGTCGATCGTCGGATGCAACGAGACGGGCTCGGTAAGGCCGGCCTGCACCGCGTCGGCGCGGGCTGCGGCACTGCGGCGCTCCGACGCTTGCCGGCGCAGCAGGTACCACGACCAGATGGCGAGCATCGGTATGGCGTAGACGACGAGACTGAGATCCATCTGGTCAGTTTGCAGCGTTATATGTGAAGCCTGATGTGACGTTAGTCACGCCGCACTCAAGATTACATCTGATTTTGGATCATCTTCCGCATAGAATCCCGGTCACGACCGGCACTGACAGGCAATCCATG
>JBDLPS010000077.1:0-7460 GCA_039800965.1 Pseudomonadota bacterium | reverse complement strand
AGGCATCGGGCCGCGTCAGACTCGATGGAGGCTCCCGGGAGGGGCCTCGGATCACGCTTCCGGCGAACCCTCCTTAACTTCGCATAATGTATATTATGTTAAATAAAGGATCTCTGAATGGGACCGACAGAGGCTAGCCCGGCCGTCACCTCCCGCGCCCAGCTTCTGGAGGCGCTGGACAATCCCCGGGCACCGGCAGAATGCAGCTTCGAGGCGCTGCTGCTTAGGGCCAAGCGCATCACCGGTGAAAAACTGCACCGTGCCGAACAACTCCACGCCCAGCAGCCCAACGGCAGCCGCCTGCAGGACGTGCTGCTGAGCAACGGACTGGTCCACGAGGATGCGCTGTACCACACCATCGCCGAGCAGATGGGCATCCCCTTCGTGCGGCTGGGCGATTTCGATGTCGATCCGGACGCCCTGGTGGCCGTACCCCAGGAAGTCGTGCGCAAGACGCGCATCCTGCCGCTGCTGATCCGCGAAGGGCGACTGATCGTCGCCGCCGACGATCCGGCCAACACGGAGCGCATGGCAAGCTTCCGGTTCCGGTCGTTGCGGCCCGTGGACGCCGTGGTCGCAACGCCCAGCGACCTTGATATCGCCATTTCCACGCATTTTCCGGCGATCGAGGCCAGCGCGCTCGATTCGGAAGCCGAGCACCTGCTGCTGTCCCGGCCGGAAGCGGAAGTTTCCGTCGAGCAGCTCGCCCAGCAGAAGCCGCTGGTCCGGCTGGTGAACAACCTGCTCCAGGATGCCGTTCAGCGTCGCGCTTCGGACATCCACGTCCATCCCGGAGAACACAAGGCCGAGGTGCTGTTCCGCATCGACGGGAACCTGGCGCCCATTGGCACCTTTGATGCGTCGCTGTTACCCGCGGTCGTCGCGCGCATCAAGGTGCTCGCCGAGATGGACGTCGCCGAACACAGGCTGCCGCAGGACGGCGCGCTGCATGTCGCCACGCCGCACGGCAAGGTGGACATGCGCGTTTCGATGATGCCGGCGATCCACGGCGAGAACGTCGTCATCCGCATCCTCGATCCCAAGTTCGGGCTGCGGAAGTTCGCGGATATCGGCTTCACCGGGCTGGACGAAAACCGCATGCGCGGACTGGTCAACCGCAACCAGGGCCTGGTGCTGGTCACCGGTCCGACCGGGTCAGGCAAGACCACGACGCTCTACGCAGCGCTGCAGGAACTCAATACCGGCGAGTTCCACATCATCACCGTCGAGGATCCGGTGGAGTACCGGCTCGACGGCATCGTGCAGATGCAGGTCCACGATGCGATCGGCTTCACCTTCGCGAGTGCACTGAGGCACATCCTGCGCCACGACCCGGACATCATCCTCATCGGCGAGATCCGCGACGCGGAGACAGCGAAAATCGCCGTCGAGAGCGCCCTCACCGGCCATCTCGTGCTGTCGACGCTGCACACCAACAGCGCCGCGCAGGCCGTTACGCGACTCATCGAGATCGGCGTGGAGCCCTACCTGCTGAATGCGACGCTCGCAGGCGTGCTCGCGCAGCGCCTGGTCAGCCGCAACTGCGAACACTGCCGCGTGGAAGAAAACGTCGCGCCCGATATCCGCACGACGCTCGGCGTACCGGAGACCGAAAAGTTCTGGCGCGGCCGTGGCTGCGAAGCCTGCAACGGATCTGGCCATCGGGGGCGCATCGCTGTCTACGAACTGCTGGAGATGACGCCTGCCATCCGCGAACTCGTGCGCACCGGAGGCGGGCACGACCAGATCGAGGCGCAGGCGGAACAGGAAGGCATGGTGCGTCTGACGCGGCACGCGCTGGACCTGGCGCGCACCGGCGTCATCCCGCTGACGGAAGTGTTCCGCGCGCGGCTGGATTGAGCCGCATCAAGGATCTGTCGGGACCAGAACCTCGAAATCGAGCGAGAACGAGCGGCCACCCTGGTGGGGCACGCAGACGAGGCGGTCCGTCAGGTTGCGCGTGGTGAATGCCTTGCGCAGCACCAGGTCACGGAACTGTTCGACAAGTTCGCAGTCGCCCTGGGAGAGGTCGAACGGGCGGCCGTCGGCGATGTGCACCTTGCGCCACGCACCTAGGCCGGATCCCGACGAATCGGCGGCCGCTGGCATGAAGGCGTGGAATACCAGCCTGGCCCCCGCGAAGCGGTCCGGGTGGCCGCCAATCTCGGTGCAACTCCCCTCCACCACCTGCAGGTCGGCCCGGGCCCCGCTTGCCTTCAGCAGCACGCGCAGCTTCGAGACGAGACCGTCGCAGGAATAGAGGGTGGTGAAACCCAGATACTGGAACCGCAGGTCATGCCGCTGCCAGATGCCCGCGCGCAGCTCCTGGGCCAGTGACGGCGCGCCCGCCAGCAACGCCATACCACACAGCGCGAGGGCTGTCCGGAGACTCCGACGTGGAGCGACTGCCACGGCGGACGGGCTCAGGCGATCAGCCAGGTGAAGTGGCCGCTCTCAGGGTGATGCTGTTCATGGCGCGCATGCCGGCGGGATTCCGCCGCAAGGCCGCGCACGATGAGGTAGTCCGACCACCGCGTCACGCCGAACAACCGCGTGTCCGGCTTGCGCAGCACGGCGCCGACCTCGGTGCGCCACAGGCGGACGGGATCATCACCGAGCGTGATGACCTGCGCACCGTTGGCCTGCAGTCGGGCCGCGACATCCGCCGGCAGCGGGATGCGGGAATCGTGGAGAATCACGGTGGCCGCGCCGGCCGCCTCCGGAGCGCCGAGCATCACCGTTGCCGGGCCTGCAGCTGCGGCACCGGCAGCGCCTGCGATGCCGACCCCCGCCAGGAAACGACGCCGGCTCGCCTTGACCTTGAGTGCTTCGCTCATCGCATTCTCCCCGCCTATGCGGTTGCTGTCGCAACGGATGGTAGACTCCACGCGAGAATAAACAAGACCTCGGGGATTCGAACACCATGACGAACCTGCGCACCCTGGCCGCCCTCCTGGCCCTGGCGGTCACCACGCCCGCCCTCGCCGCCTCCTCCTCCAACGAGAACTGGCTGCCGGACGCACGACACAACGCCGCGCTGCCGGCCACCAGCCGCGCGGAACTGTACAAAGTGCTGGACGCTTACGTGGCCGCCCTCAAGGCGCACGACCCGTCGCGCGTGAAGTGGGCGCATCACGTGCGCAACACCGAAAACAACGTGGCATTGATGGTCGGCGATGGACTCTGGGCGACGATCACCGCGCTCGGCCCCTACGACCTGCGCTTCGCCGATCCGCTCACTGGGCAGGTGGCGCTGTTCACGACCGCGACCGAAACCGATGAAACCTCGGCCACGACCATCCGCCTGAAGATCGAAGGGGGTCTGGTATCGGAGGCCGAGACCCTGGTCGTGCGGCAGTCGGACTCAGGCATCAAGTTCGAAGGCCAGAAGTTCGAGAACAAGCCGGCGATGAACGAGGTCCTGCCGCCCTCGCAGCGCCTGCCGCGCGCCCGCATGATCTCGCTGGCCGATGGGTACTTCGACACGCTGCAATTGAACGACGGACAGCTGTTCACGAAGTTCCACAAGGACTGCAAGCGCGTGGAGAACGGCGTGCAGACGACGAACAACCCCTCCTTCGCCGTGGTGCCCGTGGCGCGACTGGGCTGCGAGGAACAGTTCAAGGCGGGCAACTACCGCTACGACACGCGCCTGCGTGCACGCCGCTTCCCGCTGGTCGACGAGGAGCGTGGCGTGGTGCTCGCAGCCGGCTTCATCGATCATGCGGGAGCGATCGACAGCTACAAGCTCACCGACGGCACGGTGGTGAAGTCACCGGTGCGTCGTCCACACAGCTTCTACCTGTTCGAGGCCTTCAAGCTTAAGGACAACGCGATCGAGCAGATCGAGGCGGACTTCATCACGGTGCCTTACAACATGCCGTCGCCCTGGGACGACTGGAACCGCTGAGGTCCGGGCATTCCGTGATCAAGGTCCATTATTTTTTCGATCCCCTGTGCGGCTGGTGCTACGGCATCGCCCCATTGATCAAGGCTGCCGCGGCCTTGCCGGACGTGGAGATGCACCTGCACGGCGGCTGCCTCTGGCCTCGCCCCACGGTGCTGCCCGCGGCGGTACGCCGGCAGATCCGCCTGGCCGACGCCCGCGTCGGCCAGCTCAGCGGCCAGCCTTATGGTCAGCGCTATCTCGACGGGCTGCTGCCCAGCGACGGGATGGTGCTGCATTCACAGCCGACGACAGCCGCCGTACTCGCAGCCGGTGCCTTGCGACCCGGCGCGGACCTCGAGATGTTGCGGGCGATCCAGTCCGCCCACTACGTCGACGGCGCACATGTGGTCGAGGCTGACACGCTGCGGCGACTGGCGCAGGGTATCGGCCTGGACGCCGATGCCTTTCAGGCCATGCTGGATCCTGCGGCGGCGGACTCCCATATGCAGCAGTCGCAGCGATTGATGCAGCAACTGGGCGTGGGCGGTTTTCCCGCGGTCTTCATCGAGCGGGACGGGCATTTCGCGGAACTCGCGCCCCAGGGCTATTTCGGTGATCCGTCCGGATTCGTAACCGCGATACAGGCCTCGGGCCGCAAGACGCTGCATTAGAATACCGGCGTGCATCAGAACAAGAACCCGGCGCCGGGATCGGCCGCCTTCATCTTCATCTTCATCACCGTTGCGCTGGACATGATGGCCGTGGGCATCACCGCGCCGGTGTTGCCCAAGTTGATCCTGCAGTTCCGCGCGGGGGACGTGAGCAGTGCCGCCCTGTATGTCGGTCTGTTCGCCACCTTGTGGGCGGCGATGCAGTTCGTGTTCTCGCCGGTGATCGGTGCCCTTTCCGACCGCTTCGGCCGACGCAGCGTGATCCTGCTCTCCAATCTCGGGCTTGGCCTCGATTATCTGCTGATGGCACTGTCGCCCTCGCTGTCCTGGCTGCTGGTCGGCCGCATCGCGTCCGGCATCACCTCGGCCAGCTACCCGACGGCCGGTGCATATATCGCAGATGTCACGCCACCGGCGGAGCGGGCGGCACGTTTTGGCATGCTGGGAGCGGCGTTTGGCATCGGCTTCGTGATCGGGCCGGCCCTGGGCGGCCTGCTCGGCGCCATCGACCTGCGCCTGCCGTTCTGGGTTGCAGGTGCGCTGAGCCTGGCCAACGCCGCCTACGGCTTCTTCATCCTTCCCGAATCATTGCCCCGCGAAAAGCGCCGCCCGTTCAGCCTGAAGAACGCCCATGTCTTCGGCTCGCTGCGATTGCTGTCTTCGCACCCCGAGCTGCTGGGGCTCGCCGGTGCGGTCGTCGTCATGGCACTGGCCCACGAGGCCCTGCCCAACATGTTCGTCCTCTACACGGACCAGCGTTATGGCTGGACCGAGCGCGGCGAGGGCCTTGCGCTGGCCCTTGTCGGCGTCGCCAGCGGCATCGTGTCGACGACCGTCGTCAGGCCGCTCGTGCGCCGCGTCGGCGAGCGCAACGCCGCGCTGCTGGGGCTTCTGTTCGGCATCACGGGTTGCTGCATCTTCGCCCTGGCCACCAGCGGTGCCGTATTCCTCACCGGTATCGCCTTCATCGCGATGTGGGGCGTGGCCGGTCCTTCGATCCAGTCCCTGATGAGCCACCGCGTCGACCCTTCAGAACAGGGCAAGCTGCAGGGCGCCCTGGGCAGCATCCGGGCGATGACCGGCATGCTCGGCCCGGTCCTGTTCACGCAGGTCTTCTCGCTCGCGGTACGGCACGGGGACGGTCCCCTGCAGGGCGCGCCCTATTTCCTGTCAGCCGCCCTGCTGCTGGCCGCGCTCGTCATCGCCTGGCGGGTGCTGCCACGCCAGAACGCATCAGCCTCGCAGTAGTCCCTCAGCGCCTGCGACGGGTCGGGCGCTTCGCCGGTCCCGGGGTCACTGGGCCTGCGCCGCCGGATGCCACCAGCTCGGCCAGATAGTCACGGAAGGCTCCGCCCAGCTTGTGGTGGTTCAGCGCGTATTCGACGGTGGCCTGCAGGTATCCATGCTTGCTGCCGCAGTCATAGCGCTTGCCCTGGAATCGGTAGGCATGGACGGCCTGCTCGCGCATCAGGCGCGCGATGCCATCGGTCAACTGGATCTCCCCGCCGGCGCCCTGCCCGATCTTCTCAAGGTGCTTGAAGATCCGCGGCGTCAGCACGTAACGACCCACGACCGCGAGGTTGGACGGCGCGACCGCCGGTTTCGGCTTTTCGACGATGCCATGTATCCGGCTGACCTTCGCGGGGGCACCCTTGGTCTGGACGATGCCGTACTTGTCGGTGTCTGACGGAGGCACCTCCTCCACGCCCAGCACGCTGCCGCCCTTCTGCTTGTAGACCTGCGCCATCTGCTTCAGGCACGGCACCTCGGCATCGATGAGGTCATCGGCCAGGTGCACGAAGAAGGGCTCATCGCCCACGACCGGCTGCGCGCAGAGCACTGCATGACCCAGACCCAGTGGTTCAGGCTGGCGGATGTAGACGCAGGTAGCGTCCTTCGGCAAGACGCCGCGGACGAGGTCGGCGAGTTCGGACTTGCCTTGCGAATCCAGCAGGTGCTCGAGTTCGGCATCCTTATCGAAGTGATCCTCGATCGCACGCTTGGATGCGCCCGTCACGAAGATCAGCCGCCGGGCGCCCGCTGCAACCGCTTCTTCGACCGCGTACTGAATCAGCGGCTTGTCGACGATCGGGAGCATCTCCTTGGGGCTCGCCTTCGTCGCAGGCAGGAAGCGCGTGCCACGCCCCGCCACCGGGAACACGGCCGTTCGGATTACTTGCTTCGTCACGCGTACACCCTGGGTTGGACGGGATGTACCGATGGTAGTCGAACTCGATGACGTCCCGTAAGCACGGGGCGCCATCGATGGATGTGGCCGGGACTTTCAGCGAAGATTCAGCATCAGTGCCTGGTGGCGGCAGTCGCCGGCCGGCCCGCCACAGGCGCTGCAGGCGGTCGCCCGTCGACGCGGATATCCGCCCTGTTCTTCTGGATCACTTTCGCACCGAGCCCCTTGACCTGCGCCAACTCGTCCGCGGATCGGAAAGCGCCGTGCTTTGCGCGGTAATCCACGATCGCCTGGGCGCGCTTGAGCCCTATGCCCTTCAGGCCCTGCGCGATGGCCTGCGCATCGGCGGTATTGATGTTGACGGGCGCAGCCCAGGCCGGTGCAGCGCCCGCCAGCAGGCTGAACGTTGCCAGCCCGAGCGCGAACATCCGGGAAGACGGGGACCGGGGAAAAATATTCATCGCGTATGCCTCCGTGCATGCGTTGTGTGGGAGGAGGCAGCGTAGCCGCGCGGCAGGCTCGTCGGCCGCCGGCGAAACGGGCGCGAATGGCCCGATTGTGGAATCAGTCGCGGATCGGGGTTCCAGCGCCTTCGTTGACCCGCTCGCGCAGGTCCTTGCCGGGCTTGAAGTGCGGCACGTACTTGCCGTCGAGCGCGACCGCCTCGCCGGTCTTGGGATTGCGCCCCTGGCGCGGTGGCCTGAAATGCAGC